>CAZSGW010000001.1:0-152714 GCA_964606775.1 Candidatus Woesearchaeota archaeon
TAAAAGACGCATTAGGTAAAGCATCTCTCAAATATTTTGCAAAGCCATAAGTTATTTTCCCTTTTTCCTTATCAACATTCTTCCCACCTCTCTCAGCAAGCAACCTCTGAATCTTCTGCTTATCATTCAACTTAACAGAATCAGGAACATCCTTCATTAAAACAATTCCTTCCTTATACAACTGAACAGCTTTTTTAGTCAAAATTCTCTGAAACTGAAAAATATTATCCTCAGGAAGAGAATCAAAAAACTCATCCCTCACAATATTATCATACTCCATCGTAATTAAATCATCAACACAAAATTCAGGTTCCTCACCTTCAATAATCTCAAACATTTTAGAAATCCTCTCCTCAATTCCTAAAATCTCCTTCTCAACATCTTCACTAATATCTGTCCTAACCAAAAAATCTTCAGGAACAATCTCTCCCTTCCTAAAATACTCATTATTAACATGCATCAAAAAACACTTCCGAATCTTCAAACCAGCCTTCTCATAAACATACTTCTGAAAAGAAACATCTGAAACATTAATACTCTTAACCTTAGTTCCCATCTTAACCTCAACAATATCCCATTCATCTCCAACAGGAACTAAAACATCAGCACGAGAAAAAACACCATCAACCAAAAACCCTGCCTCAAAAAGCGGAACTCTCTTTCCCAAAGCCTCTTTAGTCTTCTCTATATTCTCATTAAAACCAAAACCAGACAAATCAATCCCCTCAGGAAAACATTTCTTAGCATACTCTCCAACCAACTCCCCTTCCTTAAACTTCGCCTTCTCAATCTCACTAACCTCAGGAATCCTCCGTTTATCATTCTTCTCAATCCAAAGCCACTTCAGACACTGCAAACCTATTAAATAATTTGATTTAGTTATCATTTATCCCAGTAACTCCCTCATCAACTCTATACTCTTCAAACTTAACTCTTTTATTGTCAATCGCTTCCTTCAAATTTTTCTCTTGAGAAGACAACCGCGACTTCCCACTTTTAACCTCAACAAATACAACTTCCTCAATTTTCTTATTATCCATTCCCTTAAACACAATAAAATCTGTCGGCTTCCCCAAAAACCTACACTCCGTCGGCAAATACGGGAAATTAGGCAAATAAGGAGCAAGATTCTCACTAAACTGCCCTCCCAAAACAGCACGCGATTTAGCAATCGCTTCCTTCCTATAAGTAGGCAAATTCTTCTCCCACTCTCGATGTTTCCTAAAAGAACCAAATCTCTTACCAAGCCAAAAAGCAACAGCCAAACCAATCAAAAATACAACTAAAAATACAATAGTCAAAAACTCCATAACAAAACTAAAATAAAATTATTTAATAAATTATCTTTTCTTAAAAAACCAAACAAACCAAACTACCCAAATAAACCAAATTAAATGAATCCAGTTTCCATCCTGAAAATACCTCAAACCCTGAAAACTCATAAACCCAAGAAAACCAAGCATCCATTTTTTACTCTGAACATTCCTATCACGCAAAGCCAATTCAATAACATCAGAACGACTCAATCCTTTATCCCTTGCTTCTTTTTCTAATTTATTAAAAATATTTTTTCTCAATGAAATACTAATTTTCTTCTCAACCATAAAAAAATAAAGAATTCAAAACTTAAAAAACTTCGGTATGACTCAGTCATACTAAGTATTACTCACTCTTACCAGAATAAAGACTTACAAATTCAGAAACATCTTTCAAATTCAAAGGAATTCCGGTTACATCTTCAAAAGGTTTAACCATCTTTTTCATCTCCTGAGGAGTCATACCACGAGTATGGTCATTCCCATAAATACTTGCCTTATTATCCTTTTTCAGAATATCAAGATTAAACAACATTTTACCATCTCCAAACATCGTCTGAAAAAAAGATTTTCCAGTTCTATAAAATCCAGGATGTTTAGATTCACCTATAAAATTCAAAATTAAATCGCCTTCCCAATGACAAAAATATCCTGCATTAGATAAATTTAACGTATTATTAATAACATTCTCTCTAACTCTATCGTAACTCAAAACGCCACTATCAAGATAAAGTCCCGTTGTTTCTTCAATTCGCTTTACCATTAAATCTCCAAAAAGAACTATTTTAAAAAACTTTCTACTCAGCTATATCTTCCAAATCGTCTTTCTTCCCTTCTTCAGCGGGTTTTTCAGAACCCTTTTCAACTCCAGCAATCTTTATATGAAAATTCAATTTCTGACCTGCCAAAGGATGATTCAAATCAAAAGTAATTGTTTTATCGTCAAAACTAACAATCTTCGCAGGAAATTGTTTTCCATCTGGAGTATTAAAAGCCAAAACCATTCCCTCTTGAGGTTCTTGTTGTAAAGGAATCTGTTCTCTAGGAAATTCTCTCTTCAACTCTTCATTATATCTTCCATAAGCTTCCTCTGGTTCAATACTAAAATCCTTCTCATCACCTTCATTCATGCCTTCAACAGCTTCTTCAAACCCTTTAATAACATGTCCACTTCCAACAACAAATTCAAGCGGATGGGAGTGATCTCCATGAGTCGTAGTATCGAAAACTTCTCCAGAATCGAATTTACCTTCATATTCTACCTTTATTTTGTCGCCTTTTTCAACAGCCATACAAAAACCAAAAAAGACACTCTTTTAAGTCTTTCCCAAACAAACTCAATAAAATTTAAAAATCAATGCTCAAAATATCTATGAAAATTAAATCCTTTCCTAATTTCATTATCTAATTTGTTATAAGTTGCCTTCATTTTATCAACAAACGCCTCTTCCAAATAGTCATACACTAGAACTCCTTTTGTAATCTGCCAGCAAACCCAAGCTCCTAAAAGATACTTGCCATATTTTTTCTTTTTATCCTTAAGATAACTTTCAAGCTGATTCTTCATAAAAACCCCCTCCTAAAAACACCCAAATCCTTAATCTCAAAACTAATTTCCTTCTCAGGAAGACTTCGATGCTTCATCAAAATAGCCTTCCTTTTACCTCTTTCAATTCTCAACTCAATAATACATTTACACCAATACTTAAACAAATCCCCTCCAACAACATGAACATCTCCCCGAACACCTTTCTTCCAATCCTCTGGATTAACAAATGACTCATAAACCTGATTAGTAATCAAAATGGGGATATCTTGTTTTCTAGAAATTTCCGAAAGCAGTTTCATTTGTTTCGCAGCCTCACGATTAACTTCTTTTATCCTTTCATCTTTCTTCATCGTAACAGCATCACCCAACTCCAAACGATACTGCATCGCCATACTATCCACAACAATCAAGCCAACATGACCTTTCTTAACATTCTTAACAAGAGTATCAAAAGCTTTCTTCTGTTCCTCAAAAGAAGTCGGCTCCAACAACAAAATATTTTCTAAAATCTCTTTATAATTTTCACTCCCGACAATTTGCTTAACCCTCCCCAAAGAAAATCCTCCCTCCGAATCAATAAAAATAACCTTCTTGCCTTTCTTTGCCTGACTACAAGCCGCAAGAATACAAAAATTCGTTTTTCCAGAACCAGCAGGACCAGCAATCATACTAGTTATCCCTTTTTCATAACCTCCATACAACCACTTATTCAAATCATAACTTCCGGTAGATATTTTTTCCATAAATTTTCAACAAAAACTACTTTAATAAAAATTATTGTCCCTTCGGAACGTAATGTGCATCCCATTCCCATAAAAATGATAAAAGTTTTTATCATTCAAAACTTTAAGAGGCTTATTAGTTAAAGAAATTTCCAAAAAATCAGAATTTTTCAATCCATCTTTAGGATTAAAGAAAATTCCTCTCGAGAAAATAGATCTTTTATTAGAATATTTTATCTCAACAAATTTATCAAGATTATTGTCTTTAGGATCAAACAATTCAATTCTGCCCAAAGTTCCCTTAGATTTCAAATTACTAAGCTCAAATGACGAAAATCTAAACTCAAAATTATTAAGTCCATAACATACATTTTTCATAAAAAGATTAAAAATAGATTACTTTTAAATGTTATTATTTTAAAGTAGAAAATTCTTTCTCGGCTTTATCCAAATCTTTTGTAGCCATAGAAACAGCATCTTTTATTGCTTTTTTAGGATTCTTTCCCTTAACAGTAAGAAGTGGATTTTCAGTTAAGTGTTTTCTTCTCCAAGCAGCAAAATCAACATTAGAATCTTTATTTAAATAAACTCTTAAAACCTCAACAAGAGTAAGGTTATCTAATTCTACTTCAATTGAATCTTTCTCATCTTTAATAATTTTCAATTCCATAATAAATTAGAAGAAAGTTACTTTAAAAAGATTATGATTTACTTATTTATCCAATTTCTTTGGAGTATTCATCTTTTTATTTCCATACTGATTAAAAAATAAGATATTATCTAAATCGGTTTTTCTTTTCTGTCTTGATTTCTTTTTCTTATCTTCATATCCAATCGGAAACAAAGCTTCTACCTCAATTTCATCCGGAATTTTAAGTAAGAACTTAACCTCCTCTTCCAAAAAATGTCCAACCCAAGAAGTTGATAATCCTAAATCATTTAACTTTAATAAAAAATTCTGAATTCCAGCTCCTGCCTGTTGCTTCAAATATTTACTTGCTCTTTCTTTATAGAGGTTCATCGTTCTCGAAGGATTAGAACAAACAACCACGACATATTTTGCATCCTGCACAAAATCTTGTTGTGCCGCCTCAGCAAATTTCGCTATTTTTTTCGGGTCATCAACAACAATAAACTGTAAAGAAAAATTATTACCTGCCATAGGGGCGTATCGTGCAGAATCTATAGCTTCTAAAATACCTCTCCAATCCGGCTTCTTTCTCAAATAATCCTTAACACTCTTTCGGGATTTAATCGCCTCGTCAACTTCCATATTTTAACTTAGAAAAAGATATATTTAAAGTTAAGCCTCAGAAACCTTTAAATAAGAATTTAATCTAAAAATTTTAAGCCCTGGTAGCTCAGTTGGTTAGAGCGAACGGCTGTTAACCGTTAGGCCGTAGGTTCAAGTCCTACCCGGGGCGTTTTATTTATCTTTCAAACCTAAATCCTCAACCGGAAAAGGCCTATTCTTTTCTAATCCAGCATAAACATGACCATGCTTTGCTCCCTGCGCAAGTTGGATAATTGCTTTCTGAGCATTCTCAATATTTTCAGGGTAACCAATAATCCCCACCTCATTATCTTTCATCTCAAAAAAACAATCAGTCAAATCAGAAAGCACCTTCAAAGCTTTTCCCTCTTTTCCGATAATTCTTCCTCTAACTCTTTCTAAATTTTTACTCTTAGTATAATCTTTAATATTTAATCTCTCAAAATCCAAATCTTCTTCCCTAATTCTCAAAGCATGAGAAATCGAAAAACCAAAATCAATCGCTTCAATCACCTTTTCCGCAAAAAACTCATCCTCTCCAGAACCTTCCAAATAAACTTCCTTTCCCCGATTAGAAATTTTAACCCCCAATTCCTTTCTAAGTTTTTTCTTTGCTTTAATTATTCTCGGAATTTTTTCTACTAGAAGCTTTCTCATTAGAATTCCTCTTCTTCTTGTTCTAAATATCCATTCTTTCTCAACCACTGAACTTGTGCAGAATTATATTTTAACAAAATGTCTGCCTTAGTATCATCTAAATCCCAAGGTTCAACCATAACAACATCATTAGGTCTAAGCCATAACCTCCTTCTTAACCTTCCAGGAACTCTTGAATTTCTAGATTTTCCATCAAGACAACTAACCTGCATTTTGTTTCCACCATGTCTTTGTTCAACAATTCCAAGAACCTGTCCTTCCTTCGGCAACGGCGCACGAGTAACTTTCGGTCTTTCCGCTTCCTGTTGTTTTGCTGATTTCGCCATAACAAATTAAGAATTAAGAGATTTATAAGTCTTTACAAGATATTTTATTAATTTGTAATCTCTCTAGAAACCATGAGGACCAATTTTAATCAGAATCTTTTTTATTTCAGTTATTGTTTTTTGTTGTGATTTTTTGTCAGACATTCTTACAAATTTCATCAATAAATCAGTTAATTCTTCTTTGGAAAGGACATTTAATTTATATCCATCAGTAAGAAAATAAAATCTGAATTTTTTATATTTTAATTCTTTCACAGCAAAACCTGAAAATTGTCCTATTAATTTTCCTTTTTTTGGTTTTTTTCAAGACTTCTCAATAATTTTATTATTTTATGTTATTCTTCTTTAAACTTTTTTTGAATTTCTTTTGCCAAAGAATTAATTATTTCGACTTTGGCCATTTTTTATTAACCTCTTGTTCAAACTCGTCTAAAGAAACATATTCATCAGAAGGCATCAAAAATTGTCTTAATTCTTCCTTTTTTCCTCCTTCTTCTATCTCCCCTCCTTTCATTTTATTCTAATTATAAATATTCTACTATTTATAAATGGTTATATTAAATTAAATAATAAATAAAAATAAAAAATATATTATTATTCTAACATATCTCCAGCCATTAAACCACCCGTAGCAGGTTGGTTTGTATTATTCATACCACTAAACATATTTCCAACACCATTAAGCATATCTCCTCCGAGCATATAGTTTATTGCTTTACCTAATGAATTTTCAGCTTTAGTTATGATTTGTTGCTTTTTCTTTTCACTAACAGAATCCCTATCTACATCTTCTAATTTATTTCCAGATTCTTCAAAGTGAAAATAATACCTTTTAAAATATTTTTCAGCCTTTTCATTATCGCCATTTTCCTTTGCTTTAATAGCCTTATCAATATACTTCTCTGCATTATCTAAAGACTTTATAGCCTTATTTACATCACCAAATGTAAACATCATTTGAATCCTTTCTCCAAATGTATAATGGCATTCGGATGTATCTATATCGAATTGGCCTGTATCATCAACATCAAGTAAGTTGTTAGCAGAAACTAATGATATACTAAATAATAATATTAGTGATAACATTATTGTAATAGTTTGTTTCATTTTACTTATTCAATTTTACCTCCTTTCATTCCAAATGAACTAATCATTTCTTTTGTTTCAGAACTTATTTGTATTGTGGTTTTCATTCTATAGCTTCTATAGAAGATATAGTTTTTATATTTGTTGGTTTAAAACCAACGAGACTGCATATAAAACGTTGCGAATAGAAGCAGGAATTTTGAATTTCCCAAAAAGATGATAGAGGAAAGAGTTTGATTTTGGGAGAAGGTAAGCAATGTTTTATTATGCATTGTTAGGCACTTTTTATTTTTACAACAAAATCAAAGCAAAAGGTACATCCTGAATTTTCCCAATCTGCTTTTCAGAAATAACACCTGATTTCAAAGCAACATCAACTGATTTCTCACCAACAATATTAAAAGTAGCATCCTCGATTTTCATATCCTTCAAAATTTTAATCAATTCTTCCTCACTCTTCTCTTCACCCTTAAAAAAACTCTCTTTAACATCTAACTGAAATTTATCTTCCTCAAAATACTTTCCAAGAAGTTCTTTATCACAAATTGCGACTACACTTCTATAAGATTGAATTATATTAACAAACATAAAAATAAAAATCGAAGTAAAGTTAAAAACTTTACTCCTTAAATTTAATAAGCCTTTTTAGCATCTCCATCTGCAACTGCTTTCTCTGCGTTGTCTTTCGACATTATTTTACACATTCCACAACCACAATCAGAACATTTTCCTTTAGCCATAAAGCCCCCTCTAGAAGTCTGCGTCATTTCAGCATCCTTCATAGGTTTCTGCTCCTTACACTTCATGCATCTTCCTTCAATTGCCATTTATTAACCTCCTTGTTTATATGAAAAGCCAAAAGAAAAATCGTTTATAAAGTTTTATATTTTCCCTCGAACGCTGTGTTTAGCACCACAAGCCAAACAATGTATAAAATTCAACCTATCTTCTTTAGTCAACTCAGTATCTGGTTTTCCACATTCCTTACATAAAACAAATTCTTTAACATAATCATCAATCTTAGGATTAATCTTAGAACTAGAAATTTTATTATTCAAAACTAACTTATCCCCCTCTCTATAACCTGAAGTAGCCAAAGATTTTAATAGAAATTTCTGAACATGTTCAACATCCCTTCTTAAATGCGAAGAAATCTGCATAAAATTTGTCAAAATAGTTTTCCTACCTTCAAAATGCCCCTCTATTTTCGGAACTTCAAACCTATCGCCATTACTCTTAACCTGTTTAACTTCTTTGTAAGCTTTATCTAATAATTTATCGTAATCCATAAAAAATCTACAATAATCCGATTTATAACCTTTTTGTATAGATATTTTTATAAATTCAACCTCTCTAAAAAAAGAATGGAAAATTCAATTGAGAAAAAACTAGAATTTGTTGAAGATTTTTTCAAAGGATCATCTAATTTTTGCCTAGAAAACTATTCAGCATTTATCGACATAGATAAGGTAGACGAAAAAGGTAATACAATAAGCTTTAATACAAATCCTGCAATGAGATTCAAAAAAAAGTTAGAGGTTTACGATAAATCATCTCTGCCAATTGCAGAAGAAATAGTAAAAAAATACCAAGAAACTTACAAAACAGAATTAAAAATTTCAAAAAAATATTAACCTAAATATCTTACTTTTCCTGGTCGAGGTTCGAAAATAATTCCCTCTTCAAGTAATTTCTGAATTTCCTTATTAATCATCTCTGGAGAAGTTTCCCTAATTTCCATAATTATTTTTTCTGTTTCAATTCCCCCCTCTTCTTCTGAATTCTTTATCATTTCCAATATTTTGTCTTTCAATGCAACAACTTGATTTCCTTCTATCGGCTTAACATTTTCATTCCGCTCTTTTTCACTTTCCATTTTTCTGACTAAAAGATATTTCGGATCTTTTTCCTTAATTATTTCTGGCTGAATATAAACCTCATTATTCCAAAATCTCAAACCACCTATAACTAAGACAGTTTTACCCTGAGTTATTTCCTTAAACTTATCAACATCATCTCCAAAAACTTTCAAACTAATTTGACCCGAACCATCATCCAACTTAAAAAAAACATATTTCTTATCTCCAGAACTATCAAACCTCTCAACAATATTTCCTACAAGATTTGCTCTATTAATTTTCTTGTCTCCCAATTCTAAAAATTGTAACTTCCCTTCATTCAAAAAAGGTTTGCCAATCAATAAATCTCCGATTCTAAGTTTATATGCCACATGCCTCTTAAATTGTTGATCTGCCATCTTTTATATTGTATAAAAAATTAGCTAGTTTATAAGTTTTTATGAGAATATTTATCGCATATCTCCCTCATAACACTCTCACTAAAATTCACATAATTTATTTGAAACTTCTCCAAATTTTTTAAAAATAATTCATTAATTCCTTTCTGAAAATCCTTACTAGTTGACCTCACACCGTCATTTTTCAAATAACCTTCACGAATAGGAACTAAAATAATTTCATCATAGGTACCTAGATAATCTTTAATCAAAGGCTCCCAACTTTTTTCCTCCCCAAAAAAATAATTATGGTAACAATAACTATCCAATATACTTCTATCACAGACTATTGTCTCATAAAAATTCTCCTTTTCAATTTCTTTAGATATCTGTTTTGTTATCATCCAAAGCTGAGTTTTAGGCACGGAATTTTCATTTATTGGCAAAGGAGAAGTTCTTGCTACTTCTTCAAGAGGAAATACATTCACACCACGTTTTTTTAAATCAAAAGTAAGTTCGTGAACTAAAGTAGTCTTTCCAGTTCCATGAGGTCCTATGAAAGCTAGTTTATTTCCCATAAAATTAACTTGTTCTCCCGATGTATCCTGGCTTCTCCTGAAATAATTCTCCCTCTTTTTTCAACTGATCAATCGCATCCTGGAAATCGTTCCCATTAATCTGATCAGAAACTTCTTTCTTAACTTCATCAATAGGCATCATCTTACCCAACTTACTCTCAAGTGCAACAATCGCATCTCTAACCAACATTATTTTGCTTCTTTTAGAATGACTCATTTTATTTCCAACCCTGTCAATATCAAAAGTCTTAGACTCATAATCATAACCAACTTTCATAAGATAATATTTCATTATCTCAATAGCCGAATCAGCATCACATCTCTCAACAACTTTACTTAATCTTAATTTCGCAGCCGCCTCCGCCATCCTAATCAAAGCCTGAAGCTGTCTCGCAGAAATGGGGATTGGTTTAACTGCAGTATCTGAAGAAACAGGTTTATTTCTCAACTCAACATAAAAAGTTCTCAAAATTTCAACAGCCTCATCACTCAAAACAGGATGAATTCTCTGTTTTGAATACGCCACATACTTTCTAAACAAAGGAGGTTCAATTATTGAGATATCGCTCTCTTTACGATGTTGTTGTAAAACATGCATTGCAATTCTTTCATCATTACTCCTATCTGGCAAATCCCTTAAAGTAAAAATTATATCAAACCTATTTATCAAAGTAGGAGGAAGTTCTATTTGTTGAGCAACTGATTGGTAAGGATCAAATCTCCCAAATTTAGGATTGGCAGCTGCAAGTACCGAAGTCTGAGCTTTCAAAGTTGCCTGAACATTTGCCTTCGAAATAGTAACTGACTGCTGTTCCATGGCCTCATGCATGGCACTTCTATCCTGAGGATCCATCTTTTCCAACTCATCAATACAAACTAACCCCTTATTCGCCAAAACCATCGCACCTGCTTCCAAAGACCATCCTTTCAAATACTCATCCCTAACAACCGTAGCAGTCAACCCTGCACCCGAAGCGGATTTACCTACAACATAACGCCCTTTTGGAGAAATATTTGCCATAAATCCCAACATAACCGATTTAGCAACCCCGGGATCACCAATCATCAAAATATGAATATCCCCTCTCGATTTAGCTCCATCAGTCATATCCTTCTGAACCCCTCCAAACAACTGTAAAACCAAAGATTTCTTAATCTCGTCATGCCCCCAAATACTCGGAGCAATACTATTCGCAAGTTTACTAAAAATTTCAGGATCTTGAGATAATTCCAAAATTTGTTTTTCATCCTCCTCATTTATATCCAATTCTTCAAAAGTTTCTTCCATCGGAACAATATTATTAACTTCCACAGCTAATTCAAATCTCGTAGACATTCCACCCGTAGAAAGTGGAACGGGGACCTCTTTCAAAACACCAGTTATTTTAACTCTTGCACCAGGGGTTGTTTTTTCCTCCATCCTAGGCTCAACCAAATCCTCTTTAACAAAAACATTCATTCTCTTAGGCTGTTCCCCGCCCGTAAGGGATTCGGGAGATTCCTCTATAACAAGCCTTTGTGTATCCACCATCTCCTTAGAAGACAATCTAAAACCACCTCTTCTTCCACACGAACATCTTGAAGGCTCCCTAAATTTTTTCTCCATTTGAAGAACAGAAATTATTGTTCCACAACTTGGACATTCAAATTTTGCATTAACCACTTGTGGCCTAACATCAGAAGCCTGTCGAATAATTCCCTCGATAACAATCATCTCGTTCAAATGTTTAGAACGAATATTTCTAACTTTTATCTCAAGACTCGGAGGCATATTTTTCAACCTAACTCTCGCCTTACTCAAATAACCCAACTGTTCAATTGCCTGTTCAATAATAGAAAGTGTCTCTTCTGGATTCTCAATTAATTGCTCTGAAAGCAAATTAGAAAATTCCATTAATTTCATGAAATCCAAATAAATTACATTTTTACCTTTTCTAACTGAATCTCCAATTTCTTTCTTATTCGAATCAAAAAAATTCTTAGCTTCAATTAGTAATTCTTCTGAATTCGATTCATTCTCATTTGTTTCGGCCTCTTCACCTTCTTTCATGTTCTGAAAAATATTCTTTCTTTTTTATAGATTTATATTCCACTTAAATTATTTTCTCATATATACAAAAGAATTTAAAGGTAAAAATTCCAATTCTGAGATGGAAAATAAAAAACTTTCAGAAAGAATAAGGAATAGCAATTACAAACTAGACTTTAAAGGAATGGATATAATTAAAGAAATTTCATCATTCATAAAACAAAAAAATAGAGCGGGAATAAGGGAATTGTTCCATACAATTTCTACGAAATATTATAAGCAAAGGAAAGGAGATAGAATTGGATACTGTCTAGAAGTAACAGAAGACTTATTATATCAAATGGCAGAAACAATTGACGAACACTCAGAAAAAAACTCCTACCCTTCAGTGAGCTTTTTAGAAGAATCTCTAAAAGACCTGCCCTATCTGAATTAATAATTCTTCAAAGCAGTTTTAACATTCTTAAGCAACTGATCCATTGAATCCTCAAGTTGCTTCTTATTTTTCGTTCCAGTACAAACCAGCTTCCCGTTAGAAAATAATAAGAAAGTTGCAGTTGGATCAATTAATTTATATACAAGCCCAGGAAATTGTTCCGGCTCATATTCAGTATTTTCCATTTCCAAAGCTAAAAAATTCAAATTAAGTTTCAAATCAATAGTTCCAGAAGCAACAATATTCTGAACCGTGATTTTGGGTTGAGTTGTAATATTAACGTTAATTTTCCTCAATTGTTTTATAACAGCAGCGATTACTTCCTTAACTTGAGCTGTTGATTTTGTTCCTGTACAAACCAAATTTCCTGAACTAAAAACTAAAACAGCAGATTTAGGTTCTTTAACTCTCAAAACCAATCCTGGAAAAGTCTCGGGATTATATTCAGTATTTGGCTGGGTTCTTGCAAGTTTAGTCAAAGGAACAGGTTTTCCCAAAGAAGCGGTCGCAACAATATTCTGAATTTTATAAGTAGATTTTTTCTTAGTAGATTTTTTTGTTGTCTTTTTTTGAACCATTTTCTATTTATAAATAGATTTTTCTATTTATAAAGGCTTCGAAGACGCTACTTTTCTTTTCCAAATCTTTTCTCAACATAATTTATCAATTCACTTCCCTTAATTAACAAACTAGAAGGTCCTGCTCGAATATAAAATTCTTCGTCACTACTTAACCCTTTCAAAAAAACAGGTTTAGAACTTTTCTTACACTCAACTCTCGTAACCATTTTTTCATCAACTAACACATTTTCGATATCAACCAAATTGGTATTATCTCTCCCAATTTTTGACTTAATCAAATTTGTCAAATGCAAATCAAATTTATCCGAATCTTCAAACCTATCTTTTGCGTTACCCAAAATTTCTCCCGAATTGGAAACACCAATCAACAGAGTACCTCCCTTAGAATTCAAAAAAGCACAAATAGTTTTCAAAACAGAATGCTCTATTTTCTTATCAATATCATTTGTATGAAGATTAACTCTCAATGTAGATTTAAATTCAGATTTTTCATTTTCACCCTTCTTAATTAAATCCAAAACTTCTTCTGCAGAAATTTCCTTCTTGAACAATCTCGGATTTATATTTTTAAAATTTTTAACAAGTTTAGCAACAAAACTGCTTTTCCCTTTCATGTAAACATAACCAAAAAAAGAAGAAATTAAAGCGCCAATCAAAACATAGCTCAGAGTAGTCATTGAAAAAATATAATTTCCAGCACTAATCGAATGGCCCAAAGCCAATTTCAAATAATATTTAACCAATTCAATCAAGGCCCCAAGAGATATTGCAAAATTGAAAGAAAAAAGAATCATCAGAAAATAGTTTTTCTTTATCTGTCCCGTAGAATACAAAATAGCAAGAATCATAAATGCTATCAAACCTACTGCAATACCAAATGTTATGGGAACAATAATCCCTGCAACCCTTCCCAAAAAAAGCGTAAACACAACAAAAATAAGCAAAAACCATTCGAACTGCTTGGGAATTTTCAATTTATAATTCTCTTTAATTATCTGGGGAACAAAAGTCAAAATCAAAAGAAAAACATTTGTAGAAACAATATACCACAACTTATTAGTTATTGCATTTAAAATAGAAAGAACTAAAATTAATTTAATCGCCAATAAAAGATAGTCGTTAAATCCTTGCTTCCCCATAAAATTTCAATGAAAAAGAAGTTTTTATTATTTTAGATACCAAACAAATCAGTCAAATCTTTCGTTTTCTTGCTATCAACTTGAGAACTATCAGATTTAATATTTCCTTCCTCAACACCAGAATTATGGCCAGAATATGCCTGCGAAAGCATTAAAAAACCTGTCATCCCAGCAACAGCTAATATTCCTTTAAGACTATAATTCCTCTTTGTAGATTTCCTTTCATATCCCGAAATGTTATATTTCATAGTAGTAAAAAAATACGCTTCTATATAAATCTTTCCCAAAAAATTTCCAAAATTTAAAAAAATTATATGATTAAATTAATAAATACCAATTTCTTTTTTACAGAATGAAATTTAATTTTCTAAAAAGAGGTAAGAAAGCACTAGCAATTAGTACAAGTTCGTTAGGATTTTCATATAAAAAACAAGAAGTTCTAAAAGATTTCAATTTGAATGTCAAAGAGAGCTCAATAACTGCAATAATCGGAAAATCTGGAAGCGGAAAATCTACATTTTTAAAACTTGTTTCAGGAGTAATTTCTAAAAAATATTCTGGAAAAATAAGAATTCTCGGATTATGGAAACTTTTTTCAAAAAAGAAAATAGGATTCGTTCCCCAAGAAAATTCATTCATTCATGATTTATCCTTAGCAGACAATATAAAAATAATTGGAATGAATTTTGGGATTTCCGAACAAAAAGCCCTAACCAAAGCAAAAAAACTAATGACCTTACTAAAATTTGAAGAAGATTTAAGTAAAAAACCCCAAGAACTTTCAGGAGGACAAAAAGTAAGATTGAACATTATTTTATCTCTACTTCACGAACCAGAAGTTGTAATTCTCGACGAACCATTTGTAGGATTAGATTTTAAAAATCGTAAATTACTTTGGCACTTCATACAAAACTTGAAAAAGAAAAAGAAGTCAGTAATATTAACTTCACATCTTCTTTCTGAAGTAGAAGAGCATGTAGACAAAGTAGTAATACTTCAAAAAGGAAAAGTCTTTTTCAACGGAAAAATAGATTCTCTAAAAAACAAACTAAAAATAAGCCACATCTTTGAAGTTAAATTCTCAAGGCTCTCAAAAGAAAACTTTGAAAAAATAAGAAAATATTGTATCTACAAAGACATAAAAATCTTAGACACCTACGAAAATTACATTATGTTTTCCCTCAATTCCGACTCAACAAAAAACACTCTTGTTAAATTATTTAACAGGTTCAAATTAAAATTCGAGATAATTGGATTCAGAGAACCTAACCTCGATGAAATATTTTTGAAAACAGAAAATGTTTAAAACTTGTCTAAAATTTTGGAGTTATTTAAAGAAAGACCTTTTGTTATTTGTTAAAAGAAAAAAATATCTTTACCTGACACTTCTAATTCCTTTGGTAGTAGCGTTAATTTTCATATTGATGATTAGCCCAAATAACTATTCTATTAAAATGGGGGTTTGTGATTTTGATAACACACAACAATCTAAACAAGCAATAAACGAACTACAAAATTTTAACGCAGTCTTTCTAGAAAATAATGGAAATTGCACAGACAAGCTTATTCAAGAAGTTCGTTCTGGGACATACGCAGCAGGACTTGAAATAGGAAAAGGGTTTTCAGAAAATATAAACAACTTAAAACAAGCCAAATTAGTAATATATTACGATGAAACAGATGTAGCATTTTCAAATTTAATCTCTTGGAAAGTGGATGCTTCCACCAAACCTTTTGAAAGAAAAATTATAGATAATCTAAATACCGAATTAAAAAATAAAGTTTCCTCAACGCGTTCAAACGTTGAAGTAGCAAAAGAACTATCTTCTGGAACAATCAAAAATAAAGTAGAAGAAATAGATTCAAACTTACAAGACATCGAACAAATTGAGACAGAATTTTTAGTTAATCCAATCTGGACAGAAATGAGGCCTGTTAGCTCAGGAAAATCTGCAAAGGAAAATAGCATAGCATTCATCCTTCCAATAATTTTATTGTTCACACTACTGATGTTATCATCAACTCTTTTCATATACGATAAGAAAAACAAATTCCTAACAAGAGTGAAAACATCAACATCCATTTCATTATACATCTTTTCAAAACTAGTATTTTTCTTCATTCTAGCAATAGTTCAATTCTTAACCGTTCTACTATTATATTTTGCATTCGGAGCAAACTACACAATAAACTTCCTCAATATATTACACTTAATTTTAGCAATTTCTTTAATAAATACATTAATAGGTTTAATTATCGGTCTTGTTTCAGAAAATGAAGGAATTGCAATTTTATTTTCACTTGTTGTTTCATTCCCTTTAATGTTACTCTCAGGAATTTT
This sequence comes from Candidatus Woesearchaeota archaeon, assembly GCA_964606775.1. GTDB lineage: Archaea > Nanobdellota > Nanobdellia > Pacearchaeales > GW2011-AR1 > CAZSGW01. Next base: position 16,270 of record CAZSGW010000001.1, read on the forward strand.
TTACCCAATTCAAACAATGTCTGGATTTATGCAAAAAATAGTAACAAGTCTTCCACTTCACTACGAAATTGGAATTTCAAAGAAAGTTTTATTGTTTAATCAGGGATTCTCTGGAAATTGGTTTTGGTTTGCTTTGATTTTGTTTATTGGCGTTTGTTATTTTGTTAGAAAAAAGGGTGATTGATAATATTAAAAATCAACCATATCTCCAGTTCCTTTTTTGTTTTTTGAAATCTAATTCAACTTCCTTCAAATCCGCAACTTCAGAAAGAGGTTTGTCGGGACGAAGAGCAGTTATTCTAGGGAATCTTAAAGCCCACTTAGAAGAATAATTTGGAGAATGTTGAATTTCTTGGTAAGTTACAGAAACAACAACCTTTGGTTTAATTTCCACAGATTTTCCTTTTTCTTTAGTGATTAAAGGTTTTAATAAATCGTTTAATTTTTTGAAAGTAACCGCTTCAGGATTTTCCTTATTCTCCAATTCCTTTATTCCAGTTCCAACCTTCCCAATTTCCAAATACTCTCCTTTCTTATTTCCTCTACAAGACAAAATAAAACTTGAAATCCAACCACTTCTTTTTCCAGTTCCATACTCTCCCCCTGTTATCACCAAATCCAAATCTCTTTCCTCTGGTTTTACTTTTAACATGTGTCCAACCCTATTTCCTGGCTGATACTTCGCTTCGAGGTTTTTCATCATTATTCCCTCTTGATTATCTTTCAAAGCACTTTTATAAAATTCCTTCGCTTTCTTAATATCAGAAGTAACAATTTGTTTTGAATGTATTATTTTGTATTTGTGTTCTTTAATTATTTCACGAATTATTTCCGTCCTTTTTTTAAATTCAGTATCCAACAAAGATTTTCCGTCATAATATAAAATATCAAAGACGTTTATCTCAATAGGAAGTTCTCTTTGCATCTTTTCAATATCATACTTTCTTCTTATTCTTTGAGAAATATTTTGAAAGGGAGTGTATTCTTTTGTTTTTTTATTGTAACCAACCGCTTCAGAATCTAAGATAAACGAATCTCCTTTAACATACTTATCAACGTATTCCTTAACTTCAGGAAATTGCTTTGTAACATTTTCCAACCTTCTTGTAAATAATTTTATCTCTTTTCCTTTTTTATGAATTAATAATCTGAAGCCATCATATTTGTATTCTATTGCACAGGGTTTTCCAACAGCCTTAAATCCTTCCTCCACAGATTTTGCCTTCTGAGCAAGCATAGCCTTAATTGGTTTTCCAATTTGCAAGGAAATTTTTCCCAACTCATCCAGACTCTTATTTTTAGACGCATCAAAAACTACTGCCAAATCATTTGAATTATCTATTGCCTTCTGAATTTTTTGAGCAGCTTCTTTATCTCCCTTAAAAAAAGCCTTCGCCAAAGCCTCACGGATAGTAGACTCTTTAATACCTATTCTCAAATCGCCAATCAAAGTCCGAATCAAATATTTTGCCTCAAGTGAACTGGCAGAACTCAACAACTCAGTAATCAAATTTATTTTTTTATTTACTGTTCCATGCCCTTCCAACTCGGGAAGCTTTCTCAAATTTTCTAAAACTTTTTCAGTAGTAAGTTTCTTCGAAGAAGACAAGGTAGATTGTTTTTTATTGCTCATCAACTTCTCAGCAACCTTTCCAATATCTCCTATTTTTTTCCATTCCTGCAAAACCTTTTTAGAATCTATTCCAGTGGTCTTTCCAATGGCTTTTATAGCCAGCTGATTAGAGATTCCAATTCTTCTTTCATCATATTCAGGGTAAATATCTCCTTCCAAAAGGTACATCACATCCCTATTTTTTTTAGAAACTTTCTTCAAAAACTCAGAAAGAATATCAATTTTCTCAAGACGCTTAGTTGTTGAAGACGCCTTCTCATATAAATCTGCAAGCTCCCGATAATTCATTTTCACCTCAAGACAATTAAGAAGCAAGAGTTTTTAAGATTGTTGATGAAAAACTCACAGAATTCAAATAAAAAGCTTTAAAAACAAAACAAAATAATGGTTAATATGGGAAAAATAAAAACAAAATTAATAAAAAGAACAGCAGAAAACTTGGACAAAGAAGGAATAGAATTTAACGAAGAATTTGAAAAAAACAAAAAAGTACTTGGAAAATCAATGCCTTCTAAGAAAATAAGGAACCAAATAGCAGGATATTTATCAAGATTGAAAAAATCTGAAAATAAGAAAAAACAAGAGTTAATGCAATAATCTTTTAAATAAACCTTTTCTTTTATGAACGATGTCTGTAGCAATTATAGGGGATTGCTACGGCTCTCTTAGGCTCCATAGCTCAGTTGTTTAGAGCGCCGCTCTCATGAGGCGGAGGTCGAGAGTTAGAGTCTCTCTGGAGCCATAATATATCTAACTTGAGACCGACTGGAGGTCGTGAGCTTATTGGAAAGCGACAAACCAAAATTCTTATAACGACTTTTCAATGGGCGAATCAGAGTTAGAGTCTCTCTGGAGCCATAATATATCTAACTTGAGATAAAAAAACCAAATCTATCTTCCCGATTACATAAAAGATTTAAAAGATAACTAAACAAAAAATTAAATGATAAACTTTTTCAAAAAAAGAAAAAAACTATCAGGGGTAATTGCACTTCTGATAGCAATAACAATTTTCTACATGTCCAGCTTACCTTCCGAAACTTTTTCAGGACTACCCTCCTGGATGGATGTCTCCTGGAAATCCGTGGCCTACCATTTCATAATATTCTCCACGTTAACATTTTTCAGCATCGCTTATTTCAACGAAGAAAATTCAAAAATACTTTTAACAGCAATTAGCCTAATCTTTATCTACTCAATCTTAGATGAATTCCACCAATATTTTGTACCTGGAAGATTCACAAGTTATTTTGACCTACTTGTTAACTCCGTCGGAATTTTAATGGGAATAACAATTGCCCTAAAAGATTAAACGCTCTTTTCTCTGTTAAAACCTTTCTTCTCAGGAATAATATGCATATGAAAATGTTTAACAACCTGTCCGGAAGCTTCATAATTATTATTAACTAACTTAATGCCTTCGGCTAAACCAGTGTCCATTAATCTTTTACCTTGCTCCTTAACAATTTTAACCAAATCATTTCCGACACTCGAAGGCATATCAAAAATAGTTTCAAAATGCTCTTTAGAAATAACCAAACAATGTCCTTCAGAAACAGGATTTAAATCATTAATAACAAAAAAGGAATCATTCTCTGAAAGTTTCTCACTCTCAACATCACCCTTCATAATTTTACAAAAAATACAATCTGACATTTTAAATTTTTTAAACAAACAAAACCAAAAACCTCCAACCAATTAAAAAAATAAAAAATAAAAAAGTCTACTTATCTCTTTTTCTTTTTCTTAGTAGCTTTTTTCTTTGTTGTCTTCTTCTTCGAAGTTTTTTTCTTAGAAGACTTTTTCTTAACAGTCTTCTTTTTTGCAGTAGCAGCCTTCTTCTTTTTTTCTAAAGTCGATACCTTCTTCTTAAGAGACTTTATCTTGATATCAAGCTGCTTTGGTGTTAAAGCTTTTGCCATGTTATCACCTCTCTAAATTTAATTAACAATATTAAGAACTAATTATTTATAAACTTTTCTTAAATTACAAATCAAAAAAAGATAAATTTCCGTCGAGTAATTCATTAAAAACTTTTTTCAATTCAGAAATTTTAATTCTCTTTTGTTGAGTTGTATCTCTATCTCTAATTGTAACATCTTTATTTTTTATTGAATCTCCGTCGACAGTTAAACAAAAAGGAGTTCCAATTTCATCTTGTCTCACATATCTTTTCCCAACACTCCCAGATTGATCATAAACCACTTTAAAATTTTTTTTCAAATCGTCATAAATATCTTTTGAAACTTTTACAAAATCTTCATTGTTTTTAACCAATGGAAAAATTGCAATTTTATTTGGTGAAAGTTTGGGGGGCAATCTCAAAACTATCTCTCCTTTTTCATTTTCAGAATATGCTTTTGTTAAAACAGCTAAAAAAATTCTTTCCATACCAAAAGTAGGTTCAATAACACGAGGAATAATTTTTGATTTTGTTTTCTCATCGAAGATTTCCATTTTCTCTTTACTTTCTTTTGCGTGTTGAGTTAAATCAAATTGTCCTCGATTTGCATTCCCCGCAACTTCTTTGGAACCAAAAGGATATTCATAATCAATATCAAAAGTAGCAGAACTATAATGCGACAATTCATCTTTAGTATGTTCCCTTATCTTAAATTCTTCCAAACCCAAATCTCTAAACCAAAAAATTTGTTCTGCTAACCAATAAGCGTGCCATTCTCCAAGTTTTTTCTTTTTAATTAATTCTTTCATAGAAACTTCTTCTAATTCTTCAGAATTTTCTTTTTGTTTTTCTTCAGATAAAAATTTAAACTTAACATTTAAATGCTCTTCATCCAACAAATCGCATTTACTTTCTTCGGGATGAATGAAAAATTCAAACTCTCCAATATGGAACTCTCTTGATCTGAACAAAAAATCACGAGGAGCAATTTCATTTCTAAAACATCTTCCAATTTGTGCAATTCCAAAAGGTAATTGTTGCCTTGAAGTTTGAGAGATTAATTTGAAATCCAAAAACATTCCCTGAGCAGTTTCCCCTCGCAAATAAGAAGATTCTGAATCAGTTGCACCAACTTTAGTTTCAAACATCAAATTAAACTTACCTTGAGATTCGTATTCCCCGCCACAATCAGGACAATTTACTTTTCCTAATTCATTTTCATCTAATTTTCCTGTTTTATTACATTTCTTACACTTAACGAAAATATCATTAAAATTTTCAATATGTCCCGAAGCTTTCCATGTTCTAGGGTGCGAAATAATAGAAGCTTCCATTCCAACGATGTTTTCCTTTTGATGGACAAAATAATTCCACCACTCTTTTTTTATGTTATTGAATAATTCAATTCCTCTTGGACCAAAATCCCAAAAACCAGCATAACCTCCATAGATATCAGAACTTCTAAAAACAAAACCTTTTTCCTTACAAAACTTCGCTAACTCCTCTACTGAAATATCTTTATGCTTCAAATTACTTTCCATAAAACTATTCTTCAAATCAGACTTTTTAAGAATTTCTTCTTTCTTCTTTTCCGCCTCATTTAAATCTCTCCCCAAATATCCTAAATTTTTACTTATCACCTTATCTCCATCCCTAACAGATTTTCTAAGATAATAATAATCCTTCCCGTTAACTTTCTGTTTTACAATATATGCCATAAGAACTATCAACAAAAAAACTATTTAGACTTTTTCTTTTTAATCAATATCAATTTATTTCCAAAACTTTCAGGAATAATTCTCACACCACCTTTCTTAGATTTCTTTTTAAATTTCTTCTTAATTATCTTTCTAAATACTATGAAACCCACTAAAAGAAAAATTGCTACAAAAACCGCGCTTGCAAAATCATCCAGTCTATTCTGGACTCCTTTAATAGAGAAACCGCTAATTGGAGCACCCAATACAACTTCTTCTTGAACAAAACCAGAATAATCTTCCGAATTTATATTAACTACTAACTCCATAACCCCCTTTGTCTTAGCATCAATTGAAACTATTGTGCTTAAATTTATCTGAGAGTTTGCTTCCACAAAACTGGTTTCTGTAATTTCCGCTATTTTATTATTCTCCCAATTAAACAATAAAAACTGCAAAGAAACATCTTGATTAAATCCAGAATAATCAGTAAGGGTATAATTTATTAAAACTTCCTCCTCTGAAATCCTAGTAACATCCCTCAAATCAAAATTTATTTTTTGTTCAAGAATTGTCAAAGAAAACTCTTCAGTTTGGTTCATCTCATTACATTCAAAGACAACTGAAACATTATATTTTCCTTCTTTGGTTGCAACAGGAGGCTTAACATTAAAAACAAACGTATATTGTTCCCCTGAAGCCAAATTCTTAGAACCAGAATAAGAAATCCAATCTTCGTAATCTCCACTTCCTTTCAAAGTACAATCATTAAGAAAATTCCACTTAGTATTTTTAACATTCCATGTCTGCGTTTTTTTCTCTCCAGGGTTAACTAAAATGTCTGATTTTCCAGAAATACTTAAAACATCATTAAGTGAACTTGGAGAAATAGCAATTCCACCTCCACCGCCACCTCCTCCTCCAGAGGTATCGCCTGAAGAAGGATTGCTTGTTAAAGAAGCAACAGAAATATAAAGTTTATGAGAAGAGCTCATCCTATTTCCTGCAGAATCCTCACATAAGAAATAATAAGTATAAGTATTACCACTAGATAACCCTGTAAAAGTCTGATTATGGTTCTGTGAACCTCCAATATCCAAAGGAACCATATTTTCCCAGCCCAAATCAGAAGAATTATATCTACAAGTAGCATTCTCACTCGTCTCTAAACTGAGAGTATAAGAGGTTGTCGAAGAACTCAAACTAATTGTGGATGCATGAGAAGGAGAGGTTATCAAAGGTGCAACAGTATCAACCGAAAAACTAATTGAAGTAGGATTACTCTCATATCCAGAAGTATCGTTACACCAGAACTTTGCGGTATAAGAACCATCAGCAACAGAAGAATTTGTATAGTTGGCATCAGTTAAACTAGAATTGATTTGCATTGTATAATTAGTTTGCCAATTATCTAAACTAAATTTACAAAAAGAAAGATTTTTATTTGATTGCACCTCAAAATTTATAGAATTATTAGTGTATGCCTGATTTAAGGGGGAAACAATTGTCAAATCTGGACTAAGAGTATCAATCTCAAAAGTAACACTTTCTGTATCATTTATGTGATTATAACTATCGTTACACCAGAACTTTGCGGTATAAGAACCCTCCAACATAGAACTATTTATATAATAAAAATAAGTTGAATTAAAGCTATTCATAGTATAATTAGTTTGCCAATTATCTAAACTAAATTTACAAAAACTCAAATTTTCATTAGAAGAAACATTAAAGGAAGATGAATTCGTAGAATATATTTGAGCCAAGGGAGAAATAATTTCTAAAGAAGGAGCATTAGAATCCACATTAACAGATCTAACTCCAGAGTCGACCAAACTCAAACCATCTTCCGCAAAAACAGTAAAATTGTAAGTTCCATCACTCAAACTAGTTTGATTTGAATAAAAATACCATTGATTTGAATTAAGTTTATTTAAATTAGAATTATAATGTTGGAAAATCTCCTCCGAATCAAAGGCAGTTTCAAAAATTCTTAACTCATCTATAGAACCATTAAAATAATCACCAGTATCTGGCTTTAAACCAATCCTAAAATTATAACTGCTTGCAATATCTTGATGTATTAACGTCAAGGTTTCATCTTCTCCGATATTAACCCCATTCTTATAAAAAGTAACATTATTAGATTTAAAAGAAGGATTACTAGAATTTTCCAATCTTTCAACAACAATCGCCAAATGAACCCATTCATTCAATCCTCCTAAAGTCTGAGAACTAACCGCATTAATCTCCCAATCCTGCGCAACCAAATGAAGGTAATCAGAACTATCAATATAAACTGCAAAACCATCACTGCTATCAACAGTAGAAGTAGGATGAGTTTTAGTTAAAAGACCTTGAGTTCCAATTGAATTTCTCTTTAGCCACATTTCAATCGTAAAATTATTCAATTCTAAATTCAAAGAATCAGAATCAGAAACATTAATCAAATCATCAACACCATCAAATTCAAATGCACCTCCATGTCTCCCATTAACCGGGTAGGCACCATCAATAACGCCCTCATTTGAATAAGAAGATAAATCTTTAACAAGCGTGCTATTCTCTCCCAAAGAAGAAACATTATCAAAATTCATAAATAATTTTACAGTTTCATCATAAAAAGTATAATTTATTCCATCAAAATCCAATATAGTACTAGTTAGATTAGAAGCAGAAATAGAAGCATTAATTTCAAAAAAATCATAGATTATATTTTCATTATCTGAAGGAGTAGGAGAAACAAAACTTATATTTTGATCAACAAATGAAAGGTTATATGAAAATATCATCTCTCCAGGAAGAGAAAATTCTCCAGTTTCACGAGGAACATTTGCTTCTTGGGCATCATTACTACTTCCTAAACTAATTACAGATCCCTCATTTAAAGCAGTGTTAAGATTCAAAATCAAAGTACTCCCACCAACAGACGAACTAGTAATATTCGAATCAGTTAAAACAATTCCTCCATCAACAATTCTCCAACCTTCAGAACCTGAACTCACATTCAAATTTTTATCAAATTCCAAAGTAATCTTATTTGAACTTAAATCAAATTGCGCACTCTGAATTCGGGGACCTCTCTCAAAACTTCCACCATAATAATGAGTGGATAAAGCAGCCCACCATCTATCTGCAAATTCCTGTAATTGCTCGTCTGTCTTAAAATGCAAATTATCTGGAAGTAAACCAATATCATAAGTAACGGGACCATATTTAACATTGGAATTTTCATCCCATAATTCCTGTTGAGCCTTTCTTATATTATCATTGGTTGTCCTATTTCCGTTTGGTTGATGATCTATCTGACCCACAATAACCGCATCAGCATTCAAATCAGAAATTAAATCATCCGTAAACTGACTCAAATTATTTTTAAAACAATCATAATTACCATAACAGCCTGCATCAGTTCTTGCATCTCTCTCACCTTGAAACCAAATAACTGCTTTTATTCTTCTAGTACCTCCTGTTGCCTCATCAATTTGATCCACTAAATGATCATAATATGAATCTCCTCTTTGCCATTCCAAAATTGAAGAACCTCCTGCAGCTGCGCTAATATATCCAATAGGGATTCCAGTATTTTCAACCAAATGATTTGCCAAAAGAGGCCATGAACTTCCATCACTTGAAGTAGAATGAATTGGATCATTCGCAATCTTCCAAGCATCATCTTCTCGATAAACAGTCGCGTTTATTCCAAGAGAAGTATTATAATTCTGTAGATTATAACCTGTCATTCTCGCATTTGATTGACCTGAAATCGCATACAAATCTCCGATACCAATCTGTTCAACAGAATCCACAATTGAATTATTATTTGAAAATCTAACTTCTAAAATTCCCTGGCCCACACTCTGATTAGTCAGATTACCTTCAAAACTCCCTCCATCCGGAGAAGAAACAATTTCACTCCAATCTCCTCCATTAAACCTTGCCTCAATAGTGCTGGGATTCCCAGTATAGCTTCCAGAAATTGAAATATTAGATTTATTCTCTGAATCCCGCTGAACAATGGTATATTTAACCGGAGTTGAAATAGTGATAGTTCCTGAAACAGACTCTGTAACATTTCCAACATTAAGCGTCCTAATTTCGGTAGAAATCAAATTATTTAAAGAATCTCTCGCATAAATAGAATAATTATACGAAGTATCATTACACAAATCCTGAACATTTGAATAAAAAACCCAATTAGTAGAATCATATTTATACAAATTAGAATAATAATGTTGTTGAAGTTCCTCTTCGCTTATTGCCTTTTTATGTATTGCTAAATTATCAATATTTCCACCAAGATAATATTCGTTAGCAAAGGTCTCATCTCGAATATAACCAATCTTAAAATTATCACTTGAAGAAATATCTGTAGCAGAAGCAGAAGAAATGTCTTCTGTATAACTCAAAACACCATTCTTATAAAAACTAATATTCCCATCTCTATCTGCAATAACTGCTATATGAGTCCACCCATCTGAAGGAAGAAAACTCAAACCAGAAACACTGCTCGTGTCAATTGCATCACTCTCCGCTCTTAACCTTATTTTATTTCCTGAAGATGTTGCAGTAAAAAACAAGCCAAATCCCTCTGCATCAAAAGTTCCCTTAGATAAAATACCATTAGGTCCTGAATCATCAATACTTCTATTAACCCAAAACAGAATTGAAAAATCATTAGTCCCAAAATTCAAATCACCTTCATCTTCAACATCAACATGATCATCTGTAGCATCAAGATAAACGGAATTCCCATATTTACCTGACTCGATAAATGCTCCATTTTTTAAAATCCCCTCATTCGTCAAATTAGTCAAATCTTTAACAAGCGTGCTATTCTCTCCCAAAGAAGAAACATTATCAAAATTCATAAATAATTTTGTATTACTATCATAAATAGTATAATTTAAATCATTCCAATTAAAAATTAATTCATTTAACTGTCCAACATCTGTTGTTGCATTTATCTCAACTGAACTTTCATTGATAGTATCTCCATCGCTAGGAGTGGGTGAAACAAACGAAATAGAATGATTAATACCCGAATAAGTTATACTAACATTATAAAGCAAAGGAAAATAAGAAGTATTCTCCGTTTCAAAAAGTCCCTTATATTGGATGTATCGATTATCAGTCAAGCTTAAATTTTGAGAAGAAACGTCATTAATGTCTGTCCAAGATTCGCCAGAACAAGAAAAATCATCACAGCTCCTTACAGAAAAATCGATCGAATTTATACCTCTTCTATACAAACCACTAACTTCGGACTGAGAAAGAGATTTATTCCACAAAGAAATTTCATCAATAAATGCATTTAAATCTTGGTTATTTAAGGCCGTATTCTTACCTACTTTTATAACAGCATTTCTATCGTCATCTCCAGTAAAACCAGTATCAGTACCTTGATTATCCACTTTAACAGAGTCCAAATAAATAGAAATACTTTCATTTCCAACACTTCCATTCCAAGTTGCAACAATCGAGTGCCATTCACCATCAAACAAATCAGTCGAAGAAGTTTCCCTCTGAATACTTCCCCCGTTACCAAATTTTGTATAGTAAATTTTCCCAGTACTTTTATCCGCAGAAAAATACCATTCTGTCTCTCCAAGATTGTCATACTTACTAATCAAATCCATCAAAACACTTGAAGAACCATTATCTTTGAACCATAGATGAACACTGAACCCTCCGGGATTATAGAATTCAGAATCATCCTCAATTTGAAAATAATCTGTCTCATTAAAATAAACTGATTTATTGAACCTTCCTTCATACGAATAATCAACACCGTGATTAGTTGCATTATTGCCATAACCAGAATAATCAATAAAATTCCCACTCTCTTCATTTAAATGCAAGAGCAAAATATTATCTTCTAAACCAGAATCTAATTCTCCCATAGGGCTGGATATCCAAGAAAAAATATCCCACGAGACAAGAGAAGTTGCATCAAAAACCTGACTCAAGAATAATCCGCTAGAAGAATTTAATTCAAGAGCATCAACCGAATTATTAAAACTAACATTCATTAAAGTTCCAGAAAGAAAACTATATCTTGTACTTCCTTCGTTAATCAAATATGTACCTGAATCACCTTCTGTAACAAGTTCACTATAATCAACACTCACATTATAAAGTTTAGGGATATAATTTACATTAGGGGTTGTAAAATTGAACAAATATTGAAAATACCTATTATCACTCACGCTTAAACTCTGAGGAGAACTATCACTCACATCAATCCAAGATTCGCCAGAACAAGAAGAATCATTACAACTTCTCACCGATAAATTAAGTCTTTGTATACCTCTTGCATAATGCTCTCCAATTTCGTCCTCGGATAAAGTACGATTATAAACAACAAACTCGTCCATATCTCCATCAAAAAAATAATCCTTATCTCCGGCACCATTAATAATATACCCTAAACTAAAATTATCGCTTGATGAAATATCTGTAGTAGAAGCAGAAGAAATATCTTCTATATAAGTCAAGGAAGCATTTTTATAAAAACTAATATTCCCGTCCCTATCTGCAACAACTGTAACATGCGTCCAACCATCAGAAGGAGTAAATGAATAAGTTCCATCAGCAGGATCAGTGGGAGCATCAATAACATCACTCTCCGCTCTTAACCTTATTTTGTCTTGGCCAGTAAAAAACAATCCAAATCCTTCCGCATCAAAAGTCCCTTTTGAAGTCAAACCTTGCGTCCCAGTACTATCTCTTTTAATCCAGAAACTAATAGAAAAATCATCGGTTCCAAAATTTAAATCCCCACTATCATTTATACTAATTAAATCATCCGAACCATCAAAACCAATTGCAGAATTTATTTGACCCTCTTGATTGTACAAAGCACCGTTATAACTTCCATTATTTGAATTACTTGAATAATCTATTATTGTTCCAGATTGTTCATTTAAATGCATAAGTAAAATATTTCCACTTAATCCAACATCAAACTCTCCGTCATCACTTCCCCACAAAATAGAGCTCCAAGTTGAATTCTCTCCTGCATCAAAAATTTCACTAGCATAAGAACCTTTTAAAAAACTAGAATTCAAAACAACCGCGTTAAAAGTAGAATTATAAGAAGTGTTCACATAAATCCCATTTTCAAAATCAGATTCAGTATTATCCAAAAAATTTCCCGCATAAACAGATGTAAGAAGTAAAACAAAAAGCAACAAAAAAACTAAATTATATTTATGATTAACAAAGAACTTCCCAGATTTATCAAACAACATTTTCACCTCTAAAAAAGAAAAGAAAAATAGTATTTAAATGTTAAGATTAACAACGACAAAGTAACAAAATTTTAAAAAAAATCTCCACAAAAGTTTTATTTTTAAATTCAAAATATACAAAAAATTTCCTGTATGAAAAAAATACTAAAAGAAAAATCAAACAAATAAAAATTATTTCTTAGAATCAGCCAAAGATTTTTCAAGTCTTTCTTTAAGTTTATCTAAATTGTAGTCTCCATCTATAAGACTAAAAGATTTAGATTTCTTAGTTTTAAGGTCTGTTATTTGAACTCTAAACCTTATATCCTCTTTTTTCAACACTTTCAACATTCAGTATAAAGGGGAAATGTATTTTTAAACTTTTTTATCCACGCAAAATTCACTTCCATCAAAAATAAAATAATTATTAAAAAATATCCAAAAAATTTTTTCAAAATATTTATATATGAACAAATCAACTAAATAACATGAAAAAGAACGTAATCTTTGTATTTTGTATTATTCTATTAATCTCTCCAATAATGGCTCAAGAATATAATCTTGACATTTCAACTAGCAAAGACATTTTCAAAGCAGGAGAGGATATAGTGTTAAAAGTAACGCTTCGAGACTCTTCAAATGATCTAATACAAGATAACATTTCTGTAAAGTTAGAAGATGCAGAAAGAAAAATAAATTTAAAAAAAACTATTCCTGCAAACGAATTCGTTAATTTGGAAATAGGTGACCATGCAAGTCACGGACAAGGAACTATTACTGCACAATACAAAGATTCGAGCACAACGGGAATTTTTACAATCGAAATAAAAGAATTGGCAAGATTTGATTTAGACAAAGATATTTTAACAATAACAAATATTGGAAATACAAAATACTCAAAATCAGTTCAAATTAATATAGGGGAAACAACTGGAATAAAACAACCTAAATTATTTGCGGGGGAAAGTGTTTCATATAGATTAATTGCTCCCGAAGGAACATACAACATAAAAATAACTGATGGAAAAACAACGTTAGAAAAAGAAAACATGCAGCTTTCAAGTGGCGGACTAACCGGAAAAAGTATCGGAATAATTAATGAAAGAGATTCTGACCAAACTACAATCACAGGAGGGATAAGTCCTGATGAAGAAAAAGAAGATGCAATTTTAAACTATATGAAAAATAGCAAATCGATTTATATTTTCGTTATGGCAATTTTTGGAATAATGATTTTATTAGCAATTGAAAGAAAATACTCCAAAAAGAAATCTAAAAAGTAATTTATTTATTCTCCAACAACTTTAACCAAAACTTGTTTATCTCTCTGCCCATCAAATTCTCCATAAAAAATTTCCTCCCATCTTCCAACATCCAAATCATTATTTGAAATAGAAATAGTCGTTTCTCTCCCCATCACCGTCCTCCACAAATGAGCAAAACCATTGTCCTCGCCTGTTTGATGATGGTGATAGTCCTTTTCCTTCGGCGCAAGTTTTTCTAACCACTCCTCAAAATCTTTCAGCAAACCAGATTCATTATCATTTACAAAAACAGAAGAAGTAATATGCATAGGATTTATCAAAGCAATCCCTTCTTTCACTCCAGATTCTTTCACAACATTTCTAACTTTTTCAGTGATATTTACAAAATCTATTCTCTTTTGAGTCTTAATTGTTATCTTTTTAAGATAAGTTTTCATAAAAATACCAAGAAAAAAAGATTTATAAATCCTATCAGATTAGATTTCTTATGGCAGATTGGAAAACATACCTCATAATTTATTTCGGAACAAAAGAAACAAAACCAACCGAAGTAGCAAAAAAACTTGAAGAAATTGGATTTGAAACTTCATTTGGGCCAGTAGATTTTATCTACGAATGGGAAGAAAAACCTTCAAAAGAACAAGTTTTAGAACTAGCAGATAAAATATCTGAATCCCTAAAAGAATCGGGAGTGATTTTTAATTTAGATACTCACGATTAATTTCTAAAAAATATTTTTATTTTTACAATTAGTTGTAACTCCCAAAAAAGATTATAAAGCGGAGGGTGGGACTCGAACCCACGAAAAATCGGGTTGCAGCCGATTGCAGTAGCCGCTGTGCCACCTCCGCATAGAAATTAAAGAAAGTTCGAACTTTTAAAGTTAATTATCTGAATATAAGAAAATAGTAACAACGGAGTATATCTATTTTTTCAAATGCAAAGCATCAACTGGACAAATTTCCATACAACAAAAACATCTAATACATTTCTTCTTATCGATAACAGGATAAGGCTTTAAAGTGATTGCGTCAACAGGACATTTCTTCGCACAAGTTCCACACTGAATACATTTTTTCTCATTACAAATAATCGGCTTCTGTGCAAACGCTCTTCTCAACCTACTCTGATGAAGTTTACAAGGAGGCTTCTTAAAGTGAATTTTCGGTAATTTTTTCAAACCAACCAACTCAAATTTATAATCTGGATATAAACCTCTCTTTATTGCAAAATTTATCGCAAAAATCTTTTTAGGGCTACACCCTATAATACCACTTCCAGCAATATCCAAAGCAACAGCATCTTTTGAAGCTAAGATTATTTTGGAATTAACAGGACTTCCCGAAGTGGGACCATGTCCTTGCATTCCAACTACCCCCTCCATAATATTTAATTCAGGTTTTATATTTTGATAAATATCAACTAATAAATTAGAAAATTTTTTCTCTCCTTTTGCATCATTATGTAATTTCTGTTTCAAACCCCCTGGAATAACCCCATACAAATTTTTTATCGCTCCAGTATACTTAGTTAAAATATGAGTTTTTAATTTCGGAACATTTATTATTAAATCCATTTCCTTAAAAGTTTTAGAAACTGGGAACTCTTTCAAAACCTTGTTCTTAGGATTTTTAATTTTAGACAATTTATCTTGCTCAAAAATAACTACCTTAGCACCATACTTTTTCGCAACCTTTTCAATGCCCGACTTCTTGAAGAACTCATCAGTATCCATAAACGAAGATTCCCCGATAAAAATCTTACATTTATTTTTCTTCAATATCTTACAAATTGCATCAATGATTTGTGGCTGAGTATATGTAGCTTTTTTATTCTTGACATTTGCTGTAACTATATTGGGCTTTATCATAACCCTTGAATTTTTCTTAAACTCAAAACCAATTAAATCTATAGATTCCTTAACAGCCTTATCGACTTCTTTCTGAGAATAAGAATTACATTTTACAACGGAAACTTTTTCAACCTCTTTCTTCATAATATATATAGAAATAGAAAACTTTTAAACCTTATTAATCAACAAATTACTAGAGCCCCGGTAGCTCAGCTGGATAGAGCGACTGCCTTCTAAGCAGTAGGTCGCAGGTTCGAATCCTGTCCGGGGCATAATTTCAAAAAAGCAAAATTCTAAAAGAAATATGTTTTAACAAAAAATTAATTTTCTTGAAATTCCAAAATTAATTTTCCTTTCTCAATATTTTGACTTACAATTTCCATATTAAAGGGAATAAATTTGTAATACGCTTTTTTATCACTAATAGCTTTTATCTCAATACTGCTTTCCAAAGCAACAATCTGAACATCTTCAATACTTTTTAGTCCAGGCATATAAATTTCGTAAAGAATTTTATTACCTAGTCTTTTCAAATTTGTCTTAGCTTCTTCCCTTGGCAAACTAGAGAATTTGCTAAGTTTTTCCTCATCAAAAAATCTAAGAGTCTTCTTCTTAGGTTCCTTTTTAGGTTTCGGAGACTGTTGATTATTCAATTTAACTTCCTTCCCATTAATCATCAATTTAAAATTAGAATTTGGTTGAGGTTGTATTCTCCCTCCTTCCTTCTTCATTTCTTTCTCAAGCATTTTAAGAGTACTATTAAGCATCCTTCCTAACATTCCTCCTCCCATCCCTTCAAAAACTTCTTTAGAATCATCAAAATCATTTTTGCCTAACATTCCCCACTCTTCTTTTCGGTAAAGGGGAGTTCCACAATTAGGGCAAAAATTAAACTTTCCAGACAATTTTTCTTTACATTTTTTACAAGACTTCTTATTCAACATACTTAAAATTTAGATGAAAGCATTTAAATTTCTTACTATTTAGAAAAATACTTCTTTATAGACATTATTTGATGTACTTCCTCGAAAAGTGTCGGTTTAAATCCTCGAAAAATATTTTTTAATGCCTTCTTTCCATCAAAATTTTTGGTTTTTCTAACTTCTTTAAACTTTAAAAGAAAAAGATGGACTACCAACATTCTAACCAAAGATCCAAATATGAATATAGCAACAATTGGCTCAACCAAACTAATAGTCCAGAATCTTATCAAAATTGCTCCAAGACCTGCACCCAAAAAAATCCCTACACCAATCAAAATATTAAGATAAGAAACAGTAAGTGCTCTTCGAGAATCAGAAACATTATCATATACAAAGTTACCAGAGCACAAAACAAAACCTCCTCCTAAAACACCCGTAATAAACAAAGCAACAAGCATCAAATAAATTGGGTTAGTTGAAATAATCCACAAAATAGGTATAACCGGCAATAACAAACTTATAATTGAAATAGTCTTATAATTCCCATATTTATCTGCCAATTTACCCCATAATTCCAAAGTAAACAATGAGACAACATGACCGCCCATGATAATTACCATGTAAGTAACATAACTAAATTCTAAATTTCTCAAAAGATAAATAGCAATCAAAGGAGATGTTATTGCTACAGAAAACGCAACCAAACTACGATAAATTGCAAATTTACCAAAATTATTCTTAGAGATATTTCTTAAAAATTCCCAAAATGAAAAATAATGGTCTTTCTCCAGTTTTAATTCAGGACAATACATTTTCTTAAAAGTATTCCAAGAAAACAACCTAAAAATGAAAGCAAATCCAAAAAGTAAAACAAATCCAAACATCGTCATACTTTTATGTTTAAAATAATCCAACAAAAAGGAAGAAATTATTGCAAAAACAAAAGAAGTAAAACCAATCATCAAATTTCTCTTAGAAAAATATCTTCCCCTGTAATTATCACTAACCAAGTCGCCCATCCAGGAAAACCATGCTGGATGACTTAAATTAGACAAAATCATAAACATTGAAAAAGTCAAAAAGGTTGCCAAAGGCAAAAAAGAAGTAAGAATATCAAAATAAAATAACAAAGCAATTCCAATCAAGGGAAGCCAAATCAAAGCCTCCAAAAACACTGCCTTTCTCACAACATTCCTTCTAGAATCTTTCTCAATTAATTTTGAACCATATATCTGACTTATAGGTCCCAACAAACCCCCAACCGAACTTAACAAAGCAACAACCGAATTACTTGCGTTAACAGCTATTGCAAAGGGAGAAAAATACCTATCTCCAAAAGAAGTTCTTCCAGACCAAAAAAGCCCCTCTTTTATGCTGGCTCTCCTAGTTTTATATTTTTTAGCCTTAACTAAAGGGCTTTCTTTTGTTGTCACCATCTTTCAATAAAATTTAAAAATCATTCGAAGTTTTAAAGATTATGTTTAACACAGAAAAACATTTTTGCTACAATCATTTAGACAGAAAAAAGGAGTGGTATTTCTTGATTGTAAATAAAGAAAACCAAATAAACGAAGTTGAAAATGATTTAATAAAACTATTCAATCCAGAAAACCTCATAAAAAGCTTTTCAGGAAAAATTAAGGACTCGGAACTAAAATACAAAGCATTATTTTTCAAATCACAGAAAGAAATAGATTCCTGGGGATTAAAAGAAAAATACCCCGAAATTATAAGAGATACAAATTTTTTTGGATACAAAAAAGATTTTGAAGGAATAAAGAAAGATCTTTTTGAAGAACTAGAGATGGGAATAAGCAAATAAGTTTTTATACTATTTCTTTCTAAAATTTTAATGACTAAAGAAAAATTTTATGTTACGACTGCAATTGATTATCCCAATGCTGAACCGCATATTGGACATGCGTACCAGAAAATTATAGCGGATGTTCTAGCTAGATGGAATAAAATTCTTGGAAAAGATGTTTGGTTTTTGACTGGAACTGATGAGCATGGGAAAAAAATCCAAGAAGCTGCTGAGAAAAAAGGAAAAACTGCTCAAGAGTTGGTTGACGAAGTTTCTGAAAAATTCAAGGAGGCGTGGAAGGCTTTGAATATTTCTCCAAGTCGTTTTATTAGAACTACTGATTCAGACCATGAAGAACTTGTTAAGGAAGTTATTGAGAAGTGTAATGAGAATGGAGATATTTACAAAGGAGAGTATGAAGGTTTGTATTGTACTGGATGTGAAGCATATTATACTGAAAAAGATTTGGAAGATGGTTGTTGTCCTCTACACAATAAACCTGTTGAGAAGATTAAAGAGGAAAGTTATTTTTTTAAGTTAAGTGAATATAAAGATTTTTTATTGAATTGGTATGAGGAGCATCCTGAATTTATTCAACCTAAAGAGAGAAGAAACGAAATTATTAATCGTGTTAAAGAAGGTTTGAAGGATCTAAGTATTTCTCGAACCTCTTTTGATTGGGGAATTCCTTTTCCTTTAGATAAGAAACATATAACTTATGTTTGGTTTGATGCTTTATTTAATTATTATTCTGGTTCGGGAGAGAATCATAAATACTGGCCTGCTAATTTACATTTGCTTGGTAAGGATAATTCGTGGTTCCATTGCGTTTACTGGCCTGCATTTTTGAAGTCTGCTGGAATTGAATTACCTCAAACAGTTTTTGTTCATGGGTTTTTGAGTTTTAATGGACAGAAAATTTCAAAGTCCTTAGGAAATGCAATTTCTCCGAAGGTTCTTGTTGATAAGTATGGTGCTGATGCTGTTCGGTATTTTGTTTGTCGTCAGTTTCCTTTTGCTGAAGGAAATGATGGGGATTTTAATGAGGATTCTTTGGTTGACAGATATAATAATGAGTTGGCAAATAAGTTGGGTAATTTGGTTTCACGTGTTTCTGGGTTGATTGAGAAGAATGATGTTGAAAAATGTGAAAATTCCTTATTGAAAAAATTAAAGTTAAAGAAAATCGAAGAGTTATTTCAAAATTATGAATTGGATAAAGTTTTGAATGAAGTTTTTGCTTTTATTGATGTTTGTAATGAGTATGTTCAAGAGAAGAAACCTTGGGAGACTAAGGATAAGAAAGTTCTTTATGAAGTTGCTAATGCTATTAAGAAGATTTCAATTTTGTTATACTCTTTTATTCCTGAAACTTGTGAAGAGATTGCCAAGAAATTTGGTGGTTGGAAATTTACTCGCGAAGAATTCGAAAAAGATTTAGATGAAAATGTAATTGTTAAGAAAGGAAAAAATTTGTTTGAGAAAATTGAGTTGAAAGACGGATTAAAAAAATCAACAACTGATTCTAGTTTAAAGGATGGGTTGAATAAAAGTAAAGTTATTAAAGAGCCTGAAGTTAAAGAGATTATGGAAGGAGTTGGACAAGCGAACTTTGAAGATTGGGAGAAACTTGATTTGAGAGTTGCTAAAATTGAAAATGCTGAAGATATCAAAGGTGCAGATAAATTGTATAAATTGAGTTTGAATGTTGGTGAGCTTGGTGAGAGAACAATCTGTGCAGGAATTAAAGAGTTTTATAAGAAAGAAGATTTAATTGGAAAAAAAATTATTTATTTTTCAAACTTGAAGCCTCGGAAGATGAGAGGAATTGAATCTCAGGGAATGTTACTTGCAGCTTCGAATAAAGATCATACGAAAATCGTTATTATTTCTCCAGAAGGAGATATTGAAGAAGGAAGTGTTGTTGGTTAATTAGTTTCTACCAAAAATTCTTTTCCAAAAAGAAACTTTATCTTTATTGGAATCATAATCGATATTAAGAATTGAAGCCGCAATTTCTTTATACGCTCTTGAGGATTTTGAAGTAGGATGAGTATGGATAACCGCATCTTTTAAATTTTGAGATTGTTTAACAGAAATATCTTCAGGGATCATTCCTATAACAGGCGTTTCTAACATATCCTTAACCACATCTGGTTGCATTTCAATTTTATCTTTCTTAACTCGAGTCATGATGACTCCAGATACAGGTTTCTTCATTTGTTCTGCAACCTTTATCGCCTTAAGTGCATCAGTAATTGCAGGCATTTCGGGATTAGTTACAACAACAATTTCATCTGCTAAATTCATTATAGATGTTGCCTCTTCGCCAAGACCTGCCGCACAATCAACCACAACGTAATCAGACAATTTCTTAAATTCTTCTTTGAAATTTTTTATTTTATCAAACTTTAGTTTCTTTAACTCTTTTATAGATAAAGAAGCAGGAATTATCTTCAAACCAGAACCATGTTCATACATAGCTTCGAAAGCCTCTGCTTTCTTAGTCAAAACATGATTTAAACAAACTGGAACTTCAGGAGAATTCAAGTGCAAACCAATATTTGGAGTAGTTACATTTCCGTCAATAATCAAAACATCCTTCCCAAAAGAATTTATCGCCGCACCTAAGTTTATCGCGGTTGTAGTTTTACCCACGCCCCCTTTTCCAGATGTAATTACTATTAATTTTGCCATTTAATCCAATAGATTTCAAATACGAAATCTCTTATTTAGATAGTAGAAATTGTTTTGTTTTACTTATAAAGTTTTCTAAGAGTTCAGCCGTCTCTTTCAATTTTTCAAGATTAAAATTGATTTCTTTCCCCTGATAAAAAATTCTCAAATTAACATTCTTTCGAAACTCTCCAATTCGTTCTTTCCTCAACTCCTCAACCTTTCTTAACATTTCGTACAAATCTATAACTTTCAAAAAATCCTTATCCTTCTTAAAAAGACCTCTAATAACCTCTATTTTCTTAACATTATTTTCAGGAACCTTAGAAATCTTCTTTTTCTTTTTTGCTTTTTCAAGTACGCCGTCGATACTTGTTTCTATCATTTTTCTCCACCTCAAAAGCAAATTCAAAATAACGTCACATGTCTTAGTGTATTTCAAACTTACATGGAGGAGATGATCCGCGCTTATTTTTTCTTGTATTATATCTTCCATATTTATCCCTTTTTTATAACATTAGAAGTATGATTTACAATGAAAAAGAGGTTTAAATACTTTTTTCTTTTTTCAGGAGTAAAAAGAACTATAAAAAACGTGACAATTCTCAGAATCTCTTTCGGACCTTGCGTTCTTTAGAATATAATCTCTCTTACTCTTTTCTAAAGATTTGTTCATTATTTCCGTTGCACGCAAATGTCTAGGTTTATCTAAAAATTCAGAAGACAAACTCTTTTCTAAGTGTTCTATCCTGTTTAATCTTTTAATCATTTTAAAACCTATTCAGATAACTTAATAATTGCCTCAGTCAAATCACCAGTTTCTTCAAGTGCTTCTTTTGCCTCTCCCTCAGAACATCCTGTTTTCTCAACAATAACCTGAACATCCTCTTCAGAAATCCCTACCTCAGCAGACTCCTCAGAAATATCTCCTGCAATCTGAAAAGTTTCGTTTCCTTGCATTTTTATTTTTTGGACAGAAGGATTATCAATTGTTATCTTGGAACCATCCGATTTCTCAATAATAACCTTAGAAGCATTTACTTCTTCCTGAGAAATTCCCATCTGCTTCATCATTGCCTGCATTCTTTTAGGATTCATTCCACCAAACATCTTACACTAAAAAAGGAATTAAAACCCTCATCCCAATTATGAAAAGAATAAACACTATAACATGTGTAGGTTTCAAATTAAATTTACTTTCGTACCCTTCCCCATATCGAGTCAATCCGCTAAATCCTGCGGGCATATTCGTTTGTTGTTGAGCCATATTTATTTGAGAAAGAGATAGTTTTTAAAAGTTTGGTGAGAATGTTCTAGTATGGCATTTAAAGACATAAAAAACTGGTCTGTTGAATTAGAAAAGCCAATAACAGAAGAATGGAAAAAATCAGAACAATTCAAATTTGATAAAAATTCAAAAAAGAAAGTTTATTCTATTGACACGCCTCCTCCTTATGTTAACGCTTCAGTACATATTGGACAAGCAATAACATACTGCTACATGGATTTCTTTGCACGTTATAAAAGAATGAAAGGATTTGATGTAATTTTTCCACTGGGATTAGATAGAAATGGTCTGCCTATCGAAATGGCTGCCGAGAAAAAATTCAAAATAAGTCCATTTAAAGACGGGAGAGAAAAATTCATCGAAGCATGCAAAAAGCTCTTAGAGCAAACCTCGCATGAAACTCAAGATAGTTTCGCAAAACTAGGAATTTCATTTACTTCCTATAATGAAGGAAATCATTTGGGTGCTGTATACAAAACGGACTCTCCAGAATATCGTTCTGTAACCCAGGCAACATTCTTAGAACTATTCAAAAAAGGTTTAATCTACGAAGACACAAGAATAAATAATTGGGACCCTAAACTTAGGACCACACTTGCTGATTCAGAAATAGATTACAAAGATATTGAAAGTTACTTCAATGATGTTATTTG
Source organism: Candidatus Woesearchaeota archaeon (assembly GCA_964606775.1). Taxonomy (GTDB): domain Archaea; phylum Nanobdellota; class Nanobdellia; order Pacearchaeales; family GW2011-AR1; genus CAZSGW01. Next base: position 39,196 of record CAZSGW010000001.1, read on the forward strand.
GAAAGTTAAAGAAACAGGTGAAGAAATAATAATCGGAACAACACGACCGGAGCTTATTTGCACATGCGGGATGGTAATTTTTAACCCCGAAGACAAAAGATATGCTCATCTAGAAGGCAAAACAGCAATATCTCCCATATTCGAAAAAGAAATTCCGATAAAAGCCCATCCCCTAGCAGACATAGAAAAAGGAACAGGAATCGTGATGATGTGTTCAGCGGGAGATTTATCAGACATTCAATTTTTCAGGGAAATGAATATAGAACCAAAAATAGCCATTGAAAAAGATGGAAAAATGAATTCAATTGCAGGTATTTTAGAAGGTCTGAAAGTTAAAGATGCTCGAAAAAAAATTATAGAAATACTAAACAAAGAAGGATTGTTAACAAAGCAAGAAAAAATTTTACATAGAACTCCAGTTTCCGAAAGAAGTGGCGCAGAAATTGAATTCATTGAAATGCCTGAATATTATCTAAAACAAGTTAAATTTAAAGATAACATAAAAAAAATTGCCAACAAAATTAATTTTTATCCAAATGAAGCAAAAAAAATACTAGACGATTGGATTGAATCAGTTTCGATAGACTGGCCAATTTCCCGTAGAAGATTCTATGCAACATCAATCCCTCTTTGGACTTCTGAAATAAAGGGGAAAAAAGCATACGCATTAGGAGAAATTGGAGAATATCACGAACCATGGAAAGAAGAACCTAAAGAAACTTACGAAGTTTATTCTGAAGGAAAAAAAATAGGCCTAGTAAAAGATTTCCCTAAATCAAAATTCATTGGAGAAGAAAGAGTCTTTGACACCTGGATGGATTCTTCAATTTCGGAACTAGTTTTATTAAAGTACAACTCAGATAAAGATTTTTTTAAGGAAAATTTCCCATGTAGTTTAAGACCTCAAGGAAAAGAAATAGTTAGAACTTGGTTATATTATACATTATTAAGAGGATATTTGGAAACAAAAAAACCTGCGTTCGATGATGTTTGGGTTAATCAACATATTCTGGATGGAAAAGGATACAAAATGTCAAAGTCTAAAGGAAATATTATTGACCCTCAAAAATTATTGAAAAATTATGGTGCCGAAGCAATAAGATTCTGGGCCGCTACCGAAGGAGATTTATCAAAATCAGATTTGAAATGCTCAGAAGAAAGGATAAATGCAGAAAGAAAAACAATCAACAAACTACTCAACATCTCTAAATTTGTCATGCTTTTTGAGAAACCAAAGAAAAAATATAAACTAACACTTTTGGATGAACTATTTATAGATTACATAGGAAATCTAACATCCCGTATCGAAAAAGATTACGAAAAATATAATTTTTACAATCCTGCACTAGAACTTAGAGAATTGATCTGGAATATTTTTGCATCACATTATATTGAATTGGTTAAAAAAAGGGCATACAATCAAGAAGGAAAATTCTCTGATGACGAAAGCCATTCTGCAAAATGGACACTTCATTTCATATTAGAAAGAATTTTACACCTGCTTTATCCAATTATTCCTCAAGTCACTTCTTTAATCGCTAAAGAAAAAGAAATTAATTTACTAAAATCTGAATGGCCAAAAAAAGAGAATTCAGAAAAAGATGTCAGTTTATTTCAAAAAATAATGGAGTTCAATTCCAAAATTTGGAAAGAAAAAAAAGATAAAGGAATTTCATTAAGAGATGAGATTAAAATAAAAATTCCCGAAGAATTGAAAGCTTTTGAAAAAGATTTAAAGGAGTGTCACAACTTAAAAATATAATCTGACCCCAAACTTTAAAATCTGAACATATCTTCTATTATCATGGCAATACTCTCTAAAGATGAATTATTAGAAGTTGTTGAAGAACTATCGGAATACAAAGGTCGAGCAACAGAACTTATTTCGGTTTACGTTTCAGAAGGCTATGATGTAAATACTGTTCAGAAACAACTTGAGGCAGAAGGTTCTACTGCCAAGAATATTAAATCCACTTCTACTCGTAAAAATGTTACAGAGGCCTTAGAAAAAATTGTTCGTTATCTGAAAGACTTGAAAAAAACTCCCGAAAATGGTTTAGCTCTTTTTGCAGGAAATGTTTCAAAAGTTGAAGGTCAAGACGACATGCAAATTTGGGCAATCGAACCTCCTCAACCATTAAAAGTTAGGTTATACAGATGTGACAAAGAATTTGTTTTGGAACCGCTTGAAGAACAACTCGAAGCAGACGAAATTTATGGTCTCTTAGTTATGGACAGAAAAGAAGCAACAATTGGAATGTTAATAGGGAAAAGGATTGAATTACTACACCACATGACTTCAGGAATTCCTTCAAAAGTTCGTGCAGGAGGACAATCGTCCCAAAGATTCCACAGAATTACCGAGGGATTAACAAAAGACTTCTACAAAAGAATAGCGAATGAAATGAAAAAATCATTCTTCGAAAATAAAAAACTGAAAGGAATTTTAGTTGGAGGACCGATACCGACGAAAGACGAATTTTTAGACAACGATTATCTAACAACCCAGCTACAAGAAAAAGTTATCGGAAGAATAGATATTGGCGACACAGACGAATCAGGACTATATGAACTAGTGGAAAAATCCCAGGAGATTTTAGCATCACAAGAAATTATTAGAGAGAAAAAATTACTAGAAAGATTTTTTGAAACGTTAGGAGCTGAACCAGATAAAGCAGTTTACAAAGAAGAAGATTTAAGAAAAGCTTTAGAATATGGTGCAGTAGAAATAATCCTTTTATCAAAAGAACTAAATAAAGAAAAAATAAAAGAACTAAAAAAAATAGCTCAAGACATCGGCTCAGATGTAGAAATGATTTCAACAGAAACAACAGAAGGTCAACAATTTCAACAACTTTCTGGAATGGGTGCTATTTTAAGATTTAAGATTTAAAAACTCAGATTACTTCTTAAAAACAATGGTTTCAGAAAAAACAATAAAAGAGATTGATGAATCTAGAGAGGTTGAGAGTTTAAAATTATTAGAGGCTGTCCTTTTTGTCTCAGGAAGATTTCTAAACATGCAAGAATTAATTTCACTAACAGACTTAAGCCCAATTCTTATTTCAGATTTAATAGAAAGATTAAAGGAAAAATACAAAGATTCTGCTTTAGAGATTGTTGAAAAAAACCAAATGTGGAAAATGGACGTGCAACAAGAATATTCAGATATAATAAATAAGCTAGCAACAGGGAACTCAGAATTCACAAAAGCTGAACAAGAAACACTTGCAATCATTGCATACAAACAACCTGTAAAACAATCAGTCATAATCAAAATAAGAGGAAACAAATCTTACGACCACATAAAAAAATTTGTAGATTTAAATCTTGTAAAAAAGAAAAAAATGGGGCACACTCACGAGCTAAGCTTAAGTGATGAATTTTACGATTATTTTAGTGTTGCTGAACCTTCAGAAGAAAACGTTCTAAAAAGTATTGAATCACAGGAATCTTTAAAAGAACAGGAATAAAGAAAATATTATGGATTTTATAACAGGAGTTTTTTTAGTATATTCATTCATAGCATTCTATTTTCTATTTCTATTTTTATTAACCTATTTTCAAAACAAAAAGGAGGTCTTCGAAGTCCCTCCGCTAACAAAAGAATATTCTCTAAGCATAATAATTCCCTGCTATAACGCAGAAAAAGTAATAGAAAATACAATAAAGAATGTATTAAAAAACGGATATAACGGATTAAAAAAGGTTGTCGTTGTAGACGATTGCTCCACAGATAATTCTTGGAAAATCATAAAAAAATGTGCACAAAAATACGAAAAAGTTGAGGCAGTTCAAACTCCAAAAAATACTGGAAATGCTGCAGGAGCAAAAAACTATGGTGCAAAATTCGTAGACACTGAACTTATAGGATTCACTGATGATGATTCATATCCAAAAAAAGGCGCAATAGAAAAAATGGTGGGTTTCTTCGACAATAAAAAAGTAGGGGCCGTTACTTCAACAGTTTTGGTTAAAAATAGAAATAATTTCATATTAAAACTACAATCTTTAGAATACAAAGTAATAAAATTTTCCAGAAAACTTTTAGAATTTTTAGATTCAATTTATGTGACTCCAGGACCATTAGGAATATATAGAAAATCCGCATTCGATAAAATCGGAGGGTTCGACGAGAAAAACCTAACTGAAGATATTGAAATTACATGGCACTTACAACACGCAGGCTACAAAGTAAAAATGGCGATTCCTGCAAGAACATATAGTATTGCCCCTTCTTCTATTAAAGCTTGGATTCACCAAAGAAATAGATGGAACATTGGAGGCTTACAAACAATCATGAAATACCGAAAAAACTTCCTGAAAAAAGGAATGCTTGGATTTTTTATTCTACCCTTCTTTGTCTTATCTTGGGTCGTTGGATTATTTGGGTTGGGAATTCTAGGTTACAGATTATTCAGGACTATTTTCATAAGGTCGTTATCCGCTTCATATTCAATTAAAACTCAAACTGCAATACTTTCTTTTGGAGACATTAGTATAGTTCCGAGCGCATTAGTTTTCTTTGGAATTGCAGTATTCATCTTAAGCCTAACATTCACTCTTATAGCAATATTAAATGTTAGAGAGAAAGAATACAAAAGAGAAAACTTTTTTTCAATAGCTTTTTATATGTTCTTTTACTTGCTGGCATATCCGATAATTTTATTAATCTCGTCTTACAGATTTTTAAAAGGAGATCTCAAATGGTAAAAAACAAAAAACGAGTATTTTTAGAAGCTCTACTACTAACGCTCCTAGTCTTTCTAATTGGAATACTTGTGGGAATTTTATTTGAAGAAAAAAGAGTAGATGTTGTTCAAGAATATTATGCCGAGACTGAAATAGATATGTTAGATATTTATGCGCTCAGTAACCTTGTAGAGACAGGAAATGTGGGTTGTGATGCCCTATGGGAAGCAAACAGACAACTCGCAGACAAAATATATGAAGAGGCAAAATTACTTGAGAAATATGAAGATGCAGGTAGAATCAGTGATGATATGCGTATCCTCCACAGAAAATACGATGTCTTGAGAACGCTCTTATGGGAAAATGTTATAGAAACGAAAAAAGTTTGTCCTGGAGAAGTATCTTCAGTAGTTTATCTATACAACTACAACCCAGAAGATTTAACCGAAAACGCGAAACAAAACGTGTGGGCAAAAATACTTATGGAGCTAAAACAAGAGAAAGGCAACGAAATAATCTTAATACCTATCGCAGTTAATAGTGATTTAATCTCCTTAGAAAGTCTAATAGAATCATATGAAATTGAAGAATATCCTGTTTTGATTATAAACGAAGAAACAGTAGTTAATGAAATGACTTCATTAGAGGACTTAAAGCAATATATGAAATAGACATTTCATCACACAAATATTAAAAAATAAATAATTTCTTGATTTTCTATGAATGGATGTATAAAATGTGGTGCTTCTGAAGATATGGCTATAATTTACGATGCAATCAGTGAAGAGGGCATTGTGAAAATTTGCAAAGATTGTGCTCTAAAAGAAAGTATTCCAATAATAAGAAATGTCAAAAAAAGAGATGAAAAGGAAAAATCTGTATATGACAGACTATCAAAAATAGCCGGACTAAATCCAGAAGAACATAAGAGAAAATTCATAGAAAATAATTCTAACCTGGATAATCAAGAAACTTCCCTAAGAGAAGTAGTTGAAAAAAATTTTAAACAACAAGTAGAAAAAACATCAAGAGACTACCCCAAACTAAAAGAAATAGTTGCTGAAGAAAAATTTGATTTAATAGAACACTACAACTGGAAAATTTTAAAGGCTCGTAGAGCAAGAAAAATAAGCTACAAAGAACTAGCAAAAGAAATAAACGAACCAGAACCAGTAGTAAGATTAGCGGAAAGAGGAATTCTACCAAATAGCTACCAATCACTTATAAGAAAAATAGAAACAGCACTGGGAATAAATTTATTAAAACAACCCCAAACAGAAAATAAAGAAGTTACATTTGATCCAGCAACAACAAAAAGAATAACAATTTCGGAACTTAAAGAAATGGATGAAGAAGAGAAAAAAGAAAAAAAATCTTTTTTCCCATACTGGAAAGAAAAACTAGGATTTGGTAGAAAGAAAAGAGACGAAGAGGATTTGAATCTGAGCGAAGAAGATTTTGACTATGAAGAAGACGTTTCAGTAAACGTTAAGGAAAAAGATTCAGAGGAAGGAGAAACAATCCTTGAAGATATTGAAAAATACGAAAAAGCAAAAGAAGTTAAAGAAAATGTAAAAAAGGATCCTGGAAGAGATTTAACAAAAGAAGAGATTGATAAAATCCTTTACGGAAAATAATTATAAAAAGAAAAAATAAAAACCCCAGAAAAACTAGGGCTTTAAAAATTAAAATACTTCTATACCTAAATCAGACATTTCTCTTGATGTAGGTGCCTGTTGCATTTCAGAATCTTTTCCTAAAACATAAGGTGAATTAACACCTGTCATAATAGTAATAACTCGAACCTTACCAGTAAATTCTTTACTAATTCTTGCCCCAATTATTACTTGTGCATCAGAACCAAGATTTTCCGAAACAGTTTTACCTATAACATCAAATTCTTCCAATTTTAAGTCAGGACCACAAGTTACATGAATCAAAGCTCCACTAGCACCTTTATAATCCACGTCAAGTAGAGGATGTGTAAGGGCCTGTCGCACAGCTTCATTAACTTTGTCCGAACTAGAATCGCTTTCACCAATACCAATAACTGATACTCCTCCATTTTTCATAATTGAAGAAACATCCGCATAATCTAGATTAATTAAACTTGGTAAAGTAATTGTTTCTACAATACCTTTAATCATAGTTGAAACAAGTTCGTTTGCAACAGCAAAAGCTTGTTCAATTGGTAATTGTCCTGCGATATCTACAAGTCTATTATTATCTAAAACAATACATGTGTCTGTAACATCTCTTAACTCTTGTAATCCAAATTCAGCTTTATCAATTCTAGCTTTTTCAGATTCAAAAGGCATTGTAACAACTGCAATTACTACTGCACCTGCTTCTTTAGCAAGTTGAGCAACAACTGGAGCCGCACCAGTACCTGTTCCACCACCTAAACCAGCACAAACAAAAACCATGTCCGCACCAGCAACAGCCTTTTTAACATCCACCAAAGCTTCTTTTGCAGCTTCTTTACCAATATTTGGTTTTCCACCAGCACCAAGTCCTTTAGTAAGTTCTTTACCAATCAGAATTTTTTCATCTGCTTTAGTTACACTTAGATGTAAAGCATCTGTATTCGCAGCATACACACTAGCACCATTAATACCTTTGTTAAAGAGCCAAGTAATCATATTACCTCCGCATCCACCACTTCCAATAACTTTAATACTTGCTTTTCCAGCTTTCAATTCATCAAAGTTAATACTATGGCTATCTGCGTTTTGTACTGCCTCTTTTGCAAAATCTAATACCACTTTTTTTAACCTCCTTATAATTGTTTTTTTGTTCTACTAAGTAGAACCTCCCTATAAAAAATTTAGGAGAAATCGCTTTATAAGAATTATTACAATAAAAAATAAGAATAAAAAATAAAAAATCAGATTATCCGAAGAATTTCTTGGATTGTTTATGGAACAGAAGATACCATCCAATCAACAGATGAGCTGCTAAGTTAACAACACTAGTAAATACTCCAGCAAAAAGAGATGCAAGAGCACCAAGTATTCCTAAAGCAGCAAAGATTACTGCCACAATTCTTGCCCAATTCTGTCCTCTCCACAATCCTCTACCCATAAAGAATCCGAGAACAGCAAAAGCCAACATAATTACAGCAAAAAACAATCCTAATCCAATACCTCCAAGAGCACCGAGACCACCAAGAGTCGCTAATAAACCTCCTCCTGCAAAAGCCATAATGGCACCAATTAATGCAAAAGCAGCACCAATATAGTACAAGATGGAAATAACCTTAACTCCCATTGGAGGGGTTTTTGATTTTGTTTTAGTTTTAATCATATTTTTTCACCTCCTTTTAATTCTATATAATTTATTTAGTGATTTTTATTATAAAAACGTTCCTAAATATCTTTTTTTAGCTTCTCAATCTTATCCCAACCCTTTTTCAAGTTATTATTTGCCTTTTCTAAAACAATCTTCAAAAAATCCTCTGAAACTAAAAGATTCCCTTTATCAACTAATGGAAATTCTATTTTCTCAGTGCTAATTAATTCAACAACAACATTCTTTCCTAAAGAAATAATTCCAGAACGTTTCCAACCAATCTCTCGAGCTTTATTCAATATTTCCTCAGCACTTTCTAAATCAAGACACGAAACATGCAAAATTGGAGGTTCCGATTTAAATTTTAAATTTCCTTTCAGAGAAATATTTTTCATAAGAATATCAAAATCAACTAAATCATGACTCACAAACTCAAATAATCCAGGACCTTTTTTATCCTGATCTACCATCACAATAATCCGCCCAGAACAAGAAGAAGTTGTGTAATAGTTTTCTTTTTTATTTATTTTATCACAAAATTGTTTTATTTTTTTATCCCATCCTCCAATCGAAGATTTATCTTCCTTAGACAAAATATCTTTTTTTCTTTGTTGAAAATTATTCATTCTCTATTAATTCCAATTTTATCAATAACCTCTAAAACTTTTTCTTTTGCTTGTTCTATCGTTACATCTTTTAAAGAAGCTGAAGCAGCTAATTTATGTCCTCCACCTCCAAGTTCTTTTGCAAATAAAGAAACATCTATGTTTGAACTTCTGAAAGAAATTTTCATTCCTTCTTCAACATCTGAGATAGTAAAAACAATATCTAATTCTTTGATATTTCTTAATTCTCCTATACCTTGTCTAACTTCTGAAAGATTTAAATCAAATTCTTTTATTTTTTCTTGAGGCAGATAGGCCCAACCAATGTTATTTTTAACTTCTAGATTAGAGATTAAATAAGCATTGTATTTTTTTATTTTTAAAGAATAAGAATTTAGTTTTTCTATGATTTCTAAGTAATTTGCACCTTTTTCAACAACTTTAACTGCATCTCTTAAAGCACCTAAGGCATTTCTATTTACAAAACCTCCCGAATCAGAATAAATACCAATTAATAATCTTGAAGCAATTTCTTCATCAATTTCAATCTTCAATTTTTCAAACAAATCCAATAAAACAGAACAAGTAGAACACTTTGAAGAATCAACATAATTTAAATTGCCATAAGAATCATTTGTTTCGTGATGGTCAATATTTATAATAAATCCTTTTTTCAGAAATTCTCCTGAAGTTTTAATCTGAAACGGAGAACCAGAATCTAAAAGCAATACAACATCAAACTCATTTAAATCAAAATCTTCTAATTTCTTTCCAAATTTAATCTCTTCAACAAAACTAAAATTACTTATATGTTCAGAAAGTTCATCATAACCAATAAGAGTAACCTTTTTTCCTAATTTCTCTAAATAATACTTCATTGCTCCACAACTTCCTAAAGAATCTCCATCAGGACCTTTGTGTAACGTCATTAATATTTTTTGAGAATTGTTCAACTTTTCAAAAATTTCTTGAGGAGAACTATTCATTTTTCAATAGAACCTCACATTTAATTCCTTCATCCTCACAAATTTCAACAAACTCCTCCGGAGTTTCAGCAGTACCTTCAACACTTCCATAATGCATCGGAATAACAACATCTGGTTTAATAGCTTTCACAGCTTCCACTGCCTCTTCCGCACTCATTGTAAATCTCCCTCCAATCGGAAGCAAAGCAACAAATTTTTTTCCTTGTTGTTTATATCCCGTAAGCTTCTGCATCTCTGGAACAAAATCTGTATCCCCTGCATGATAAATTAAAGCATCATTCATTTTAATCAAATAACCAACCCAATCATTATCCTTTGGATGAAAATGTTTATCTACATTATACGCAGGCAAAGTAGAAATTTTTATATCCCCAAAATTTAACTCTTGATTCGGCTCAATCAACTTAATATTTATAGAAGACTCAAAACGCGTTATTTTACTCTGACAATCTGCGGGCATAATTATCTTCGTTCCCTCTTGAATTATTTTCTTAATATCTTCAACACTGCAATGATCAAAATGAGAATGAGTAATCAAAATCAAATCTGCCTTCTCAGAATTCTCTTTTATTTTATAAGGATCAATATAAATTTTTTTAGAGTTCTTAATAAAAAAACCGGAATGACCCAGCCAATTTATCTCCAAATTTTCAAAATCCATTCTCTAAAAAATAAAGATAGGTTTTTAAGCATTTTTATAAAAAAACAAAAAAGATAAATAAAAATCAGAAGAATTACTCTTCGTCTTCTTCATCAGACATATCTTCATCTTCTTCCATGTCTTCATCCATAGTTTCTTCCATTTCTTCTTCCATCTTGAAACCTCCGAATTTAAATAAAACTAACTATCTCCCTCATTTTTAAATATAACTATACACTCAAAAATGAAACAATTTATAAGAAATATTTATAAAAGAAATTAAGGATTCAACCGAGTAATGCTCCTTGGAAAAGGTATTGCATCTTTTATATTGTCTAAACCGCAAATCCAAGAAATAATCCTCTCAACACCCATCCCATAACCTCCATGGGGCACACTCCCATACCTCCGAGTATCTAAATAAAAATCATAATTTTTCAAATCTTCTCCCTGTTTTTTAAGATTATCCTTAATTTTTTCTATGTCTTCTTCTCTTTGTGACCCTCCAATCAATTCCCCATATCCTTCAGGACCAATCATATCAAAACCTAAAACAACCTTTCCTTCTTTTGGTTGCTCAGAATCAGGAGCCTCTTTCATATAAAATGCTTTAACTTCCTTAGGATAATTTGTAACAAGAATCGGAGTTTCATACATTTCAGAAAGTTTGTCTTCTTCAAGAGTTCTCAAATCCTTGCCCCATTTAATATTCATTTTTTTATCTTTCAAAATCTTCAAAGCTTCAGTATAACTCATTCTAGGAAACTTTTTCTTCAAAACAGGTTCTAACTTTTTAACATCCCTTTCCAAAATTTCTAATTCAGATTTATTTAATTCTAAAACCTTTTTAACAATATGTTTAGTTAACTCCTCTGCATCATCCTGCAACATTTCAAAATTACTCCAAGCAACTTCCATTTCTGCCATCCATAACTCAGACAAATGCCTAGAAGTTTTAGATTTCTCTGCTCTAAACGCAGGTTGAATTGTAAAAATTTTTTCTAATGCAAAAATTGCTGGTTCTGCATGAAGTTGCCACGTCTGAGATAAGTAAGCGGGTTTTCCATAATAATCTACTTCAAACAATGTTGAACCTCCCTCACAAGAAGCACCCAAAATTTCAGGGCTATGAAATTCGACAAAACCCTTTTTCAACCAGTGTTCTCTCATTGCTTGCAAAATAGTTGAACGAATTTTCAAAATCGCAGTCATTTTTCTTGAACGTAACCACAAATGCCTTCTATCTCCCAAAAGTTCTTCATTCAAATCCTTATTAATCGGAAAATCTTCAGCAATATGAACAACATTTACTTTAGAAACCTGAATCTCATAACCTGTTGGTGCCCTTTTATCTTCATTAATCTCTCCTTCTAATTCAACCGAACTTTCGACAAGTAACTTATCAACTTTCGCCCAAGTTTCATCATCAAAATTTTCTCTCTTCAAAACACACTGAATAATATTTGTAGAATCTCTTAAAACAATAAACTTAAACTTATTCGAACCTCTCTCCCGATAAACCCATCCTCTCACGGCTACCTTGCCTTTTCCTTTCTTCATAGCTTCTTTTATTGAAATATACTTAGTCATTTTAATAATTAGGATAAAGGGTTTAAATTAATTTTTGTTTTTATCCAACTTCAAACCAGCTTCTTTTAATTGTTCTTTAGAAACTTCAGAAGGAGCATCAAGCATAACATCTCTTCCAACTTTGTTCTTTGGAAAAGGAATAACTTCACGAATATTATCTTCACCCACCATCAATTGAACCAATCTATCCAAACCTAAAGCTAACCCTCCGTGAGGCGGAGCACCATATTTCAATGCTTCAAGTAAAAAACCAAATTTCTTCTTAGCTTCCTCTTTAGAAACTTTCAAAATATCAAAAATCTTCTCCTGAATTTCAGTATCATGAATTCTAATCGAACCACCACCAATCTCAGAACCATTCAAAACAATATCATAAGCAAAAGATTTTGATTTCTCTGTAACATCTTTTCCATCAACAGGCATTGTAAATGGATGATGTGTAGATTTATACCTTTTTTCATCCTCTGAATATTCAAAATTAGGAAAATCAACAACCCAGCAAAAAGCAAATTCCTCTTTATCTTCTAGATTTTTCCTCAAATCAGGATTATCTCTCCCATATTTCTCCATTGATTCTTCATAACTAATTCTCTTAAACGGAATTTTCAAATCAACATTTTTAACTTTCTTAAAAACATGTTTCATTAATCTTTCAATAACATCAATAACATCATCCTGTTCTACAAAACTCATTTCAACATCTACTTGAGTGAATTCTGGTTGCCTATCTTTTCTCAAATCCTCATCCCTAAAACATTTCGCAATCTGAATATACTTATCAAAACCTGCAACTTGAGACAACTGTTTAAAAATCTGGGGCGACTGAGGCAAAGCATAAAATTCTCCAGGATAATTTCTTGATGGAACAACATAATCTCTTGCACCCTCTGGAGTGGACTTACCTAAAATCGGCGTTTCAAAATAAACAAACCCTTCTTTCTGAAAAAATTCCAAAACAGCACTAATAACTTCTCCACGAGTAACAATATTCTCTTGCATTCTCGAAGTTCTCAAATCCAAATAACGATTCTTCAATCTTGTTTCTTCTTCATTAGTATCATTCTTTAAATCAAAAGGTAAAACAGGACATAAATTAAAAATCTCTAAATTTTCAATCTCAATCTCCGCATCTTGACAAACACCCTCTGCTTGAACTTTTGCTTCTTTAACATTTCCTTCAATAGAAATACAAGATTCATTTGTAAGTTTCTTAGCCTCTTCAAAACCTTCCGACTTAGAATTAACAACACACTGAACTTTTCCATATCTATCTCTAATAATGACAAAAACCAAAGACTTCAAAACACGAACAGAATCAACCCATCCGCAAAGCTTAACCTTTTTTCCAACTAACTTAGAATTCACTTCAGAAATTTTATGTGTTCTTAGCATAAAACAATTAGAATACTTTGGTTTATTAAGATTTTGGGTTTATCTTTAAAAACTTCCCAATTATTTTCATCGCATCTCCACCAGAGATAGCACCTTTAAACTCTTTCATAACCAATCCCATATACGCATTTGGATTCAACCCAGGTTTATCTTTAATTATCTTCATAATCTTCTCCTCAACATCTCCCAAATCCGCTTTCTCAATCTTAATTGCATCCTCAAACTTCTTCCCTTCAACCAAAGCGGTCAAAACATCCTTCACATCAGATTCAAAAATTTTCTTTTTATTCAAAGCCAACAAAATATCTCCATAATAATCCTCAAGCTTCTTCTCAACCTTGCTCAAATCCTTATCCAACTTAGAAGCAATCTCTTTTGGAAAAAGTAAAAACATCTTCGCAACAAAACTAATCGAACCTTCATAAATTCCAATCAAATCCTTAAACTCATCAACCTTCCCCTGTTTCAATAACAACTTAATCATTTCCTGACTCAAACCTTTCTTCTTCAAATCCTCTTCAATCTCGCCTTTCAACAGAGGTAAATTCTTCTTAACATCATCAATCATCTGTCTAGAAATTTTCAACAAAGGCAAATCTGTTTCTGGATACATACGAGCACTTCCAGGCAAAGGCCTCATAAAATCAGTCGTAGCATCAGGATTAACTTTTCTAACTTCCATCTCAACCGGCTTTTTAGAATCACTCAACTTAACCTGCCTCTCAATCTCATTCTCAATAGCCTTAACAAAAACTTTCATATCCTGCATCCCTTTAATCTCAACTCTATTCTCTCCTCGAATAGAAACATTAACATCCTGTCTAATTGTCCCAATACCTCTACGAACTTTACAACTTCTCAAAATTTCTCCAATCATCAAAGCAACTTCCTTAGCATGTTCAGGGTCCTTAATATCCGGAGCAGTAACAACCTCCACTAAAGGAATCCCCAATCTATCTAAATTGTAATAAATTTTATCTCCAGAAGCGTTAACCTTCCGAGCAGCATCCTCTTCAAGATAAATATAACTAATTCCAACTTTCCCTTTAGAAGTCTCCAAATAACCATCTCGAGCAATCAAAACAGTCCTCTGAAAACCCGAAACATTTGTCCCATCTAAAACAGTCTTCCTCATAATTTGAGTAACAGGCTGAATTTTACAATTCATTAAAAGAGCAATCTGCATTCCAACCCTCAAAGCATCCCGATTAATTTCATGGGGCGGTTCTTCATCTAATTCAACTAAACAAGAATTTTCATCATGTCCCTGATAAACAAAAATCTTTCCCAAACCAGCCTGAAATTTTGCAGCAACATCAACTTCCCCAGACTCTCCAGCAACAGCATGTAATTTACGTTCAACAGAAAAATCTGGCTCATCCGACCTCAAAACAGAAGGACAATTACAAAACAACTTTCCAGTATCCAACTGCTGATGAATCTCCAACCCAGATTTAAATTTTAATTTTGAATAATCCATAAAAGTAAAAAAGAAAAAGCCTTTATAATATTTTTCAGAATAGAAATTACTTAATTAAAGCAATAAATCTTTTTCCCTAAATTTAGGAACACTAGAATATAAACTTTCAGTTAAATACATCTGAATTTCAGAAATTTCGTCGGAAGAGACTAAGTTTTTCAACTTCTTTTTTCCAAGAGGATTTAAGGTAGTAATAACAAGAGAAGGAAGTCCCTCGACAAGCTCCCCAAAATTAACAATGGAGTAATTATCTGCTCCAATAACGTTTACTTTTTTAAGTTTTTTTAATTTCCTTTTATCCAAAAAATTTATTTTAGCAAAACCATTAGACAACTTAAGATTTCCATCTAATGCGTTAACAAAACTACAACCTAAATCAATATACATAATTTTACACTTATCAGAAAAATCTGGCAAAACCCTATAATTTTGTCTTCTTCCAATAACATCCGAAACTTCTAAGCTATTCAGGTAAACTTTTTCTTCATTAATTTTTTTCAAAGCATGTTCATCTAAACTAGAATCTTCTTTTTGTATTTTAGAAATAAAATAGGACTTTCTTCCAGAATGTTCTCTCACATCACTCCCACAATTCACAAAATTCAAATTTCCATTTTCATTCAATAAAACAAAATATTTTGAGGTAGCCAATCCCATTTTACGAACCAATTCAAAAGTCGTCGCCTCATAAAAAGGCTGATTTTCTGGAACAAAACTCGAAGGCGCCCTGATATTAGAACCAATACAATATTTGAAATATCCTTCAAATTTATTTTTCCCATCGTTAAAAATACAATTACCTCCAGGGTTTCCGCCCTTTCTTTCACTAGTTATTTTAATTTCCAAATTCCGCATAAAATCCAAAACAAATAAGAATATATAAACCTTTCCTTTATGTAACTTAATAATAGTTACAAATTACCTAAAAAACTTTATAATCTAACAAAACGTAAAACAAATATGAAAAAGAAGGTGGTAAAAAAGTCGAATGAAAAAAAGGGGCTAATCCATAAAATAACGCATCCAAATATTCTTCCGAGAACCTTTGGAGAAAAAGCATCAGACAAATTAACCAGCGTTGCAGGTAGTTGGGGATTTATATTGTTTTTCGCAGGATTTCTAATATTATGGATGATACTAAACACCTCCTGGCTAATATTCGGAAAAGCATGGGACCCAAGACCCTTCATACTCCTAAACCTAATTTTATCTTGTCTAGCAGCATTTCAAGCACCAATAATTTTAATGAGTCAAAACAGACAAGCAAAAAAAGACCGGCTAAGGGCAGAATACGACTACGCGGTAAACAGAAAATCAGCAAGGGAAATTGAAGCACTTCAAAAACAACTCAATAGAATTGAAAGAAAACTAAAATAATTATTCTAACAACCTATCATTAAACTCACCAGAAATATTTTCTAACATTTTTTCTTTAACATCCCAATCCGAGTGTCCTAAAACCCATCCCAATTTTACTAAGGCAGTTTCACTAAGCATATCCTCTAAGAAAATCAACCCAGTTTTCTCTAACTCCCTTCCAGCAGAATAAACCAAAGGATCAACCCTTCCAAAAATACACTGGGAGGTCCCACAAACTACCAAGCCTTTATCCATAACTTCCTTCAATTTACGAGTCCAAGAATTCCTAGATTCCGAAGTTGCAACATGACCTAACCCAGTCATTTCAATAACCAGTCCTTTATACTTATTCTTAACATAATAATCCAAAATCGAAGGGTCTTGCCCAGGATAAAATTTTAACAACCCGACCTTTTCCTCAAACTTAGAATCACATTTAACTTTCTCCTTGTTCCTTAAATTACTTGTGCCCTTTAGAGTATAATCAGAAATTTTTTCTATTTTATTGCCTTCAGATGCAGAATAAATCTTTGCAAAAGGTTTATCATTAACAACCTTAAATGCATCTCTCCTAGAAGTATGCATCTTCTTAACTTTAGTCCCAGGCATAGCATGACAATGATCGTCGTCAGAATTAGCATGGCCAACCAACATAACTTCCGCAATATCAGAAATAGCCGCCAAAGCAGAACACTTTAAATTCAAATTCGCATCCGACGAAGCTCTATCAATACTCCTCTGAGAATAAGTAAGAACTACTGGCTTATTCAACTTCCCAAGAAAAAAACTCAAAGCCACAGAAGTATAATGCAAAATATCCGTCCCATGTGTCACAATAACTCCTTCAATATCCGAATCATTCAAAAAACCCTCAACAATCTTCGCAATTTTTTTCCAATCTTTAAAATCCATATTTTCAGAACCTTTCATAAACGGAACCTCAACTTTTGAAACATTAACAACATCAAACATTTCAGGATAAAATTTAAACAAACTTTCAGGAGAATCAAGCCATTTCACAGCGCCAGTCTTAGAATCATAACGGGAAGCAATTGTCCCTCCAGTAATAACCATCGCAACATTAGGCTTAGAAGAATCTTTCTTAACTTCAATACCTCCCTTAACATCTTTCGCCTTTTCCAAAACCTTAATCTCAACAACTTCTTTTTTCTTCAGACCAATATTATAACCAGTTCCCAACTTCAATAAAACATAATCTTTCTCAGAACTCTCTAAAAGAACACCTTCATAAACTGTCTTCATTAAATGAACTTCAACTAAATCTCCAGGATTTGCATTTTTCATGTATTAAAAAATAAGAACAACATTAAAAACTTGTTGGTTAAGGTTTAATATTTTCCCTAATTTCAATAGCTTTTTCTAAATTTGAAATTGCCGACTTAAAATTTTTCAAAACTTCTTCGTCCTTCTTAACTAATTTTTTAGGAACCGAATCAAGAATAGAATACCATTCCTCAAGCTTCCCATTTAATTGAGATGCATGAGATTCCGGACTAAACGAAATAATATATTTAGCAAGATCATACGATTTCATAAAACTCAAAACTTGTTTAGACCCATATTTTGCCATAAAAAAATAACTTAAAAACTATTTATAAAAATTTATATCTTACACAACAGCCAACCAAATCTCCCGAACAACTCCTGCAATAAAAATTAAACTCAATAACGTAATTATAAGCCAATTAAGAGGGATAGAATATTTAGGTTTCAAATCTCCATTTTTCTTAGCTTTCCTAACCATAAATAAAGTTAATACTGCAACCAGTCCTCCCGAAACAACTCCTCCTATTGAGAGTATCTTTGTAAAAGAAAAAAAATCAAAAGACTGAACAATCAAAAAAAGAACTATTGGAAAAATAGCGGAAAAAAACCAAGCTTTTTGATGTTTAAATTTTCTATCAAATAAGAATCCTTCCTCAAGAGCATTTCCTAAAGCTAAATATGAAGTGAACATAGTAAATATCCCCAGAAAAATAAAAATGGGTCCAAGTGCGAGTGTTGCAACATTGGGAGTATCCAATCCCTTAAAGCTTACAACAGCAAAAGTAAAAAGAATATAAAAAAGAACAGAAACAATAGAACCTGTCCATAAAATACGTTTCATAAGTTTCCTCTTCTTACCTAAAACAAAATTAACCTCGGGAATTGCATGAAATGAAAGCATCGCAAATAAAACAACTCCAAACGGCAAAAACATTTTATCCAAATTAAAATAAAACAAATTTGCCATATGAAAATCCTTAAAGAAGATAAACAAAATAACAATTAATAAAACAAGTATGGCTGTAACCCCCCACCTCTCAAATCTTTTTAAAGATGTTATTCCACTCCATAAAAGTCCAGACATTAAAACTCCAAAAAAAACTCCAAATATAATATGCTGTCCTGCCCCTCCTGTAATCAAAAAACTCAAACTTTCTCCCACTCCAGTCATATATGCAATCAAAGCAGAATAAATACCAAATAAAACAGCAAAAGACATTAATCTCTTACCCTTCTTACCTAAATACCTTTCAGCATAACCTGTTAACTGGTGTTTCTTTTTAGTTCTAATAATCACCTCTCCAAGATAAAGATTAATTGTTAAGATAATTGCTCCAACTATCAAGATGTATGCAAGAGCAATTAAAAAACCAGATTGTGCAGCAACATACGGAATACCCAAAACTCCTGCACCAATACACGTCCCAATAAGTATGGAAGTTCCAGTCAAATACTTTTTATTCACCATCTTTTATACTTAATAAATTCAAACAATTATAAAGTTATTGTGAACGGGCGTACGAGGAATCGAACCTCGACTTACAGGGCCGAAACCTGTCGTTCTATCCGTTGAACTATACGCCCACAAAAATAAATAATAAAAAACCTTTTTATAGTTTAAGTTTCTCGTAAAATAGAAATGGGGTTGAAAAAACACCACAAATGGGTGATAGGAGGTTTTAGTTCTCTTGTAATTATTTATATAATTGTGAGTGCCATTTTATTAAACGGAATAATCGTCAAACAAACCATAAACCACCATCAACTACAAAATGAAATAGAAGAACTAAAAATAGACACTTCTACAAAAATAAACGAGCTAAGTAATACGCTCCTCGAAACAAAAACAGAGGTAAAGAAAAGCAAAAAAGATATCTCCTTATTAAAGGCATCTGCAAGTGAAGGATTTTCAGATATAATTGAGGAGTCAATTGAATCAGTAGTCACAATAAAAACAGATTTTGGACAAGGAACCGGATTCGTAATTCAAAAAGAAGGATTCATAATAACAAACGCACACGTTCTAACTGATTATACAGGATACCTTGCACCAAAAATAAATGCCTTGACATACAAACAAGAATCACTTCCAGCAAATTTTATAGGCTATAATGCAAAATTGGATCTGGCATTACTAAAAGTCGATGAAACTTTCGATGCATTAGAATTAGAAAACTCTGAAGAAATTAAAATTGGTGAAAAAGTAATCGCAATAGGAAATCCCTTGGGACTACAATTCTCAGTCTCAGAAGGAATAGTTTCGGCAGTACATCGAAGAGGACTAAACAATTTAGAAGCATACATTCAAACCGATACAGCACTAAACCCTGGGAACTCTGGAGGACCACTAATAAACAAAGAAGGAAAAGTAATCGGAATAAATAATTTCAAAGTAGGAGGAGAAAATTTAGGCTTTGCTCTAGAATCAAATTATGTTAAAGATGCAATTAATGAAATTTCAGAGAAAACTTTGAATCAAAGTTTATTAGGTTGATTAATTTGTTTAATTCAAACAAATAAATTCTTATAAATGAAAAAGAAATAAGTATTTTATGAAAAAATTAGTAAATAAATTACTCTCTGAGGGAGAAGTAGATTTATTCAGAGAAAAAAGTAGAGACCTTCCTTCTGAAGAAAAAGAAATTTTATTCAAAAGAGTAGGCGCAAAAATACTTGAAGGAAAAGTGAATAAAGTTATAACAATAAATCTCTATCATGAAGTTGACCCATTAGATAATAACGGAAACATAATCCCTAATGAAACTGATTGTTATGAATCAGAAGAAGTATATAGAATTCCATATACAGAAAATAAAAAATTATTAAACAAAGTTTTCAAGATTGCAAAAGAAAAAATACATTCATACAATGCAAATAGAGTTTAATAAACCAAACATTAATTTAATAAATCTATTTTATTTCTATAAAACATGGCAAAAAAATCTCAAGAAGGAATCACAATAAAAAAAGAGGAAAACTTCACGGAATGGTTTACTCAATTAATGATTAAAGCTGAACTTGCAGATTACTCTTCTGTTTCTGGTTGCATAATTTTTAGACCAAGAGCATATAAACTTTGGGAAAAAATAAAACAATCTTGTGACGAAGAATTCAAAAAAATTGGAGTAGAGAATTGCTACTTTCCATTATTCATTCCAGAAAAATCTTTCGAAAGAGAGAAAAAACACGTTGAAGGATTTGCACCAGAAGTAGCATGGGTGACTCAAGCAGGGAAAACAAAACTAAACGAAAAACTTGCAGTCCGTCCAACATCCGAAGCAATAATGTATGAATCGTACTCAAAATGGATAAGAAGTTGGAGAGACTTGCCTTTATTACTAAACCAATGGAATAATGTAGTTCGTTGGGAATTTAACAACCCAGTTCCATTTTTTAGAACAAGAGAATTTCTATGGAACGAAATGCACACAGCATTTGCAACAGAAAAAGAAGCATTAGATCACGGAAAAAAAGTCATGAAAGCGTACCATAAAATAACTGAGAAAATAATGGGGCTTCCAGGAATCTACGGAAGAAAAACCGAAAATGAAAAATTCGCAGGAGCAGAATTCACTGAAAAAACACATCACTACTTGCCAAACGGAAGGATAATCGAAGGGACTTGTTTTCATTATGACGGACAGAACTTTTCAAAAGCATACGGAATAAAATTCTTAGACCAAGAAGAAAAAGAACAAGCAGTTTTCCAAAACACCCATGCAATTTCAACAAGAATGCTTGGAACAATGTTCGCTATGCATTCAGACAACTCTGGTTTAGTAATACCTCCAAAAATAGCAGAAAACAAAGTTGCAATAATCCCTCTATTATTCAAAGGGAAAGAGAAAAAAGTTTTAGAAGAAGCAGAAAAAATAAAGAAAGAACTAAAATCATTAAACCCAATTTTAGACGCTCGTGAAGATTACTCTCCTGGATGGAAATACTCTGAGTGGGAACTAAAAGGAATCCCCTTAAGAATAGAAATCGGTCCAAGAGATTTAGAAAACAAATCTGTAATGATCAAAACAAGAATTGGAAAAGAAAAACAACAAATAAAAATCAAAGATTTGAAAAAAGAAATTCCAAAAATTCTTGACAAAATGCAAGAAGAACTTTACAAAAGTGCAGAAAAAGAATTAGAAAACTCAATTACAGAAACAACAGACAAAAAAGAATTAATTCAATTCATCAAAAACAAAAAAATGGTTAAAGTCCCATTATGTAATTCAAAAAAAGCCGAAGAGCAATTAAAATCAGAAACAGGTGGAGCAAAAACTTTATTCATCGATTCTAAAAAAATCGAGGATGAAAAATGCATAATCACAGGAAACAAAGCAGACTACTGGGTTTATGTTGGTAAAACATACTAAAAAACATATTAACAAATATGAGAAAGGGTAAAAAATAAGACACCTTAGTTCTGTACCATTGCACAATTCAATTCTTCCTCAAGCCTTAGAGTTACTTCTAACAAATAACTCAATTCCTTGTCGAGGTTTTCTTTTTCCATCTCTTTGTTTTCCATTTTACGGATTTAATTTTCGAGTAGGTTGCCCAAATTTTTGAAGAACTATTACCTTCTTAATTCAAGCGGGTTTAACTCGAACTAATTAAAGGTATTTAATAGAGCTAATAAAGACTAAAATAGATGAGTTCTTCCAACACATATTCTTTAGTCCTTCAGCCATGTAAAATAAAAGTCTCTTTTCTTTTTAAGAGTTTCTATATTTATTTCTTAGTAAAGAGTAGTAAAAGTTACTCGATTTTCTCCCTCAAGAAATTCTCAAATCTCTCCAAATCTTTTTTCATAATTCTTGCCCCAATCGCTCTTTCATGTCCTCCTCCTTTTGCGTTTTCAAATTCAGGCAAAACTTGTTTCAAAATTTTCAAAACATTTTCTCCTCTTCCCGAAAGATTAACATTTCCCTGAGAAATATAACCAACAAAAATAGTTTTATCGGGATATAGATATTTCAGATGATTAGAAACCTCGGAACTCATACTCGTATCTCCTCCATAAGTAAAAAAGAGTAATTGAGAATCTGTAACATTTTCCTTAGCCTTATTCAACAATTTATTGATTTTCTTTTCTAATTCCTTAAACCTCTCATACATCTCCTCATTTTTCGAAGACTCCTCTAAAATTTCATAAGGGGTTTTAACAGCAGATAAAAACTTTATCATCTTCAAAACATTTGTAGTTTTATCCTTTAATCCGAAAGCAAAAATCTGTGCAATCTTTCCCAATTGAGAATTATAATAAATCTCTGTTGCATCATCAGAATCTATAGACAAATCAGGAAATTCATCTTTCACATCTTGCCAAAAGTCTGGAACATATTTATCTGAAACACATCCAACAACTGCCAACCAATCATCTCTCTCAACAACTTGATGACACAAATAAGTTACGGGTTCATTATTCTTATCTTCATTTAACAGAGGATTATAATAATTAACATAATCTGGAAGTTTCTCTTTTTCAAGTGCATGGTGGTCTATCCAGACAATAGGAATATTAAACTTTTCAAGTTCTCTAAAGAACTCGGGAGTTATCTCAGGAACATCCAAAACAAAAATATAATCCGGAGATAATTCATTCACCTTCCGAAAATATCCTTCGTCCATTGGAGAACTTTTCACTGCAACCGCTTTCCCTCTCCCAAGATACCTCTGCAAAAGTAAAAAACTACAAAGCCCATCCTGATCATTATCAAAGAAGAACAAAGGATTTTGAGCATTATTCAAATGTTCCCTAATTTCACTAATTTGTTTTTTATTCAACATTTTAAAATAAGAAATATATAATTTAAAAATCCTCCATAATTTCCGTTTGAAGCTTTTTGTAACCAAAAAAATCAGTAGCATAATTATAAGCCCCTGCATTCAGAAATACAATCTCCTCACCAACATCAACTGAAGAATCAAGTTTAACTCTATACCTAAAAATATCATCACGAGTAGGGGAATTCCCCTTAATCAAAAAATAAGAACCTTCCTCGCAATCACTCTTCTCACCCTCAACAAACATCTTAGTATTTGTTAATAAATTATCCAAAGAACAATTATAAATTGAAACATTCAAAATCAAATTACCTTCATACTTTTGAATTATTTTTGTAACAAGTTTTACACATGGGGCAGCAACAAATCTTCCAGGTTCTATAACCGAACTAATTCCTTTATCAGCAAGCCAATCAACAGCATCCTTCAACTTAGCAAAGATATAATCAAAAACATCAACACTAGAACTTCTATAAACCGAGGGTAAACCCCCTCCAAGATTAACTAAATTCAATCTCTTCAAACTATCTTCTGTCAAAGAATCTTCCAAATCAGAAACAATATCCCATTCAGAAGTATTCTGACTTTTCCTATGAATGTGGACTCCAAGAAGGCCAATAAATTCATTATCCTTAATTTCCGAAATAAACTCATTAACTTTTGAAGAAGACATCCCATAAACAAAATATTTTCCAGTTCCAATTCTATGCTCTTGAAATTTCATTCTTAAAGACAAATTTATTTTAATTTTTTCAGATTCAATAACTCGTAACAACCTCCTAAAATCAACCTCGTTATCAACAACAAAATTCCTCACTCCTTCAAAAAGAATTTTTTTCAAATCCTCAAAAGATTCAGCCTGATTAAAAAACCAAATCTTATTCTTTTCCTTAATATCCTTAATCTCATCCTCAGAATGAATAGAATAATCAACATCGTTACATTCAGGCATTTCCTGAAGAACATTTCCAACTTCACGATTTGTCTTATATGAATAAGAAACTTTCAAACCAATTTCTTCAAGCTTCCTAACTTGTTCCAAAAGAACTTTCTTAGACAAAACAAATTTAGCATCATCCATCTAAAAGCCCTTCCTTTTTCATTTCATCTAAAACACCAACCATCATTAAAGGAAAAGTTATACAAACATCTCCGTTAACTGTTGCAGCTTCACCATCATCCTTAATCTTACCCCAAGACTTGGCTTCCTGTGTGGTGGCTCCAGACATAGAACCCGAAGAAGAATGACTTGTAGTAAGATAAACTGCATAATCAAAACCTCCAGAAAGAAGCGAAGAAAAAACGGCATAATGTTTTGAAATACTTCCTCCCAAAGAAATCAAACCCTTCCTCTCATCAAAACTTAGATCTTCTGTAACTCTTTTCATATCTAAAAGAGTATCTACAATAAAATCAGGGTGTTTTTGTTGAAACATATAAAGCTGAAAACCAAAACTCGAATCAGCAATACCGGGACAATAAATTGGAATATTATTCTTTGCCGCTTGATACAAAATAGAACCCTCATCATCAATCATCAAACCAATTTCATAAAGCAATTCTGAAACAGGAATTCTCTTTTTCTTTCCATAAATTTTTTCTAAAAACTTACTCATACTATCTTCAAACTTCATATAACTTTTAGTATGAATCAAGATGTTGCCCACCCTATTTTCTCCTCTTTCATGTAAAGCAGTATCATCAGAATTAAACGAAACAACCTCAAAATCTTCTCCAAAAGACTTCATAATGTCCTCTTCTATAGCTCCAGAAGTTGTAACCAAAATATTTGGAATTTTCTCTTTACATAATTGAGCAAAAAAACCTCTTAAACCAGAGGTAACCATATTTGAAGTAAATGTCAAAAAAATCTTTGCACCAGACCTCTTCATTTTCAAAACAACTTTCGCCGCTTCCGACAACTCAACAGCCTGATAACCTAAAGAGCCATAGCTATCCAAAAGTTCAGATACTTTCATTCCCCCATGCCACAAAAAATCTTTAACCTTTTTCATTTTATAAAGAAGTCCAGACTAGAATTATAGAATTGGTATAGCCAAACAAATCCTAAATTCTCTTATCATACAACAGCTAAAAACATCCCATTTTTAAGGGTTTCGAAACATCTTTTTCTTCACGAAAATCTTTTTAAACTAAAGTAAAGTCATAATTCTACAATGAATAAAATATTAAGCGTTTTAATCGGGCTAATCCTTTTGGTAATTCCTATATATGCGTGGGTTATGAACTCGTACGGGCTAGGAAATGCTGCGATGCTTTTCCTCAAGGGAGGAATCATGTGGGGAGTTATATTAATTGGTTTAGTATTAATCCTCCTAGGATTAAATAGTCTTAGCGACTAACTTAACGAAATTAAAATACCTTCTATAACAGCTGCAAAAATTAAAAGGGGAACAATAAATAGTACGAAGACCTTTATTGATTTTTTTAAACGTTCCAAAAATATCTTCTGATTTTTATTAAAAACACTTGCCCCAATTCTTAAGCCTAAACCAAAGGAAACTATTATGGCGGGCAACTCAAAAATCCCGTGGGGAAAAAGTCTCCATAAGGATAATATTCCCGAAGATTGGACAGACATAGAAGCGACAAAGCCCAAAACATAACCATTAATAAGAGTATAAATAATAGGAAAAATTCCGAAGAAAATTCCAAAAACCATCCCAAAGAAACCACTTTTCAGATTATTAAAGAAAATAAAATTAATCAATTCTAAAGAAGACATTCCAGAAGTTTTATCCAAGAGGTCTGAAATAAACACAATGATTTGATTCAATACAGCTTCAGGAGGAGAAATAAAAAAACCAATCAAACTCGAAAACAAAAAAAGTCCGCAGATTATCCAAATAAATTTTCTAGACTCTCGAAGATAATTCCACGCTTCAATATACTCCTTTTTCAAATTAAATCTCTTTTTCATCAACTAAAATGTTTGCCGATTCTTTTTATTTTATTTCTATAATTATGCCTAAGATAAATTCCATAAATCAAACCAGTAATCAAACCCCCCAAATGTGCAGTATTCCCAATAGGAATGTCTGCTGCTGCAGATATTCCCCATAAAGCCAAAAGCAACCCTGGAGCCGCATACTTCAATTTTATCGGAATTGGAACAAACATAACATAAACGGGAAGATTAGGAGTCAAAAGCATTAAAGTTCCGACCAAACCAAACAAAGCCCCCGAAGCACCAACAGCATAAGTATTCAAAGCAGAAGGATTAAAAAAATAAGTAATCAAAACAAAAAACAATCCCGCAAATAAACCAGCAATCAAATAAAAATAAAGATACCTTTTCTGTCCCAAAATTCTCTGGAGTAAACTCCCAACAAAAAACAAAGAAAGCATATTCACAAATAAATGAAAAATCATGTTCGGGCTATGCATAAACATGCTTGTTAAAAAAGTCCAGAGATATTTTCCTTGAAGAACATTTGAAGGATTCAAAGCAATATGATTAAGAGTCAAAATTTTTGTAGACATTAAAATAAAAAAAGCAATAAAGAAGATAACATTAGCCAAAATAATCCAAGTATTTACACTCAAACTTCCAAAAATATTTCTTTTTTTCTTAGGAGAAATCTCATAACTATAATCCATAAAAAACTAACATACTCTCAATTTATAAAACTATTTTTTCTTCGAAGTTTTCTTCTTAGCTACTTTCTTTTTAGATGTCTCTTTCTTCGCAACTTTTTTCTTCGAAGTTTTCTTCTTAGCTACTTTCTTTTTAGATGTCTCTTTCTTCGCAACTTTTTTCTTTGTTGTCTTCTTAGCAGTAGCCTTCTTTTTAGCAGCTCTCTTATCTGCCTTTTCCTTAGCCAATTTCTTCTTTTCTTTTTCCTTAATCTTCTCCTCTTTTTCTAGTTCTTTATTAATTTCCTCCTCAACTAAAACCAATTTCTTTTCATACTTATCCTTGTTTCTTTTTAATTCCCTTAATAATTTGGCATTATCCTTTAAAGTAAAAACATCTCCACATTCAGAACAAAGAAAATTCTGTAATAAAGCATTATCTTCGTTGAATTCAATCCCGCACCTCTCACAAACATAAAATTGTTTAGTTTCTCTATTACTTATCTGTTGATTAAAGATATTTAGTCTTTTAATTAAAATTTCTTTCAAATACTCTAATGCTTTTAGCTTTTCTATTTTCCAAAAATAAGTATACCACCCTTTCTTTTTATCTTTCTTCCTTATCGAAGAAACTAAACCCTGGTCAGAAAATTTATACAAAAGATTCCTTATCTGGTTTATAGTCATATCGGTTTTTTTTGCAAGTATAAATTCGTTAACATGTTTCTTAGAATTAAGCAAATCTGCCATCGGTTCCGCGGGCTTTCCAGCGACGTCGACAACCACCTCTTTAAGAAACTCATCAATCATAACTGATATAAAAAAGATTATTATTAAATACCTTTCGGTCAGACATTTTCGAATAAACTCCCTGAGACAATAAAAAAAAACATTTTTAAACCTATATTCTATCATATATATAATAAAAAAGAGATGTTCAAACATACAATGGGTTTGTTTAATAAAAAAAAGAAGGTGAAAAAAATTTCTATGTCTGAAAACGAAGTTCCCCAATTACCTAGATTAGATCTTCCAAAATTTAAAGAGCCAATTCATCAATTACCTCAACTACCTTCAAACTCAGTAGGAGAAAGATTTTCTCAGAACTCTATAAAAGAAAGTGTTGCTGGGGGAAAAGAGGATGAGTTGGAAGAGGAAGATTTCGAGCAAATAAGTAGTCCTCTTTCAGCTCCAAGAGGGATTACTGAAGAAATATCGGAACCTCCAGCAATAAGAACGCCTACAAGAACAACTAACTCAAGAACTAAATCTCCAAAAGAACCAATATTTGTTAGAATTGACAAATTCGAGGAAGGCTTAGAAATATTTGAAAAATCACGAGATAAAATTCACGAGATGGAAAAAATACTTCAAGACATAAAAAAACTTAAAGACGAAGAACAAAAAGAAATAGAAATGTGGGAACAAGAAATATCTACAATGAAAAGTCAGATTGAAAAAGTAGATAAAGATATTTTTTCTAGAATAAAATGACTGAAAATCTTCATGTAAGAGTAGAATACGAAGAACTATACAACTCAAAAAAAGACGTTCTAATATTGCAAGCAAGTATTTTAAGAGGATTGCAAAATTTAAAGAAATACAAAGAGTCAAGAGCAACAGAACTAAAAAAGAAAAATAATCTTCTAAGAAACCTCAAATCAGTAAAAAGTAATTTCACAAAATTAAAACAAACACTTCCAAAAGTTGAAGAACCAAAAAGTTCAAAGGAAGAAGATAAAGAGCTTCCAAAACTTCCAAGAAACAAAACAAAAGATAAAGAGCAAAATAAGATTGAATCAGAATTAGAAAAAATACAAAAGAAACTTAGGCAACTAGGCGGCTAATTTAAAACAAATCCCACAAAAAAGAATATAAAACATAATTCTCTTAGAAAAATATGAAAAGAACAGAACTCATTAAAAAATACATAGAATTTTTCAAGGCAAAAGGACACAAGGAAATATCAAATTCTTCGTTAATCCCAAAAGATGACCCGACGGTATTATTTACAACTGCCGGAATGCACCCTCTTGTACCTTTCCTACTCGGACAAAATCATCCCTCTGGAAAAAAATTATGTAACGTCCAAAGATGTATTAGAACAGGAGACATCGAAGAAGTAGGTGACGAAACACACCACACATTTTTTGAAATGTTGGGGAATTGGAGTTTAGGTGAATACTGGAAAAAAGAATCAATAGAATATAGCTACGATTTTCTTAAAAACAAATTAAATATTCCCAAAGAAAAAATTTCAGTTACTTGTTTTAAAGGAGAAGGAAAAATACCTAAAGACAAGGAAGCAGAAGAAACTTGGAAATCCCTTGGAATTGCAAAAGAAAAAATAAAATTCCTTGGAAAAAAAGACAACTGGTGGGGACCAGCAGGAACGACGGGACCATGTGGGCCAGACACAGAAATTTTTGTAGACGGAATAGAAATATGGAACAATGTTTTTATGCAATACAAAAAAGATAAAGAAGGAAATTATAAACCGGCAAAACAAAAAAACATAGACACAGGAATGGGTGTTGAAAGGACTCTTGCATTCTTAAATAATACAAAAGACAACTATTTGGGGGAAACGTTCAAGCCAATAATAGAAAAGATAGAAAAAATATCAAAGAAAAAATATTTGGAAAACAAAAAAGAAATGAGAATAATAGCGGACCATATTAAAGCAGCTGTTTTCATAATTGCCGACGGAATAATTCCTTCAAATAGAGAACAAGGTTATGTTCTGAGAAGATTAATCAGAAGAGCAATAAGATACGGAAGAGAATTAAAATTAGAAAATTTCGTTACTAAAATCGCAGAACCAGTTTTCGAAATTTATACTGATTACGAAATCCTAAAAGAATTTAAAGAGAAAATCACAGACGAATTAAAAAGAGAAGAAGAAAAATTCAACAAAACAATAGAAAAGGGACTAAAAATATTTAAAAAAATAACAAAAGGAAAAAAAGAATTGGGATGTGAAGATTCATTCTTACTATACCAAAGTTATGGATTTCCCAGTGAAATGATTGAAGAAGAATGCAAAAAAAATAAAATAAAATTCTCAATAAAATCCTTTGAGAAAGAATGTAAAAAGCATCAAGAACTATCAAGAACAGCATCGGCAGGAAGATTCAAATCTGGATTAGCAGATGATTCAGAACGAACAAAAAAATTACACACCGCAACACATTTACTACACGCAGCACTAAAGATAGTTCTAAAAGACAAAAATATAATTCAAAAAGGTTCGAACATAAATCCAGAAAGATTGAGATTCGATTTTAATTTTCCAAGAAAGTTAACAAAAGAAGAAATAAAAGAAATTGAAGACTTAGTAAATTCAGAAATACAAAATTCTTGTGAGATAAAAAGAGAAGAAATGACTCCCGAAGAAGCAAAAGTCTCAGGTGCTTGTGGAATATTCGATAAAAAATACGGAGAAAAAGTTTCAGTATACTCAATTGGAAATTTTTCAAAAGAAATTTGTACCGGGCCTCATGTAAAAAATACTTGCGAATTAGGAAAATTCAAAATCAAAAAAGAAGAATCTTCAAGTTCTGGTGTTAGAAGAATTAAAGCTATTTTAAAATAATAATCGCAATTACAAACCGTAATTAAGTTTCAATGACTCATACTGCTTCTTTTGAAAATAATTTAGCTTGTTACCATCCAAAATTTTACTTCTATACTTCGTCCATTTTTCCGCATCTTCATATTCATAAATCACTGGTAACTTAGCTCCAGAAGAAATTTTAAAGCTCTGAGGGTCTGAAGAAAGGTAGCCAAACCAAGAATAATAACCATTATCAAAAGTAATAATAGAAGGAGTTGTAGTTTCAACAAAACATCTCTCCTTCTCCTCACAACCAATCCAAACCGCTTCATGATTCTCAATAGGATAATAAAAAAATCCTGATTCATAATCTAACTTCTTCAATAAAAACAACAACAATGCAGATTTCTCTCCACAAATTCCTTTTTCATCATACAAAACCTCGTAAGGATATCTTGAATGAATCAGAACCGAATTAGAAAACTGAGAAGTCTTATTTGAAAAGCCGTAAGGAATATTTTGAACAAGACTAACAGCAATCCTGGCCTGGTCAATTTTATCCGAAGTAATATTTTGAATTTTAATTACCAACTCAGATAAAAAAACATCCTGAACCTCCTCTCCAATAAAATTTTCCTTAAAATCTTTCCTTGTAACTTCCTGTCCATCAGAATAAATATTTCTCGGCAATTCTGAAAGATAATCATTAAGCCCCCTATAAACTTCAAGATTAACAAAATCTTTTTTCCCTCTCAAAATATAATTTAAGCTAAGAGGTTTACCTCCAGTTTGGTAATCTGATCTACATGAACCATCCGCCATCTCATCAAAAAACTCTGGGCACCCACAAGAATAATTTATCTCTAAACTTCCATTATTACAATAATAAGGTTTCGTAAAAGAACACCTCCCAAACAAAGTTCCGTCTCCACATGAATCATTCACCTTAACAAGTTCTTTTGGTTCGGCAATATTAAAATACAAAATACCTACAAGAAGAAACAATCCCAAAAGAATTATCCAAAACCGATTTATTCCCGGCCTTTTCTCTTCTTTATCACTCTTTTTTTTACTCATTCTAAATAAATTCCAGGTTTTCCAGGTTTAGCTTTCTTAGAAACATTATTAGGATCAAATTTTTCAGAATCGTTAACTGCAAAAATTTTAACCGCTTTCCCAACCCTTTTACACACTTCAGTTTCATCATAAAACTCTCTCTCATGTGGAAGAACATAGACAAATACCTTTTCTTTTTTCTCGCCCTTAGTACCCATAATTTTCAAAATATTAACAATATCTGAAACTAATTTTTCTTGAGCTTGTTCTTGTTTCTCAAAAGTTTCATCAATCTTTTTTTCTTCTGCTTCTGGCCATTTTGATAAACTAATTAATTTTTTATTTCCTATTTTTTCCCAAAGTTCCTCTGTGATATGTGGACAAAAAGGATGTAATAATTTCAGAGATTTTTCTAAAACTTCTTTTGAAGTGTTTTTTGGAAGAGAATTAAATAACTCTCTAATTTTAATAATTGCTAAATTGTATTTGAAATTATCAATTTGATTTGTTACTTCTTTAATGACTTTATTTAATTTGCTTTCTGTTTTTGCATCTGCTTCTGAAGCTTCAAAATTTTCAAAATAATTCATTACTTTGCTCAAAAACTTCTGGCTCCCAATTAAAACTTTCTCATCCCAATTTGTATCTGAATTAGGAGAGGCAAAACTCATTAATGCCAATCTCAAAGAATCTGAACCATAAACTCTAATAACATCTAAAGGATTAATAACATTTCCTCGAGATTTTGACATTTTTTCTCCATCTTCTCCGTGGAGCATTCCTTGATTAAATAAACTTTGAAAAGGTTCATCAAAGTTTAAGAAGCCTAAATCTCTCAAAGCTTTTGTGAAAAATCTTGCATAAATCAAATGCATGCATGCGTGTTCTGCACCTCCAATGTATTGGTCAACTGGCATCCAGTATTTTACTTTGTCTTTTGAAAATGCATTTGAAGTATTCTCTGGATCACAATATCTTAGATAGTACCAAGAAGAGTCAAAAAAGGTATCCATTGTGTCTGTTTCTCTTTTAGCATCACCTCCACATTTCGGACACGCGACATTAACCCAATCTTCATTTGTCTCCAAAGGATTTCCTTCACCAAATTTAACCTCTTTAGGAAGTTCAACAGGCAATTCTTCTTCAGGAACTGGAACAGCTCCGCATTTTTCGCAATGTATTACTGGAATTGGAGTTCCCCAGTATCTTTGTCTTGAAACTAACCAATCTTTTAATTTAAATTGAACAGCTTCTTTTCCTAGTTTACTCTCTTCTAAATAATCCGTAATTTTTTTCTTTGCTTCTTGATTATCTAATTCATTAAAATTTCCTGAATTAATTAATTGTCCTTCACCCGTGTAGGCTTCAGCTTCATCCCATTCAAAATCTTTTGGATCAATTACTTGTTTAATCTCAATACCATACTTCTTTGCAAAAGCAAAATCTCTTTTATCATGAGCAGGAACTGCCATAACCATTCCAGAACCATAATCAGCAACTACAAAGTTTCCTGCATAAATTGGAACTTTTTCATTGTTTATTGGATTAATTGCATATGAACCTGTGAAAACGCCTTCTTTTTCTAAATTCTCTAATTCCTTTTCAGAAACTGATTTTAATTTTTTAAGAAATTTTTCAACTTCTGGTTTTTGTTCTGGTGTTACTATGTCCATTAGTTTTTCGTGTTGTGCGGAAATAACCACGAAAGTTACTCCGAAAATTGTATCGGGACGAGTTGTGAAAACAGGCCATTTTTCCCCTTCAATATCAAAATCAATCTCAGTTCCATAACTCTTTCCAATCCAATTTTTTTGCATAGTTTTAATTCTATGGGGCCAATCTAAATCATCTAATTTATCCAAAAGTTCATCAGCATAATCTGTTGTTTTTATGAACCACTGCTCCAAAGGTTTAATTTCCACTTCAACATCTTCATGTCTCCAACACTTCCCATTTTGGACCTGTTCATTTGCTAAAACAGTTTCACATTTCGGACACCAATTAACATTAGCTTTCTTTCTATACACCAGCCCTTTTTCTAAAAACTTCAAAAACAAAAATTGATTCCACCTATAATACTCTAGCGAAGAGGTACTAACCATCCTTGACCAATCATAACTTAAACCCAAAGATTTTTGTTGCTGAATAAAATTAGAAATTGAATTTTCAGTATAATATTTAGGATGCTCGCCCGCCTTTATAGCTGCATTCTCAGCCGGAAGTCCAAAAGAGTCATAACCCATTGGATAAAGAACATTAAAATTCTGCATTCTTTTGAATCTAGCACGAATATCACCGATGGTATAATTCAAGGCATGACCCATATGCAAACCACTTCCTGAAGGATAAGGAAACATTTCAAGAACATAATATTTTTCTCTATCTGAATTATCAACAACACGAAAAATTTCTTCCTCTTCCCACTTTTTCTGCCACTTTTTTTCTATTTCCTGAAAGTCGATTTCCATAAAATAACAACAGCTTAGGAACTTTTAAATATTCCTCCAACCTATCACAACCATGATAAAAACCCAACTAACAAAAGAGATAATTTCTACAAACGAGGCTGAAGCTTTCTCTTTACATAAAAAATCTAATTTCGGAGAACCAATTGGAGAAAAAATTCAATACACTCTTTCAGAAGCAATTTACCTCGTAGAAAAAAACAAAATAGAAATTTATTCCAGAAATAAAAAAATTCCAAAAAAAGAAGTATTACAAAAATTACAAAGAATAGACAAAAGAATTCAAACAAAATATCCTGTCTTTAAAGATTTAAGAAACAAAGGATATGTCGTAAAAACAGCACTGAAATTTGGAGCAGATTTCAGAGTTTATGACAAAGGTTCCAAACCCGGAAAATCCCACGCAAAATGGTTAGTATTTTGCGAACATGAATCAAGGAAAAATTCTTGGCAAGATTTTTCAGCAAAAAACAGAGTAGCACACTCAACAAAAAAGAAACTTCTTTTAGCAATAGTAGACGAAGAATCTGACGTTCTATACTACGAAGTCAATTGGATAAAGCCATAAAAATCTTTATAACTCCATTAATTCTAAAAATATCATGCCACAAAAAGATACAACTCAACTAAAAGAAAAAATAATATCCTTTATCCAAAATAGAGGTCCAAGTCTTCCAGTTCACATCGCAAGTCATATCGGAATGAGCATGTTATTCACATCTGCTTTTTTATCCGAACTTCTATCTGAAAAAAAACTAAAGATGTCAAACATGAAAATAGGAAGCTCTTCACTTTACCTTATTCCGGGACAAGAAGAAAAATTAACAAACTTTTCACAGCACCTAAAAAGCAAAGAAAGGGATGCGTATGAAATTTTAAAAGGAAAAGAAATCCTAAAAGACTCCGAACAAGAGCCTGCAATAAAAGTTGCACTAAGAGCAATAAAAGACTTCGCAATTCCAATTCAGGAAAATAATGAATTATATTGGAAACACATAAAATCAGAAAAAAAAGTAAGTCCTCAAAAAACTGAACCTCTGAAAGAAGATTCTCCAAGACAAGAACCCGAAGAGAAAGAGGAAAACGGATTCATAGGTTCAGTAAAACAAGAATTCCAAAGACAAGAACAAACAAAAGAACAAGAAGAAATCCAAAAAACTCCAAAAGAAAACTCCTCCGAAGAGAAAAAAGAAACACAAAAGAAAAAAACCACAAATAAAAAAACACGTAAAACATCCAATAAAAAAAATGAGCAATTCTTCAATAAAGTGAAAGAATATCTCTCAAGAAAGAATATAGAAATTTCCGACATAATAAGTTTCAATAACAAAGAACTAATATTAAAAGTTTTAAAAGAAGAAAGAGAGAAATTAATTGTAGCTCACAACAAAAAAAGGATTGATGAAAAAGATCTAATAAATGCCCATAAAAAAGCTGAAGAACATAATTTAAAATATATGATATTTTGTCTGGGAGACCCATTAAAAAAAATAACCTCCTTGATAGACGCTATTAGAAGTTTAGAAAAAATTGAAAAAATAGAATAGTTACAATTCAGTTTCATAACCAGCATCTATCCATGCTTGATAATTTCCTTCTAACCTATAAACATTTTGAAATCCTGCATCAACAAGTTTATTTGCTCCAGCTATTGAAGCACTATCAACATGACAATAGACAAGATAAGTATCATTAGGATTTAAAGAAGGTATAGCCTCGTCCAAAGAACCATCTCCCACATAATAATTAACCGCTCCAGGCAAATGTCCCTCATCATATTTTGGAGAAACATCAATTATAATCAATTCAGGATTAGAATCAATCAAATTTTTTGCTTCCTCAGGAGAAACATCCACATAATCTTGACCAACCATAATTTCCTTGGTAACAGGTTTCTCATAAAAGAAAAGAAACCCAACTAAACCAATCACCAAAATTCCAACGATTACATAAATTAATTTTTTATTCATCTTTAAACATTAAAAATAACAAGGTTATCCCATTTATTGCAAACATCCTAAATGCAGCATCCTGCCCATTCCAAATATCAGACTGCCACATTGCAAACCACTCTCCTCCAATTGTTATGAATGCCAAAAACCACAACAACAATCCAAAAGTTAAACCAACAATTCCAGGTCTCAATCCCCATTCAAATTTTTTATCTTTATAAAATCTAAAACAATTTGCAGTTCCAATCCAACAATAAACTGCAACCAGTAACTCCCATGCAATAATTATCCAATAAAAAATATTATGAATAACAGGATTAGTAATTGCTCTCCACATTAAATTATTTCCTTCAAAAGTTGTATCCATCGAAAGAACATGTTCAACAAATTGATAATTTGAGTTATAATCTATTAAATTATTAAAAACAACAAGAGTAAAAAATATAGCAGTGGATAATAGCAATAATGTTTTAGAAAAACGAATCGCCTCTTTTCTAGACCACTTTTTCCAAGCCATAAGAACCTATAGGCTCTAATCTTTTTAAATGTATTCTAATTTATCTTTTGCCATTCAAAAATAATTCATTAACTTTATCCCAATTAATTAAATTAAAAAAATTATCCACATAATCTCCCTTTTTATTCTGATATTTCAGATAATAAGCGTGCTCCCACATATCAATCACCAAAAGAGGAATCATTCCATTACTGATTGGATTTTCATGCCCTGCAGTATTTAAAATTTCTAATTGATTATTATTCAAGACCAACCAAGTCCAACCACTTCCAAAAACTTTTGTTGCAGATTCTTTAAAATGTGTTTTAAATTGTTCGAGATTTCCAAACTTTTGTTTAATTTCCGTCAAAATTTCCTTTCCACCAATTTCACTTCCTTTATTCAAGATACTCCAAAAAAAAGTATGATTCAGATGTCCTCCTCCATTATTCCTCACAGAAACTCTTATTTCATCAGAAATATTACCAATATTTCTTATTAACTCTTCAAGGGGTTTATCTATTAATTCGGGATATTTTTCTAATGATTTATTCAATTTATCCACATACCCTTGATGATGTTTATCATGATGAATCTTCATTGTTTGTTCATCTATTTCTGGTTCTAAAAAATCATATTCATAAGGCAAAGGCCCTAATTCATAACTCATTTTGAAAGCTCTTCAACTTCTTTCTTCCCTTCTTCAAGCTCTTTAACTTGTTCCTCATCTAATTCAAGAAGAAGAGTTTGAAATTCTCCAACATGTGTCTTCTCCTCTCTTGCAACATCAAGCATAATTTCCTTAACCTTTTTACTTTTAGCCTTAGCCGCAAGTTGCTCATAAAGATTAACCGCATCAAGTTCAGCAATCATTCCTAATCTAAGAATTTCTTTATCAACATCTTTAGAAGACAATTTATCTAAATCAATCGGCTCTTTTGATAACATAAGTTATAAAACAAAAAGGGGTTTTTAATTGTTTGTCTATGTCAAAAAGTATTAATCTTCAATAAAAGAAATAGGTTTCAAATATTGTTCAATCATTTTATCTGTAAATGGATACCCCAAAATTTTCTGAAAAAAAGTGTTTCTAACCTTTGAGTAAACAAACCTTGTCTGATAAGTTTCTTCTTTCATTCCAACAATTGGAAGCTCCTCCCCTCCTCTTTCATAAGGTAAAACCATTCCACCTATAATCTTCTCATTTTGAGAATTATGTTTTGTTTTATTATCAACAAAATCCGCATACCTCACAAGATAATTATCTGCTTTAATTCGAGCAAGTGCAAGTGATTTTCTAGCTTCCGGAGAAGAATAAAGGGGATTTGCTCCAGAATTCTTAAAATTCACAACCACCAAAATTTGGTCATCGTATCTATAAAAACCTTCTTCCAAAGTATCTCCTTTAGAACATTCTGGAAAACCACCCAAATAAGAAAAATTATCTTTCAAATCAGACTCTTCCGACTCCCCCATTTTTTCCGAAACAACTCCCTGTAAATAATTATTCTGTCTTTCAATAAATGAATTACTCAAAGAATTATTCGCATGGTTACAATATTTCTCGGCATCAACCAGAAAAAATGTGGCATTTTGCATATCTCCTTTTCTAATATATTTCTTCAATTTAGATTTAAACTTTCTCTTCGCAAAATTTCCTTTGGTGTATTTTTCTAAGTCATATTTACTATCTGCATCTATTTTTCTAGCCTCAAGCTCATGTTTATATCTATTCAACAAAGATTTGTCTTCTTTTTGTTCTTCGAGATATAATTCCAAATCCTCCAAAAAAATCTCTGCCTCTTTAAACGTACTTTCATCTTCTAAATCCACAATAGAATTAAACCTATTTTCCATATTCTCTGGAGTATAAACTTTCAAAAAATCCTCACTACGAAATTTGATTCTCTCCTCAATATCCTCTTTATATTTTTTATATCTTTTTTCAAAAATAGTTCCAGTGTTTGAAGGGTCATAATATTCATCGTAAACAACATTCTTAGCTTCAAAATATCTATGCTCTTTAATGAGTCTTGCATACTCAAGATTAAAACGTTTTGAAGCCAACTCCATTCTTTTAAAAGAAGCGGGGCCAGCATTCTTTAAGACACCTTCCAAAGAATCAACTTTCTGCTTCAGCTCAGTAGTATCCAAACAAATATCCGATTTAACCTTCTTAGGAGAATAAACCTGATTGGAAGCACATCCTGTAAGAATCCCGGTGGAAATAGCCAAGCCATACATGAAATTTTTTATTGTCATTATAAAATAGTTATAAACACTCTTTAAAAATTTTTCGAGACTAAAACTATTTCCCTTTACGTTTTCCAGCTCTCACAGAAGGACGATTTTTATTCTCAGAACTTTTACTTCTCAATCCACGAGATTTTCTTCCAGAAGAAGTTTTACCTTTCAAAGTTCTCTTTTTATTAGCACCATTTCCAATCCAAGAAAAACTTTTGTCATTCTTTATTTCAGGTCTTTGAGGATCAACACAAATTACCTCATAGAAATAATTCATTCCATCTTTTCCAATATTGTAAGAATTAAGAACTTCCAAATTCTTAAACTTATTCTGAACTCTATTTTCGGCAATCCACTTATAAGACATCTTCAAATTCTTTCTAGTATGCATTCTCTTACTTCTTCTTCCCTTATTCGGCCTCGGACGTCTATGCCCCCCTCTCTTAACTCTAACTCTAATTACAACAAATCCTTTTTTATCTTTATAACCCAAAGCTCTCGCTCTATCTAATCTTAAAGGTTTATCAACTCGAGTAAAAACGCCAGATTTTCTCCATTCAATCATCCGATTCCTCAAAGTTTCCTTATCTGGTTTTTTCCATGCTTGCTTAATGTAATTATACAATCCTTTTACCATAGAATATGAATAGAAATTTGATTTTTAAAGCTTGGGGTTATGTTTTAGAGAATGAGGCTGCACGGATTTGAACCGTGGACCCCTACCTTATCAGAGTAGTGCTCTGACCAGACTGAGCTACAGCCTCATGGAAATCCTACCAAAAACTGATTTATAAAACTTATGAAACACCAAAATTTAAAAAATAGAAAGAATTAGAAAACAAATGAAAGCAAAAAAAGGCATAACAATAACAATAATAATTCTGGTATTAGTTACAAGTATTTTTCTAATTTCAAGTAACGAGGAAAATCAAAAATCAACTTCAAAAACAAAAACATCTTCTGAAACAAAACAGGAAAAAACAAAACCTTCAAAAGTTCCATTAACAAATTCTGAGAAAGAAAAAATAGAAGACGCATTACTGTCAAGCCAATTCATCAAAGACATCCCAACAAAAAATCCAATTTCAATAAGATTCTTCTATTTCGAAAACGGCTCAAGAATTTGGCAAGATAGATTTTACATGGCTGATGGAGAATTAATTGATAAAACTTCGACAGGAATAGAAATAATAATCCACTCAAAATACATAGAAGATTTAGGAACAAAAGAACTTTGTTCAGTTATACAAGATGCAAGAAACAAAGGGGATTTAGGCACCGAAACAGAATACAGTCAAACAAAATTAGCTTGGAAATACAAAGGCATGCTAAAACACAAAGCTTGTTTTGGATTATAACTCAAAACTCTCTAAATCTTTCACAACCTTCGAATTTTCAAAAATTTCTTTAGCCTCATTCTCAATTTTTTCCATATTATTCTCATACCTGCCACTAATATGTGTTAAATATAATTGTTTAACCTTCGCCTTCTTTGCAATCTCTCCTGCATCTTTAGAAGTTAAATGCCTATATTCTTCGGCTTGCTCTTGCAATTCACTTCCAAAAGTAGATTCACAAACCAATAAATCAGCATCTTTAACAAAGGGAACAATTTTGTCATTCATTTTAGTGTCTAAAACAAAAGAAATCTTTTTACCTTCTTCAACATAAGTTAAATTTTTTGAGCTATATTTTTTACCCTCATGAACAACATCCTCTCCATTTTTCAATTTTTGTAACAATGGACCTGCAGGAATACTCGTTTTTTCCAACTTCCCCTTATCTATTCTTCTCTGTTCTTTAACTACAAAATTATAAGCATTACAAAACGTTCCATGGTTCATCTTTTCACATTCTAAATAAAAATCATCATTCTCAAAAAATCTTCCCGAAACATCCTTAACTGCCAAATTATGATCTGCAACAAATTTAAAGGCATCTAAGATTCTCCCAATATAATCCTCAGTATATTTTGGACCATGAATATACAGTTTTTTATTATACTCGCTTAGAGCAAAAGTCTGCAAAATTCCCGGAATTCCTAAAATATGGTCTCCATGCCAGTGAGTAATCAAAATGCGGCTAAGTTTTAAAGGATTCAAACCCGCTTTCCTGAATTGTCTCTGAGTTCCTTCTCCACAATCAATCAAAATATTCTCATCTTTATATTGCAAATAAATCGCAGTATGATTTCTCTTTGCAGTTGGCACTGCATCTCCAGTTCCTAAAAAAGTTAATTTTATTTTTTCTGCCATTATTTAATTAAATAATTAGAATATTTAAAACCAACGATACTGTATATAAAACGTTGTGAATAGAAGCAGGAATTTTGAATTTCCCGAAAAAATGATTAGAGGAAGGGATTTGGTTTTAGAAGAAAGTAAGCAATGTTTTATTATGCATTTTCCCAAACTCCATCCTCTTTTCCCTCATAATTCGGCCATCTTTGGCTGTTGAATTTTATGTAAAAACTCGTCATACTGATTTGAATTTTCCATATAAGAAAAAACCTTCAA
Source organism: Candidatus Woesearchaeota archaeon (assembly GCA_964606775.1). Classification (GTDB taxonomy): domain Archaea; phylum Nanobdellota; class Nanobdellia; order Pacearchaeales; family GW2011-AR1; genus CAZSGW01. The sequence continues at coordinate 80,184 of CAZSGW010000001.1, forward strand.
CATAGAAGCAATTAAATCATTGTAAGTTTGCCTAGGATATTCTTTAGCATTCTTCAATATTTCAAATTAATCTTTTTATCCAGAAGTATTGTTAATTGTTCCATTATGTATTGACTATGTATGCACTAGGTATAAACTTTTTCAAAGTTCCAACTAATTCAAACTTTTGATACGCGGAAAATAAATAAAAACGCAACTACTCTGACTTCAAAGCTGTCGAAGCCGGAGAAATATAGATGATTGTGTCACCTCTCAAAAAAGTTAAGCCCAAATTTTTCTTAACTTCTCCGTTTTCCATTTGTTTTACATTTTCCAACACTAAATTAATGTGGATATCAAAAGCCAACAAAGTTCCAGTAAACTGCTTGTCACCCTTCAAGGTAACCAACACTTCTTTTCCTTTAGAGTTGTTCAACAAATCCAAAGGTCTTTCAATTCCGTTAGCCATAACCATACGGAGTACATTTTGTTTTTAAACATTTCCATTCCGAAAAATAATAAATAAAAATTTTAAAAAACAAGATAAAAACATTTATAAACAAAATTTCAATTCCTCTAACATGAAGCTCGGAAAAAAACTAACCGGTGGAAAGTACATTAAACGAAGAAAAATGAAGAAGTACGAAAGAGCTGGGCAAAAGACAACCACAAAATTAGGGGAAGAAAAAAAGAAAACAAAAAAAACAAGAGGTGGAAACAAAAAGACACGAATATTGAAAGGAAAAATAATCAACATTAAAGATAAAGACAAGATAAAAAAAGCAGAAATAAAAAATGTTATAGAAACTCCTTCAAACAGATTCTTAGCAAGACAAAATATTCTAACAAAAGGAACAATTATTGAAACAGAATTAGGAAAAGCAAAAATAACTAACCGTCCAACCCAACAGGGAATGATTAACGGAATTTTAGTTGAATAATTTTACTTCTCAAGGATGATGATATAAACCGAAACCTTTTTAAACGCAATTCCTTTTTAAATCTTACGGAAAAGTTCTAAAAATGGCTTCAATAAAAAAGTGTCCAGAATGCGAAAGTATAAATTTAACTTACGATTCACACCTTGGAGAAATAATTTGCAATGATTGTGGATTAGTTGTTGAAGAAAAAATGGTTGATACAGGTATTGACCTTTCTGGAAAATTTGATAAAACAGAAAAAAAAGGTCGTGGTGGAGCTCCAATTTCAAGACAAAAATTCGATCAGGGTCTAACAACCAATGTAGGCGAAATATCAGATATTTACAAATTAGACCCAAAACAAACAAGAAAATTCCTAAGGTTAAAAAAATGGCAAGAAAGAGTTTCAACCTCAATTGAAAGAAATCTAAGACTTGCTATGGCTGAATTAAGAGTTATTTCTTCTTATTTACATCTTCCAAACGTAGTTAGAGATGAAGCTTCAAGAATTTACAATTATGTCCTACAAAGAGGTTTAGTTCGTGGAAGAAGTATGGAATCTGTAATCGCAGCTTGTTTATACGCCGCTTGTAGAAGTTACAATATTCCAAGAACTCTCGACGAAATGGCAACAGCATCAGATGTTGAAAGAAAAGAAATAGGACGAACATACAGATTCATAATAAGAAAATTAGGCATCAAAGTAAAACAATCCTCTCCAAAAGATTACATCTCAAGATTTTCTTCTGTACTAAAACTATCTCCAAAAACTCAAAACGAAGCATTAAAATTATTGAAAGATGCAGACAAAGTTGAACTAACATCTGGAAGAGGGCCAGCTGGAATTGCAGCAGCAGCACTTTACGTAGCAGCATTAATGAATGATGAGAAAAAAACACAAAGAGAAGTTGCTGATATTGCAGGAATAACAGAAGTAACAATTAGAAATAGATATAAAGAATTAATTGAAAAATTAGAATTAGAAGAAAAAATAAAACAAAAAGAAGCTGAATCAAAGAAAAAGAAAAAAGAAGAGTGATTAATTTCTCCGAATTATAAAAAGAAACTTATTGAATCTCTAAAAAGTAAACTTTTCAAAAACAAAAATCTAAAAAGACTAAACTTTTTATAATCTAATTATCTGAAATTTTTATGCGGAGTTGCCGGAGCGGTCAAACGGGACGGACTCAAAATCCGTTGGCTCAGTGCCTACGTAGGTTCGAATCCTATACTCCGCATAAATAAGATAGATTCGAAGCCTTGGGTTTCGTTCATTTGAAAAATGAAAGACGTAAATAACTTGTTTCTTTGCATCGGTGAAGAATCTTTAGATTGCTTCAGCGACGTAGGTAACTTGATTACCTGCACGAATCCTATACTCCGCATTTTTTACCTAAAAAATTAAACTTCAATAATTATTTTTAAAAGAATAAATCCTTAAAAACAGAAAAGAAGTTAAAATTATATGGATAGAAGAAAATTTCTAAAAGAAATTGCAATGTCAATGACAGGCATATGTATTTTTCCTATGACAAGTTTTAATTGGAAATCAGATATAGAATATGATAAAGATATAATAGATGTAAAAAAAATTTTCAGGAATAAAATTGCTTTCAGAAAAACATCCAAAAATGAGTTGGGAATGGAAGCATTTTATTGGGACAAAAAAATAGAAAAACAATTACAAGAAGATAACTTCTACAAACCCAAAGGAATATACTCTCCAAAAAAAGTAAGAAAAAATGAAAAAACGATAAATGAATTAGAAATATTAACTACCGAATCCACAGGTATAAAAGAAGAAAGAGACCGAGCATATGTTTGGGGTTGGAGACCCTTAAGCTCTGAGGACAAATATGGAATTTTTGACAAAGAATATTACCTCTTTGAAAAAGAAAACGAAGAAAAGAAAATGAATTTTTATTTAATTCCTAAACAAAATTCAACAACAAAAAACCTGACAAAAAGAAAAAGTACCCTCATAACTTCAGAAAAAGGGATTTATGAATTCATCAAAAATGAACATTAAGATGATGAAATTTTCTCTCATCCCAAACGCCATCTAAATCATAATCTATATATTCTATAACTTCTTTATCACTTTTATAAAAATATTTGGATTTTCTAAAAATATTTCCTTCGGAATTGTAAGAATCTACTGAACAACGAGGAAGGCGTGAATTAGAACATTTCTTAACTTCTGTAACATCCAAAGAACCATTAGATGAATAATCAATTCGCTTAATTTCATTCAAACTATCACTAAAATAAATAGCCATATCTCTCATCCTATCGTTATTACAATCCTCATAAAGAGTATCAACAGAATAACCTCCATCGAAAAATTCCTCAGGACTTGGAACCTGGGCATTAACTTTCCCAACAGATAACTCCAAAAACAAAGGCAATCCAAAAAAAATATTTTTACAAAGAGTTTTCATTTTAAATCCAGAAACAAATTATCGGCCAAATCGATGATAAAGTGTGTTACGCGTTATTTTGTCCCACTCACCATCACCATCATTGTCATAATAAGTTAAATAAATAGATTTATCGTCCTCAAAAGAAATTCTTTTTTCTTTTTTATGACTTAATAAATTTCCATTAATATCATATTTCTTTACAACTTCAAGAGGTGTCCGTCCAGATGTAAAAATAATTACATCAATATCTCCATCACCATAGTAATCAACATATTCAATCTTATCCGGAGAAAAATCATAACCAGCACGAAGTGCTGTAACTTCATCATTCCCTATTCCATTCCCATTCATATCCGCAGAATAGTTTTCAGTATAATACTTGCCATCCTGAAAAAATTTCTCTGGAGTAGGCATAGGCTCCTGAGCATTAACTTTTCCAATCAATAAACTACCTACTAAAGCTGTTCCCAAAATTAATTTTCTACCTAAATTTTTCATATTATTTTTAAGAATCAAAACTTTATAAATCTTTCTATTTGTAACTATTTAATAGTAACTAAATTGAATCCGCAATTATTCCTTTCATAACACTTAAATCATTTTTATTTGATTCAAGTCTACTCGCAACTTCTCCACTAAAAACCTCTTTAGAAACATAATACTGAATAAATACATCAACATCAAAATAATCTTGTTGTACAAAAGGGCTTTCTAAAACAGCCAAAGAACATTTAAGAGAATCTACTTCATCATCACAACCAGACAAACCAGCATTCTCGCTTTTATCTTTAATTTCTAGAATATTAAGCAAATATTTCATTGTCAATTCCTGCTTATTCAACAACTGATATTCTGAAGTAGAAATAACGTCACTCTCTCTTAAACTATTTAATAAATACATATTTTCAATTATTTCATCTTCAAGTTCAGGGAACCCTTTTTTAACTTCTAAAATAGCCAAATTAAGATTCAAGCTACTTTTAGGTTCCAATGCCAAATAACCCTCTCTCTCAGCAATCGCTTTTCTAACTTCAATCAAATTCATTTCACCCTTCTCAATTTTTTTACACTTATCATCTTTCCAAATTTCCCACCAAGATTTTTTAAACAAAGGACCTTCATTAGAACAAATCTTTCTATTAATTATTGTTTTGAATTCAGCACATCCCCAATTGGCATCGCTTCTATCATTCAAATTACAAGTATAATACATTCTATAACCAATCTGTCCATTAATCTCGTTAATATCATCAATAAGTCTATCCAACCTCTTAAAAGAACTATCTACCTTTTCAAACTCTTCCAAAGTTTCAGAAGTTCCTAATTGTTTTTCCTCCAAAATTTTCCTTATCTCTAAAATATTAAAAGTGGCCTTATTCTCAAAACACTTTTCCGAAACAGAAGATGTGAAACCACTTCCAGAAGTTTCAGAAAAACAATAATTTCCTTTAACCAACTCACTTTCAGCCTCAGTAATAGTCACTCCTGATTTTTCCTCATCTTCCTTAATCTTATATTCTATAACACTCTCAAAAACTTCTTCTTCAACCAAATCATTAACTAACACTCTAAGCTTAGAATTAGTTAAATAATAAACATCTTCCAAATTTTCTCCCTTGAATTGAAGTTCACTAATAAGGTTATTGATATCCTCTAATCCTTGTTCAATATTATTAAGCTTCTTCTTCTCAATTTGAATATTTGATTTAACCAAAGGAATTTGTTCCGTAGATTTAACATCTTCCCTTATAGAAACCACTACAACAGGAATTAAGTTATCCCCTTCAAACTCTCCAAGTGTCCTTTTTTGGATTGCCTTGCTTCCAAAATGCTCAGCAAAAATAAGCCTATCCAAATTATCCCTGCCAAGATAAATCAAATTATGAGTATACCTAACTTTAGATTTTTTACCAGTTCCCTCTCCACATGACAACCTATCATCTTCAGGATTTTTACTAGATGCTCCAGGATTATAAGCACTACCAGGCCAATAAACCCCTACAATCATTCCAGGTTTTAATTTTCCTTGCTCTTCCAAATTAGAAAGCATCTGAATACCATCATCCCTTAACCTATAAAAATCTGTCCGAGTTTCACTCAAAGAATTAACTCCCACTGATTGTATCTCCTCATTTATTGCAACAAGCTTATCTTCAGCATCATTATCTACATCAAACAAATACCAAACTCTATCTCCATAATCCTCTAAATGTCTGCACCAAGCATTAACCCAACTAACTTTATCTCCAAATAAATTCAAATACAATCTAGAAACATAACCAGAACATCCTCCTACTTCTTGTCCAATAAACGGAAGAGACTCTTGATTTTTCAAAATTTCCTCCAATAAAACATCCTTCTCAGAAATTTCCACCCTAAAACAAGGCGACCAAATTAACTTAACAGGATGCTCATCCAATAAATCATAACTTTTCAATTCAAATTTCTTATTATTCCCTCCAGGAAAAGAATAAACAAATGCAATTCTTTGTTGCTCATCTTTCCATTCCTTAAAAATAACATTATGTCCTCTAGTAGGAGAAGTATCGCTATAAACTTCAAGCATATCTCCCTTTCGAATTACACTAAAAACATGTTTGCCTGAATATTCTTTATAATTGTCCAGTCTTTTTCTAATCTCTTTATTATTTTCATTTTTCCATTTATAATTCTTAAAGTATGAATTCTCAAAAGTCAAATCTTGTCTATCATACCAAACACCATATGGATTAGCTCCCGCTTCAGCATAAATGCTTTTAACCCCATCATAACAACTAAATATAGATTCATCATTATCATATTCTGAACTACAGCCCAACTCTCCAGGAATTTTTCCAGAATCAACAAAACTCTGAGCAGTTTCTATGATTTTATTTCTCATCTCTCCAGATTCACACCGTAATTCATAAGTATCGCCACTATTTTCATCAACCAACCTCTTTGTCAAAGAAATTTTATAAGCATTCAAAGCCAAAACCCCGTGAGCATTTCCTCTTAAAAAAAGCAATTTAGCCTTTTGTTTATCCCAGAAAACTTTGTCAATTATATTATTAATTTTAGCAATCTGAACGCCAGGAGTTTTTTCAGTATTATCTTTAATATTATCTATTGTGCTCTTGAATTCCTCTTCACTTAAGTAATCTTCTTCACTCAACAGAATATCTGAATAATGTTTTCCTAAACCTTGCAAACTATCATCCGCTAAACCTTCAATATTCTCGCCACCGCTTTTAGCAAACTCTCTCAAATTAGGAGAATCTATAACATCTTTAACACTCTCTGTATCTAACCAACACTTAATTTTTTTATCTCCACAATAACCAACCTGAACCCAACGAGAACCATTCTTAGCAGCATTAGGATCAGTTCCAATACCAGGATTTTCAGTAGCACAAATTCTTGTAATTCCTTTATTATAAATTTCAGGGTCAGCAAAATCTCCAGCTGTCTCCTGAACATTCAAACCCGAGTCAAGCAAGCTGTAAAAACTGGGAGTTCCAGAAATACATTCTGCTTCAGAACTTATATCTTTCTGTGAAGCTTGCTGATTAACATATTCGTCAGTAATGTAATTTTGTGCAAAGGAAGTTGATACTTCCTTAAATCCACATTCCTCTTGACCATTAACAACTATGCACATTTCATCATATCCTGAAGGAGCAGTAAAATCAACACTCTGAGATTCATAATCTCCCGTAGGAACATAACCCGAATCAACTATCTTCGAATAAGCAGTATCCTGAAAATAAGTACTCGAAGGAGAACCTTTCAAATAAACCCTATAATAAGATCCTCTATCGTTTCCAGCATAAATATGGTAGAACACCTTATATTGCGAAACAGGAGGATTAGTTGCAGTGGTGTAAGGTATTTCTTCAAATCTTCCGTGAAACTGAGACGGAGAATCAGGTTCGGTGAGTGCATCTAAGAAATCCATTGCATTAGGATAAGCAATAGAAGAGTACGCTTTACAAATAGTCCCGCCTGCCTCTTCAACAGAACGTGCCTTAAAAGCCTTGTATGAATTAGAGGCATAACTTTGCGTAAAGAAATTCATTGATTCACTTGCAGTTTGCCACGCATTCTGAACTCCCAAATATTCTCCACCCCCTCTAACGTTCTGTCCTAAAAGAAGAGAAATAACTTTTGGAACACCTACCTTAACCAAAGGAATTCCTTGTCTCCATAAAAACTCACACATATAAATACTATGAATCTGATCACAAATACCAACCGTTCTTCCAGTTTCCAAATTCTCTTGTAGGCAATCCCTATAAGATTCCTTAACTGCAATCCACCCATCAACTCCTGCATGCAATCCAGACAAACAAACAGGAACATAAACTTCCCCGCCAAACGCTTTAAAATTAGGTAAACATAATGCTAAACTTCCAATAATTCCAGACTGAACAGGATCACTAACAGGGTAGGCTCCTCCAAAATCACATCTCGATGCAGGACAAATTACAGGGTCACAAACATTAAACAAAAGTTTACATTCTTTCGGAGACATAAAATCCGCACATTCAACCCCCGGAACATTAACAGCTGGTTGTCCAACTTCAACGTTCCATTTATTACCTTTCAAATTTCTAACAACCACAAATTTCTTAGCCCCAAGAGTTTGTTGAGATAATTTAGGATATTGTTGCTGAGCATCATAAATAGCCTGTACTCCCACATCAATAACTTCCTTTGCCTCACCACTTTCTAAACCTGAAAAAGTATTATACGGCTGCCCAGTTCCTAAATTAATCATCTGGCAATTATCATCATTCATCTGATCAAATTCCTCAATTCCATTAGGGCCAACATTACAAATCCAATAACTATTAACTCTTCCAGATTCATCATATGCCCTTACATTTCCCCCAACAGGTAAAACTGCTTTAGTAGCCGCATACCATCCTCCCTCTTTATCAAAGGGGATAATTGCAGGATAGCCTTTGTAAGGTCCAGATTCATAATACCTCGCAATAGGATTATTATAGTTGTTCTGATAATCATCGCACCTCACAAAATGAATTTCATCAAAGAACGCAGGAGGATTTTCAACTAAATTGCCTCCAACATCATAAACAGACCTAATAGGATAAATACTATTTCCAGTATATTCCAAAATAACAATGTATTTCTCTCCATTCGGAGTTCTAACAATTCCAACAGGCTCATCACCATCAACCCCTTTTATCGACAACCCCAAATCAGAAAAAACCAAACCTTCATAACAAAGAGCTCTAGAAGACTCATCACTAAGTAACCAAGAAACATCATTAGGAGCAACGTTATTAAAGCTGCCTGCAAAAGTGTTTCTATCATTAAAACTATCTGAATTAACTTGAATATCTTTCAAAACAGAATGCAACTCTGCCTTAGCCAAATCACTTTCAGGATTCTCAACCAAAAGTTTAGAATATAATTCAATATCTTTCAAATCAGTCAAATCATAATTTCCTTCTTCATAACCTTCATCAGATAATAAAACTTCGATTTCACTAACTTCAATCTCATCCTCGGAATAAGGGTCTTTAATAGAACTCTTTCCAGTTGCTTTCAAAGACTGCACAACTTCTAAAGAATAATCTTTCGTAATTTTATCCGTATCTAAAATCTTTTCTTGAAGCAACTTAGATGAAACAACATATTCATCACTTTCTTCAAACTCATTCATTCTTTCATTTTGTTCCTCGATAATCTCGTAAACATCACTAACCTGTCCATCCACCGCATCGGAATTTTTAATCAAACAATCATCAACCGATTTATAATCAACAATCTCGCCATCCAACTTACCAAGCGCAACAGCATTCTCACACTTTTCATACCAACCCCCTTTACCTCTCATAACTTTCTGACGAGCAACTCCTTTCCCTTTCATATTCGCAATAAAATTCTTAGCGGTAATTCCAACTCCTGTAGCCAAACAAGCTGTCTTCATTGCTTTAACACTAGTTCCTAAACCTTCCGAAATACCTTCCCATCTTTTTATCTGTTTATCCAACCTATCCAATTTCTTATTAATCTTCTCGGGAGACAAATCAATAGCCCTCTTCTCAATTCCAACTTGAAACTCAAAATCCGCCTCGGTACTTGCATAATTTATATTAGGAACAACAGAAATCTTCGCAGTTTTCTTTAAATTAACATCTCCAACTAAAAAACTATATTTGCTTCCACCCATATCTTCAGCAATATCTTTATCCAAAAATTTTCTTTCCGAAACAAAAGCGCTTCCTATCTTCTTCAAGAAACTATCTGCTTCAAGTTTTACATTAACCTCTGCCCTATCTGGTTCCAAATCAACCAATTGAATATATTCTGTTTTCTCATCATTCAAATAATGTATTTCCTCTTTCGTTAAGACAACGGGATAAGTCTCCCCAGAAGGACTAGTAATATAAATTTCAGAACTGAATTCATCTGCAGAAGGTTCAAAAACATTATCCAAAGAAACAATCTTAGCCTCTCCATTAACAACAATTGTGTTTGAATATAATTCTTGGCTAAAAACTTTAACTGAATTCTTATCGCAAATTTCAGGCAACATGTCTGACTCAGGATATTTATTAAAAAACTCCTCGCACAATTCCAAAGCACTCTCTCTCTTACCTACTGAATTAGAAAGTTCTATTTCTTTAATCAAAGCTTTCTCCCCAAAATTCTCCTCATCTTCATCTTTGATATTCGCGTAAGATTGCAAAACTTCTTCGTAATCTTCAATTGCACTATCATAATTCTCATTGATTTCTTCACTATCAAAATCTTGTTCAACATTTGTCAAACCATTAACAAAAACTTTTGTCCCTCTAAATGATTTCCCTTCACCATACTCAATACCTCTAAAGTCACTCCCCTTAACCAACTTTCTTCCAAGAACATTAAACAATGCACCATAAGTCTTCAAAACATTAATCCCTCCATCAACAATATCCGCTCTTGCCGCACTATCTTCTCTCTGAAGAAAACTCACAAATCTCTTTATAGATAAAATTTCTCCATCATCTAATTTTTCTCCTTTATAATCTGGAAAAGAGAATAAATAAGTATTCAAATCACTAACATCTCCAGTAAAACCTTCTGTAGAAACATATCCCAAATAGACATACTTGCCTTCATCCCCTCGATACAAATAATCTCCAATCTCATAAGAACCCAAATTACCTGCGATTTCTAAGTTAACCTTTGGATTAATATTCAACTCAAGCTTTTCAATACCTTCGTCAGTATTACATTTCAATTCAACTTCTTTATTAATTCCTTGTTTAGTTATCTTACTAACTTTACATCTTTCATCCAAAAATTTCTGTCCTTGAGTTAATTCATAAACATCATCATTAACGCTCAATCGAACTCTTGTTTCTGGATTTTCAATTTCATCCAATCTCAATTTAAGTCCACCCAAACAATAATCAAAAGTGGGCAAATAAATTTCATTTGACAATTGTCCTTTTTGCAAAATTAAATCCGAAGTTAATTTTTTCTTTCCACTCCATCTTCCACTAGCAACCGTCTCACCCGAATAAAGAGAAACTCTTGCTGTATCTCCTTCAATACCCTCAAGTTTCAAAAATCCTCTTCCATCCCAAAAACCATATCTCTTATAACCTTCCTCCCATTCATTATCATCCAATTGAGGAAGATTATAACTCACCCTTCCAACCCCAAACGCATTTTCAATGTCGTATCTTATTGTAGCTGTTAGATTTCCTTTAACAACTTCAGGCATAGAAAATTCATCCGGATTTCTTCTTAAAACAATAACTGCATAACCCACATTACTTTCAACGGGAGTGTTCAAATCCCCCCTAGTTCCCAGAGCTGCTTGCGCAGGATGAAAACCAACTCTCGCAACATCTTTAGGATATTCACCGGTAAATCTTATTGTATCAATTGCTTCAACTTCAATCAAAGGATTCAATTTAACAGCACTAACCGGACAAAAAACTGCAACATTCTGCTCCTCCAATAAATCACTTCTAACAACAGACGGAGTACATCCCAGAGGCTGAACCTGTAAAATAAAATCCTGGCCCGCTTCACACATCTTCTTATCATCTAAAGCAAAACCACCCCCACTAAAACCAGCAGTATAACTAAATCCTGGCATAGTATACTGCGGAGCAGAACGAACATAATTAGCAGAAACTAAAGAACCAAATAACAAAATCCCAAATATAAAAACAATTCCAATTAAAATTTTCTTTGAACTCATTTGAAATAAATATCCACCGGTTTATTTTCAAACAAAATATAATTATCTTGTAAATCGTCCAAGCTATTAATGTCTGGAAGAGACTCAACATTCAACTCAATAATGCTAGAAGAACTCAATTCAGAATCAACAAAGTAATCACTACTCTCTCCTCCGCCAACTAAAACATCAGAAATAACTTGAGAAGGAACTTCAATATCAATACATTCTTCCTTAGTCAACCCTAAAGCACCACCAATTCCTGAACGAGGAACTTGAACACACTGCTCTCCCGAGAAAGAATCCAACTCTAAAGAAGCCTCGTCGTAAATATAAACAGAAACATTATATGCTCCAGCACCTAACTTAACTTTGTCATTCTCGGGATAAACAACTGTCTCACTATTATCCTCGGAAACAAAATAAATAATCGCTCTTTTATCATAAGAAATAGAATCAACTTTCAATTCCAAATCCAACTCATACAATCTATCCATAATCAATTCAACGCTATCCTCCTCAGTAACTGAATAAATTTTTTCTCTATCCTCAAAGCCTTCTGCCTTAGCAATTATTCTTCCATTAACACACTGAGGAAAATTCGCAACTAAAGGACTTTCTCCAATATAGCATCTCTCTCCAAAACATTCATAATAAACATCTGCCTTAACTCGATTATAATTATTGTCATAAGTATTAACTTGAAGTTCAGTATTCTTATATTCACACATCTCAGAAGATTCAAAACTTTCCAAGCTTCCATTTAGAGCTTTCCGAGGATTATTCCCAGAGATAATTACCGCCATAGGAAATTGAAATGTTTCATCTCCCTCAGAAACTTGAACCAAAACAGGATATTTAACATCATAAACAAAATGATACGGAACATAACAAAAACCAATTATTCCTAAACCAGGTTGATTGCCCACTGGCTCAGACATCATAATAGCATTATCAGAAGGAGTAACCTCAAATGTTTTAGGCCAATTTTTAGAAGTCAAAAAATTAACCTCCTCGTCAACAGGAAGTTCAACATTAAAATAATCATCGTTTCCAGAATTTTTCAGAGAAAGAGTATTAACCTCAATCCCTTCTTCCAATTCATTAAAAACATCCTCGGCATTCCAGATTATTGGAGAACAATTAAATTCAACTCCATCTACGGGAGCATAAAGATGCAAAACATCTAAAGCATAATTTTCTAAGAACAATTCCTCCTGCTCATATTCATAAATTTCCTTCGCAGAATCATAAAGACTTCCTAAATTAGATGCAATAGAAACTCTATGGTCACTTACCACAGCACTATTTTCCAAATAATTCATACTTAACTCCATGTCCAAATCAACAACAACCTCGTCGTTCTTTATATTAACATCTCCAATAGGAAAATCCATAGCAATTTCATAGCCCTGTTCAGAATAAGAACTTAAATCACAATTTCGAATATTGTCCTCAATATAAGACTCTAAATCTTCTTCCATATCTTCTTCCGAAGGAACATTTTCTCTTTCAATATTATTTCCAGAAACATAATACCAGTAAGGAATGGGATTTCCTAAAAAATCCAGATGAGACGAAAAAGGCATATGGCTAGAACCAGATTCAAACTCCGGCTGTTCAATATACCCTCCCTGGGAAGATAAAACTGAGATACCTACTTCAGTCTCTTCCTCTAAACAACTCAAAAAAGCTGTACGAACCGGATCAAAATTCGAAGGAATTTGCTCCTGACTAAGTTGTTCTCTAAACACAAAATAACCTGCAACACTCGCTACAATCAAAATTGCTACAATAATAAAAATTGTAAGCTGTCCCCTCTTATTTACCATATTAATTAATCTCTTTTTTATAAAGAATACACGAAAATTTCATATATAAATTTAATTAAAATAAAAAGTCTGTTAAAAATATTTTAATCCAACAAACTCACAAAAATTTTTGAATTTACTAAAAATTCTAACAAAATGAGCAAAAAATACCACAATAATGTAACCCCTAAAAAATGACAAGAAAACAACAAATTTATAAATACCAAAAACATCCAAAAACATGGGAAAAGGAATTTCAAACTCACTCAAAGCAATAGCAATCTCAGCTCCATTAATTTTAACAAATCCATTAAAAGGACAAGAACCAGGAGATACAACAATAACTCATTTAATGAACAAAGTAACTTCAAAAACAACACCCTTCAACGCAAGAAGAATAAGAAAATTCAATTACAATAAAGCAATAAAAGAAGCTGAAACAACCATTCAAAAAGATTCTCTAATAAAAGATACTTACACAAAAGAAGAAGCACTAAAATTGATAAAGAAAGTAGATTCTATTGTGGTTCCAAAATTAAACCTTCACTACTACCAAGGTGGGAAGGGTTGGCTAAATCCTCCAAAAGAAGAATCTGACTCATGTATGGTAATAACTAAAGCACATATGGGAATTTATGATGCTTTAAATGTTCCAAATGTAAAAGCTACAATAACAAACAGACATCACATAACAATAAGATGGGACGCAAATAATGACGGACACGATGCCTCAAATCCCTCGGCTCCAGAAAACAAGGGAGACTTTAATTGGGATGTACTATCAAAAAAAATAATTCCAGACTCAACATACATAAAAGAACAAAACACACATCCTAAATCAATAGAAAACGGATGTTACCTCTCAAATTTAGATGAAAATCAACTACTTAGTCTTGCATACTGGAGAAACGGAAGAAACCTCTACCTAATACAAGAAGAATTTTCTGGTTATCCTCATCCTGAAAACCCCGATAGTCTAAGACAAGTAAATAAAAAAAAGGCAATACAAGAATTAAACAAATCTCTTGCACTAAATAAAAAATTCCCTTTAACACATTATCATCGAGGATTAACAAACATTGTTTTAAAAAATTACGAAGAAGCAATTGAAGATTTCTCAAAAACGCTAGAACTAGATTCTCTAATGATAAATGCTTATGTTGGACTCACAGACGCACTGGCAAAAAAAGGAGAATATAAAAAAGCAATAGAAAATGCAAAGAAAGCACGAAAATCCGGAACAAATCTATCTGAAGTTTATTTTCACGAAGGAGAAAGTTATTTTGGGTTGGGAGAATACAAAAAAGCATGGGCTTGTTACGATATATACAGAAAAAAAATTCCACCTCACTGGCTAGAAAAATACAGAAATCCAAAGAATGCAAGAAGGATAAAGATTGCCGAAGAAAAAACAGAAATAATTAACGCCAAGCTAAAATAAATTAAGGTTTTCTATTAAAATCACCCAACAAACTCGTCGGAGGAATGTAACTTTCATATGTTGCTACTTCAACACCTGGAATAATTTTATGATAATTTACAAAATAATCATTAAAAGAAATTCCCATTTCATTCGCCTTTTTTTGAATAAACGCCCTTTCCTTAATTCCCAACAAACTAGTTCCAGCATCAGCACCCTTCAAATTTAATCCTTGCTGTTTCAAAGAATTCCTGAAAACTTGTATATTTTTCAAATCATTATTATAAGAATCATAATCGTATCCCTGAGGAACTTTACCTAAATTCTCTTGAATAACAAGATTAGCTTGCTGTGGAGAAAGAGAAGGTAACGAATTCAACCCATATTCTGTAGCTAAATTATCTTTCAACTGCTGTATTTGAGCCTCCTTCTGAACATCAGTCAAAGAAGGATCACTAGATATGCCCTGAATGCCAACCTGCAATTCATCAAAAACATCTCTTCCTTTTCCTTCAAACTCAGGAGTTAAAGCAAAAGTATTTTCCAATTCATTAGCCATATGTGGCTGAAGAAGATTAACATTTTTTCCTGCATTCTTAAAAGCCCCTACTTCTCCAACAAAATTTTGATTATCAATCATGTCCACAAGATTAGAACCAACTTTCAATTCTTTCGCAAAGGGGTCAGTAATATCCTTAAAGGGAAACTCGTTCACAAACTTATCTAAGCTCTCATGTTCATCGCCCAAAACATCAATCAAGGATATTGAACCGATAGTCTTCTCTCTCGCATAATAAGCCCTATCTCTATTCTTCGTAAACAAAGTAGCTATTTTATCATTATCCAATTCACTTACAACAATCATTGGAACTATTCCTTTTCTCTCGCCCTCTGGAATACCCACATCTAAAGCATTAGAAAGTCTCAACTCAGATTTATCTGAAATACTGGTAAGTTGCTTTCCATCCTGTCCAATAGTTGTAAAACCTTTAGTTCTCAAAATAGGAAGTGAATTTTTATCGTTCTCTAATGGCTTAGGCGAAATCAACTCAAAAGACGCATCCGATTGGGAAAAGGTGGGAGCAAGAGCAAAATAATCATTTTTTTCCATAAATTCTCCTAGATAAGGATTCCCAGGGAAAAATTCAACATCACAAACTCTTCCTCCTCCTGAAGAACTTCCCATCTTAAAACTATCCATTCCAAAATTAATGAAATCTGATTCTTGAATTTCCTCCTCTCCAAAAAATAGAAAAGTATTCGCAGTTCCCTGAGAAAGTTTAACCTTATTACTAAAATCTAAATCTCCTTTTGGGGGAAGAAACATTCTACTATCACTAGAAGCAAGAGACCCATTAAAAGAAAGCCCTCCATTAAAAATACCTCCAGTTAACTCCTTAGAAAGTTTAATATTATTTCCTTCCATAAGAAAATCCGCCTGAACTTTACCTCCCCTATATTCCACGAAAGAGTCCACTCCCTCGTAACTAGGCAAACTAGAAATTTCCGAATTCTCAGGAAGATTCCAAATACCTCCACTTGCACTCAAAGTAGAATCTTCAGGAATTTTGAACTTCCCCCCAAGATAATCAAAATTAGCTCCACCTTCGCCTGCAACAATTTCCAAATTTCTAATCTTATCTCCTTGAAATTCAACATCAAAAGTAGAATCTGGATCAACATTGTCAAAAGTCAATGTCTTTTCCCCGACAGTTCCAGGATAATTTAAAGATAAAGAATTCTCTTCAAAAATAATTGAAGACTCTGCAGGAACATTCGTTAAAACCTTCTCTCCTTCAAATTCAAAATTCTCTGGAGTCGAAGGCGTAGAAAACTTTCCAGAAAGAACATTTCCCTCAGAATCTAATTTAACATATGAATCTTCAGAAGATAAATCAAAATCAGATTTGCCCAACCTCATTCCAAAATCCGCATCATCACCTAATCCCGAAGCTGGTGAAAGAATTGTGTTTCCATCCTCGTCAACTTGAACATTAAGATTCTCTACCTCCAAATCTTCAATACCAGTCTGAGTAGCAATATCAATAGAGGAATCTCCCACAAAATCTTCATTCAAAAGGTCCTCTCCCTGAATAAAGACAAAAGACAAATTAAAAACTAGTAAAATTCCAATGACTACAAAAATTCCTTTTCTCATTTTAATTTTTTATCGAAAATAAATAATTTAATTCATCTTCATTCAAAACTGAATTAGGATCTTCAATTGTAAAAATTGAAGTATCTTCGTCATAATAATTAATGAAAACATATAAATCTTGTTGTTCTGTAATATCTATTAAACAGTCAATACAAATAGCTTCATCTCCAGATTGAATTTCCTGGGCAACAAACTGAGAGACAGAATCATAAACCAAACCTAATCTAATTGGAATATTATATTCAAAATCTTTCGTCTGTGAAACCAAATCTCCCTTCTCAATAGTTAAAGGATATTCCAAATCTATCTTAACTTCTTCATCCAAAATCTCCACATTTACCGAAGGTTGCTTTTCAACAATATCATACTCTGTAAAACTACTAAATTCATTAACGCAAAATTCAGTTTGAGCTACAACATTTTTAGCTATCTCATCACCAATTTCTTGTTTGGTGGGCATTTTATTTTCTCCTTCATAAATATAATATGGAACCTGCAAAAGAGGTGTTGAGAACTCGCTAGGAGGATAGTAACCTCCATTTTCCGAAACTCGATAAACATAAACATCTGAAACATCTTCAAAACATTCTTGGACATAATTTCTTATAACCGAAACCTCAGGAGAATATTCTTTCTCAACAACACCTCCTCTCAAAGAAAAAAATAATACAACTCCTGCTACAATCAAAATTGCAACAATAATAAAAATGGTAACCTGTCCTCTTTTATACATAAATAAAAGAAAAAAAATTAATATATAAATTTAACTAAATTATAGCAAAAATAAAAAATTCAATGTTTGCCCACACCGATGTACTTCAGTCCGGAAATCAAAACAAGAATTCCTCCAGTTAATACAAACCAGTTATTCAAAAATCTCATGAAATCCGGAATTGGAATCAACCCTGCAACCATGTTGAATAACCAAATTGCAACAACTAAATAAAAAATAAACAAAGCTTTTTGTTTTTTCATTGCAATAGCGATTTACTCCTCCTTTTAACTCTAAAAAATTTAAAACTTCCAAAAATTATTAACAAACCTCCAACGAGAGAAATCCATTTATCTAAACCTTCAACAAAATTCGGAACCTCTACAAAAAAGAAAGCCGAATTAATAAAATACAATCCAAAGAAAACATACAAAATGAACCAAGCAAACTTCCACCTTTTTCTCATAAATAAAAAATATAAAACAATTATTTAAATATTGCTAAAACAAGCCTGTAGAGGGATTCGAACCCCCGACCTATTGCTTACAAGGCAACCGCTCTGCCACTGAGCTATACAGGCACAAAAATGAATAGAATTAACGCTTTAAAAGATTTATTCTTTCTTAACTTCTTCCGTCTCAATATCTTCAACAACCTTAATTCTTCGAACCTCACAAAGAGACAAAGGATAAACCTTTTTCAATTTCAAACTAATTTCTTTTTGCAATTTATTCCTTAAAATATCATCAAAAACTTCTTCATAACCTTTTGATTCAATATAATTTCCAAGTTCCTCTCTAACTTTTTCTCTCAATGCTTTTCTAACAACCCTTGAAACCTTTTTTCTTGTTATCAAGAAGGGTTTTATTTCTAATTTAGCATCCTTACAATCTGCAACAAAAGAATCCTCAACATAATTAGTTCCTTTTCTAATCATTCTCTTTATGTAAACTGGCAGAATCTTTAATCCTCGAGGAGTAGAAGTAAGTTCATCCCCCTTAAGAAGAGTTTTCAACTGAAGAATGATATTCTTACCTTTGAGAATTCTTGTCAAATCATAGGTGATAAATTTATTGTCCAGTTCCTTCGGCTCAAAAGCTAACAAATTTGTAGTCTTATTGATTATCGGAATTTCCACATCAAAAAATCTTTTTTTCTTTTTTGCTATTGCCATTTTATTCTTGTACCTGTTTACCTGCCCTTATACCTTTCTTTTGATAATGTGATTTCCCACACACTCCACAAGAGTACATAATATTTGTTTTTTTAGTTGTTTTTGTTTTTCTTTTAAACTTCGTAACCGCAGGTTTTGAACCCCACTTTCCTTTATTTCCAATTCCTCTACCAAGACCCCTAGATTTTGCTCTTGAAATAGAACCTCGAGTTAAAGTACCTCTCTTAGCTCCAGTACTAACTAATTTAATTTTATGTTCCGTTTTCTTCTTACAACTCGGACAATATCTATTTGTCTTTTTCGGAATCTTCATGATTTCATTAGATATTTTTGCTTTTTAAAACTTTTGAAAAACCTTTTAAATTATGTTACTTTAGTAACATAAAATGAAATTAAATATCAAAACTCTCGGAATAGAATTCACATTCGATTGCAATCTGAAAGGGTCAAAAAAAGTCAATTTTTTTAGAGAACTCTACGGATGCAAAAGAATATCTCACGGAGGAAAATACGTATACATAAAAGACGGGATTCTTTCAAACATGAAATATCTAAAACCAACCCGTTCAACAATAATCCTCTCTATAAAAGATGCAAAAACCCTGAGAAAATTTTTCAAAAAAAATAAAATAAATTTTAACGAAAAAATAATCTTCCTAAATAAAACCGAGTCAAAAGAACTCAACCTAGAGTTTCCGAATAATCTAGAAAAAATATATGAAGAACTGAAAGGAAACGAAAACCTAATGTTTAGTCTGGATATTTAATCAAACTCTATTCAACAAATTCTTCAAAAGTTTAATGGAATACATAACTATCAAAGGACCTAAAATAAAACCGATAACGCCAAAAAACGCAAGACCTCCAAGAACTCCTACCAACATCAAGAAAGGATTTAACTTAGCTTTATCTCCAACAATTTTCGCTCTCAACAAGAAATCTACAAGAGTCAAAATCAAACCAGCAATTAAAACACCTATAACAACCGAATAATCTCCCATCGAACCATAATAAATTGCCAAAGGTAAGAAAACAATTATCGGACCAAAACCAGGAATAAAAGTAAGAAAGAAAATAAATAGCGAGGGAAGAAAGTAAAACTCAACTCCAGAAAAATAAAAACCTAAAACTGCAATTCCAAACTGAATCAATGCAATAAAAAAAGTTCCATAGATAATATTTTTGGTAGTCTCTCCTAATTCTTTAGAAATTTTATCCCTTCCCTTAAAAGAAACATATTTCTTAAACTGCTCCTGTAAAGAATCCCAATTAACCAAAATAGTAAAAATACCAAAAATTAAAACAATAAAATGAATTATAAGATTTGGAACAAAAGAAACCACTGAATCAATTTTAGAAAACAAATAAGATTTCAAATTCAAAGAAAGATTCTGCAAATTAACTCCTAATTTATCTAAAAAAGAATCAGAGATAAATGTCTGAAAAAACGAAATAATACTATCTTGCTGAAGCGAACTTGCCAACTCAACAAATAATCCATTTATTAAATAATAAAACACCAAAAACAAAAACGCTACAATAATCAAAACACAAAATGAAGCCGACAAAAGTTTCGGAAAACGCTTATTAAAAAAACTATACAAAGGGTAAATCAAAAAAGCCAAAATAAAAGCAGAAACAATAGTTATCAAAAAAGGTTTCAAAACTTTATAAGACAAAAAAAGAATCAAAACGATAAGTGCCCAAATAAAAACTTTCTTAAAATTTTTTGAAAAATCCTCGTTAACCATTTTACTTTAATTTTACCGCAGTTCCATAAGCTAACATCTCAGATGCACCTTTCATAATCATAGAAGTCATAAATCTAAAACCCACAACCGCATCAGCACCCAAATCAACAGCCTGGTTTATCATCCGGTTAAATGCTTCATCACGAGCATTAGTCGTCATTTGAGTATAAGTTTTAACTTCACCTCCAATCAAACTCTTGAAACCGGCACCAATATCTCTTCCAATGTTTCTCGCTCTAACAGTATTGCCTTTAACAACACCTAAAATTTTATCAACCTTTTTTCCAGGAACATCATTAGTACTCGAAACAATCACCTCTCCCATATTATAAATTAGTCATTTTAGTTTTTATATCTTTTCTCTGTTCAATCTTATCTTCGGATTTATTCAACAAAATAATCAAACCAACAACAAGAAGAATCAATCCATAAATCCAACCAAAAAAAGGAATAAACAAAAAAGTCACGCCAACTAAAATAAAAATAATTCCAGTAATCAACCTGCTAATCAAAACCATAATTGAAAAAATAAAAAGAGATTAATAAACATAACTGAAAAACCCACAAGATATAAAAAAGATAAAGAACTTATAAAAAAATGTTTGAAGAATTTCTTCAAGGGACTTACTGGAATAACACCGGAAAAGAATATCTAATCGCGCTTGCAATTTTTGTAGGATCCTTCATAGTTTTCAGACTATTCAACTACTCCATAATTCATTCACTAAAAAGATTTGCTAAAAAATCCAAAACAACTTGGGATGACATAGTAGTTGATTTTCTCGATGGAATACACTGGAATTTTTTCTTTTTCCTTTCAATATACATTGCATCAACATTCTTAGTACTTCCAGAGTTACTAGGGAAAATATTGTATTACGCCATGTTAATCCTAACAGGATTCTATATTGCAAAAGGATTAAGTCAAATAGTTCAACATTTCGTAGAAAAACAAGTAAGAAAAAGGCAAGGATTCGAAGAAAACAAATCCATGATGAAAGTATTTGCAACAATTTCAAAAATAATCATTTGGTCTCTTGTTCTATTAATGGTCCTATCTAATTTAGGTATTGAAATAACTCCTCTGATTGCAAGTTTAGGGATAGGGGGTTTAGCCATCGCCTTTGCTTTCCAGGCAGTATTGGAAGATTTATTCTCAGCATTCGTAATATATTTTGACAAACCATTCAAAGAAGGAGACTTCATAATAATCGGAAAAGACATGGGAACAATAAAACACATCGGAATAAAATCAACAAGAATTGAAACTCTTCAAGGACAAGAATTAGTTGTATCAAACAAAGAACTAACTACAACAAGAGTTAACAATTACAAGAAAATGGACAAAAGAAGAATAAATTTTAACATAGGAGTAACCTATTCAACAAGTTCAAAGAAATTAGAAAAAGCAAAAGAAATAATTACAGATGTAATAACCAAAATAAATAATGCAGATTTAGACAGAGTCCATTTTAAAGAATTCGGAGACTTCAGCTTAATTTATGAGGTAGTGTATTATGTAAAATCTGCGGATTATAACGAATACATGGACACTCAAGAAAAAATAAACATGGAAATTTACAAGAGGTTTGAAAAAGAGGGAATAGAATTTGCATTCCCAACACAAACAATCCATTTAGAAAAATAATTACTCTTCAACTATCTGTGCTTTTTTATCATCAACCAAAATTTTAACAATTTCTTTGGGAAGATTTGCCATCTGACCCTCATCAAAAGGACCTACTTTATTTCCAGTCATATCAACAAACTCTTCAACCTTATCCAAAAAAACAATCAAAGAATTCTTAGAAGATTGATCCTCAACTTTTGAGTTCAATTTTTCAGAAAGTTTCTTATCCGAAGCATCCATACACTTCATCAATTCCTCAAAAAGTTCTTTTTCAAAATCAAGCATATTCTCAAAATCTTGCTTAGAAATCCCCGTCTCAGCAGCAATTAAAACCAAATCCAAAATTTTCTTTCTTCTCTTAGTCAGTAACTCTCTAAACAAAGTCCTCGCATTTTCCAATTGCTTCTTTGTTTTCATAACAACATCAGAAAAATCCTCTTCACTCTGCAAGGCCACTTGTTTTTTACTCTCTAAATAAGCCGAAACCTCAAAAATAAAATTCTTCGGAAGCTTTTGCAACTGGTCAGAATACCTCTCCTTCCTCGCAGCTTCATATATATCATTATAAGTTATCATTTCATATCCAAATTATTCTCTATTAAAAAACAATTTATTTTTATTAATTTCTATATTGAATTACTTGTTAAAGCCAACAATACTAAACAAATCCTTCCCAACAAATTCTCCTAAATTTCCTTCCTTAGAATCCTTCTCAGTAAATCTCTGTTCCTTTTTTCCCTTCCCAACATTATAAAATAAAACTGGAACCATGTCCGCAGAATGTTTTTCCAAAATACATGGAGTAGAATGGTCTGCGGTAACAACCACTTTAATCTTATGCTTTTCTGCCCACTTCCTCAAAAATTTGAACAAATTTACATCTAAATATTCAATCATCAATTTTTTATCAAAAGGTTTATTGTCGTGCCCAGGCAAATCAGTTTCTTTAATATGCAAATAAGCATAATCAAATTTCTTCCTATTTTTCTTCAAATGTTTTATAGAATACTTACATGCTTTTTTCAAACTCTGCCATAAATTTTGATAAACATCCATAGATTTCAACTTCGGAGGGTTAAAAGAAAAATTTTTCATTCCACAAACTCTCGCAAAACCTCTTTCCAGAGGCATATAAGCAACAGACATCCAATCCTCATATTGTTTTAATTTAGGAGTTTCTATTCCAGGTCCCCTAATCAAAAGATAATTTGCAGGCAAAAAACCTTTTTGCATTCTTTCCAAATTAACTGGATGAGACTGAAGAACTTCATGTGCCTTTTTCAAAAATTCATTAACAATTTTCGCAGTATATTGAGAATTTTCATCTTCATCCAAAGCTTTACAAGGAACAACCTTTTTTACATCTCCAGCCTTACCTTGATAATAAGTAGTGTCATTTCCAGAAACATTATCCGAAAAACCCCCTCTAAAAACCAAAGCACCTCTGTGTTGAACGGTAGATCTAAAGACAAAATCAACTGGAAGCTTTATTTTATTTAATGCCTTAGCCAAAGAATTAGCTTCCCTTGTAGTAAGTGTCCTACCTGCCCTACGACTCATAACATTTCCTGTTTCCAGAGAATCAATAGTTGCAAAATTAGTTCTCAAAGCCAAATCCCCTCGATTCAATTTCAAATCAGTTCCTCTCGCCTCCAATTGCCCTCTAGTAGACGAAAGCAATTCATTCCCAAAAATAGAAACAATGGCTTCATCAGATTCCGGAACAAAATTTTTCTTAACAGGATGCATAGAACCCAATTCCGAACGAGAAGCAAACCAATCCAAATTTGGAGTATTCGCAGCTTCCAAAGGACTTTTATTATTCAAATCCGGAGATTCCCTATCTCCCAAACCATCAAGTATAATTAAAACTCCTTTCATGTAAAAAAAAAGACTCCCTCATTTATAAAAATTTAGATAGTTTTTCCAGTGACAACAAATAAAATTATGACAAAGCCCAAAAACAAAAACTAATCCAAAACCTTAAAACTTCTCCTATTATATTAATTCTATGTTCGGAAAACTAAAAAATAAGCTAAAAAGCTGGACAAAATCACTTGGAAAAAAGGCAGAAGAAACCGAGAAAGAAGAATCAATAGAAGAAACTGAAGAAATAGAAAAAACCCCAAAAAAAGTAGAAAAACAAAAAGAGAAAAAACAATCAAAAGAAGAAAAGAAAGTTCAAAAAAGGAAAAAGAGAGAAGAAAAAAAACAGAAAAAACCTGAAAAGAAAGAAGAGCCCGAAACAACTTCTAAAGAAATTAAAAAAGAAACTGAAGAAATTCAAGAGATTCCAGAAGAGAAACCAACAGAGAAAAAGAAAAAATCGCTCTTCAAAAAAATAATTTCCTCAACAAAAAAGATAACAGAAGAACAATTCCAGGAATATTCAGAAGAATTAGAACTTTCCCTTATCGAAAACAATGTTGCATTAGAAGTTGCCGAAAAAATAATCAACGACTTAAAAGAAAAAATCATTGACAAAGAAATTCCAAAAAAAGAAATAGAAAAAACAATTGAAGAAGCACTAAAAGAAATAATAAAAGAAATATTAATTGAACCTTACGATTTAATTGAGAAAGTAAAAGAATTTCGAAAGGAAAATTCTGAACCCTATGTAATTCTATTCTGCGGGATAAATGGAACTGGAAAGACAACCTCCATTGCAAAAATTGCAAGCAAACTAAAAGAAAATAAATTGAGCTCTGTAATGGCAGCAGGAGATACATTCAGAGCTGCAAGCATCGAACAAATAAAAAAGCACGGAGATAATTTGGGGATAAAAGTTATAGCAAACGACTACGGCTCCGACCCTGCCTCAGTAGGATTTGAAGCGATAAAGTATGCAAATAAAAATAATTTAGATTGTGTTCTAATAGACACTGCCGGAAGAATGCATACTGCAAAAAACCTTATGCAAGAAATCGAAAAAGTTTCAAGAATAACAAACCCTCAAACAAAAATTTTCGTGGGAGAATCAATCACAGGAAATGACATAGTCGAACAAGTTAAATCATTCAACCAAGCAATAAAAATTGATGGAATAATTTTAAGCAAGGCAGACATTGATGAAAAGGGCGGAACAGCACTCTCAGTCGGATATGTTACAAAAAAGCCGATTTTATATTTGGGAACAGGACAAGAATATCAAGATTTAGAAAAATTCGACAAAAATAAATTTCTTGAGAAGTTATTTAGTGACTAAAAAACTCCTAAAATCCAGAAAACCCATTTAAAAAGGTTTCTACAAAAATCTGTAACTTTTCGGAGAAAAACAACATTTAAAAAGAAAAAAGAACATCACAATTTTGAATGGAAGACTTAGATCCCCATCGCGAACTCAAAGAAATCTCAAATTTAGAGATAAAGGCAATTTCTAAAAAAATAAACAAAGAACTGGTAAAAGACCTACTCTCTAAACTAAACAGAGAAGAAAAACCAGAGAAAAATACTCCTAAAGAAGAGAAAAACCCCCTAAAGAACTATAATTTAATCCAAGACCAAAATTACTCAAGAAATGAGCCACAATATCAGAAAAAAGTAGAGAGTGCAAAATATGATAACAAAATAAACATTCTAGAAACAACACGTTTTGACAGACAAAAAGAATTCAACCAAAACATGAAAAAGATGTACGAATCACTTATAAAACTCGGTTTAAGCCAGTAAAAACTCCAAAAATAGTTAAGAAATATAGTTTGACTTTACCAATAATTCTCTAAAAACACAAACCAAAAACTTCTTAACCCTCTTATTTCTTACTAAAACATGTTAGAAAAGTTAGGAAATACCCTAAAAAAAGCAACAGACAAAATAGCGAATGCTATATTTCTAGACAAAAATCTGGTTGATGGAATAGTAAGAGATTTACAAAGAGCACTAATTGAAGCGGACGTAAACATAATTTTAGTAAAACAGCTCTCAGACAGAATAAAAAAAGCCGCACAAGATGAAAGAATAAAGGGAATTGAAAAAAAGGAACATGTAATAAAATTACTTCATGATGAACTTGTAAAAATCCTTGGAGAATACAAAGAACTAAAACTTGATTCAAAAAAACAAAACAGAATTATGCTTCTCGGTTTATACGGGGCAGGTAAAACTACAACAACTGCAAAACTTGGAAACTGGTTTGCAAAACGTGGAAAAAAAGTTGCACTTGTAGGGCTTGATGTTCACAGGCCTGCAGCAAAAGAGCAATTAAAACAACTCGGCGAAACAAACAACCTAAATGTTTTCGTTGATATGGAAGAAAATAATGCAGTTAAAACATACAAAAAATTCCAAAAAGAACTAGAAAAATATGATTTAGTTCTGATTGATACAGCAGGTAGACATACATTAGATAAAGAACTAGTTAAAGAAATTAAATCACTCAACAAAGAAATAAAGCCAACCGAGACAATCTTAGTTATGCCCGCAGATATAGGACAGGCAGCAAAAAAACAAGCCGAAGAATTCAAACAGGCCTTGGACATGTCAGGAGTAATAATTACAAGAATGGATTCAACAGCAAAAGCGGGTGGAGCGTTAACAGCCTGTGCAGAAGTTGATGCAGGAGTTTATTTCATAACAACAGGTGAAAAAATAAACGATATCGAAGAGTTCGACCCCGAAGCCTTCCTCTCAAGATTATTGGGAATGGGCGACCTATCCTCTTTAATTCAAAAAATACAGTCCGTTACAGGAGAAAAAGAACAAAAAGAAATGCAAGAAAGATTACAAGAAGGAAAAATAACCCTAAACGATGTAATAGAACAAACAAAATCAATGGGTGCAATAGGAGGATTTGACAAAATAAAATCGATGATTCCAGGATTAGGAAAAGCAAAAGTTCCGGAAGATAAATTACAGCAACAAGAGCAAAAAGTAAAGAAATGGGAACACATAATTAAATCAATGACTCCAGAAGAAAGAGATAATCCAGAATTATTCGAAAAACAAACTTCAAGAATAGGAAGAGTCGCAAAAGGTGCGGGAGTAAATAATTCAGAGATTAGAGCTCTACTTAAACAATACAAAATGCTTCAATCAATGATAAAGGAACAAGCTTCATTCGACCCTTCAAAAGGAATGGACATGAAAAAAATGCAAAAAATGATGAAAAAATTTGGTGGAAAAAAGATGAGGTTTTAACCTCTCCGAAAAAATTTATAATCCACAAAAACAAATAAATTCTATGAAAAAAAGAATAAAAAAACAAATCATCTGGCTAACACTAACTGCTTTAATTATGGCAATAGGCCTAGTACTTCTAAAATACCTCCCAATGCAAATCTTCGGAAAGAATATACTTTTTGACGCATCAGCACACATTGTAATAACAAGCTTCATCCTTTATACAATATATTATTTCATAGATCAAAACAAAAATTGGACAACCCCCTATTTCATATTTTCTGCAATAATTTTAACAACAATTTCGATTCAAAGAATACTCAAAGACAAACACAACGACATAGGAATAATGTTAGGATTTCTAATAGTAATAATCGCAATAGCAATTCCAAGATTTAAACAAATAAAGAAAAAATTGATATTCTAAAACAATAATTCTTAAAAACAAACTTAGTTTTTTCGTATAATGAGTCTAGAAAAAGAGGTAAAAATACCAGAACATCAAGAAAAATTAAAGAAAGAAATTCTCAACGCAATACAAAACCTTCCAGACAACACATTAACACCTAACGGAAAACATATTCAAGCAACAAAAATGATTCCTATAAACACCTTCTATTTTGGACTAGAAGATAAATCACAACTAAAAATTCCAAAAGACGCAAAAAATATAGAAGAATACAAAACAACGTCTGCAACAGCATTTCAATATAAAGGTTTAAATTACTTTATTGGCTTTAACAATTAATGAAAAAATATAGAATCCTGATTTTATGGATAGGATTTATAACAATCATAATTCTAGGAGCGAGCGTAATAAATGAGATTCTATTTCTAGTACTAAAGGAGAAAATAAATAATCTAGCTTTCAATCTAATCTCTTTCACACTAATTTTTTTGTTTATAACATTTTTATTCAAAATAAAACCCTTTAAAGAACTATCAGAAAACTTAGATAAACTTGAAAACAAACTCAAAAAGAAAAATCTATAAACTCAATTTCCCAAATAAGATCATGGAAATAGAAGTAATTTTAGAACCACAAGAAGAAGCAATTGAAAATATAAAAGAAGCATTAGAATTATGGCTTGAACCAGATCAAAACGAAATACTTGCTTTCAAAGACAATTTTGAAACTAAAAAAATAAGAATATAATGGAACTTCCGCAAATTTCTGGAAAAATAATAAAGTTAACAATCCCTAATCACTCTAAATAAAAAAAAGAACTCTAAATAGAATAATAAAAGATTCAGGATTAACAAAAAAAATTTTCAATAAATAAAATGGCTTCACAAAAAATTCTCTCACAAGGCGCAGAAGCAAAAATAATTCTTGAAAAAGACTTTATAATAAAGGATAGAATCTCAAAATCTTACAGGCATCCAGAACTAGACAAACAAATAAGAAAAAGAAGAACAAAAGCAGAAACAAAACTCCTAAAAAAAGCTTCTAAAATAATTAATTCCCCCATTCCAGAAAGTTCAAAAGAATTCGACAAAATAAAAATACCATTCATTGATGGAAAAAAATTATCTGAACGACTAGAAAAATTAGAACTTAATGAACAAAAAAAAATAATGAGAGAAGTTGGAAAATCGATTGCAAAAATTCACAAAGAGGACATAATTCATGGAGATTTAACAACTTCAAATATGATTCTAAAAAAAGATAAAGTTTTTTTCATTGATTTTGGATTAGGATACATTTCAAAAAAAATAGAGGATAAAGCGGTTGATTTGCATCTACTTCACCAAGCACTAGAGGCAAAACACTTCGAGCACTGGAAAGAACTTTTACAGGAAGTAAAAAAATCTTATGAAAAAAAATTGGGAAAAACAGAGGCAAAAAAGATTTTTGAAAGAATAACTGCAGTTGAAAAACGAGGAAGATATAGACACTAATAAGTTTTAAAAACAAATAAGAATTCAAAAAATAAAGCCCCGTAGTACAGTGGTCAAGTATACTGCCCTTTGAAGGCAGTGACCCCGGTTCGAATCCGGGCGGGGCTATATTTCCTTCTGTCATTTTCCCTAAGAAACAGGCACACTACACCCTAAAATAACAACTCCTATTTACTTCTAAAAAATGCTCGAGAATTAATATAAATAAATCAATTAATAGAAATACCATGGAAAGTATAAACCTTTCTTGTCAAAAATCTCCGGGAGAATTTTTCGGAGAATATAGGGTGAGCGTCTTAGACGCAAAAGGCGAGGAAATAACGGGCAAGATGTCTCTAAGAGAAAAATATCTAAGAGCAGATATCTTAGAACACCACGGAGACAAAGCACTTGTTTTATTCCCAAAGGGATTAAGCAAAGAAATTGCCTGGATTAATGACAAATACCTTTTAAATTAACCCTAATTTAAGGTCGAAAGACCTTTTCTTTCTTTTTTATTCAAACAAACTCTCATAAAAAACAGCTCGATTAATATCTTGTTTCTTAGGATTCATCCATCTAAAGAATCGCTTCAATTTCAAAGGCTTATCTTTTTGTCCGACCAAAGTACTCGCTAATCTCCTATATTCTTCGCTCGCACTAGATTTAGGTTTATGCAATGTAGAAGGAGTAAATTCAGACAAAGCTTTCAGAACATTAACGTCATGAGGCACCACAGCTAAAACAGGAACATCCAATGTATTTTCAATATCATCTAAAGAAACTTCAAATTTCTTATTATGGACTTTATTAAGAACTAATCCATCTATCTGAGCCCCTCTCTGCTTAGCCAATTTTACAGCCTTAATAGTGGTTCCCAAAGTAGCATGATCTGGAGTAGTAACTACCAATAAACCATCTGAAGCTAACATAACTCCAAGCGTCTCTTCATTTAAAGAAGGAGAGGAATCATAAATAATAAAGTCATATTTTTTCTTCAAATAATTCAATCTATCTTTCAATTTCAGAGGAGAAACATTCTTCCTCGAAAAGGCAGAGGCAGGAATAACATCCAAATTATGAACGCTATGGACTACATCTTTCGCATGATATTCTCGATTCAAAACGTCATGTAAACTTCTTTCGGGATCAATAATTTTAAAATGAAAACCTAAATTAGGTGCAGAAAGATTCCCATCAACTAATAAAACTTTCTTATCAAAATTGGCAATAGCAGCACCCAAAGCCGCAACAACAGAAGTTTTTCCAACACCTCCTTTTAAACTAACCACACCTATACTTCTTCCCATACAAAAAAGAGTCAAAAATACTTTATAAAATTTTCATTGAGTCTAAAAAGTGATTCTCAGAATTTAATCCAATAAAAATAATGCAAGGGCAACAAAAAACAAAGAGTCTAACGAATATTCAAAACTCTTCAATCATGTTTATTAACTACGTGTTTAGGTTCAGAGCCTTGACAAACACAAGAATCTCCGTGCCTTACAAAAACATGACCGTCTTTGAACAAATAATATTGTTGTTCCAGAAGTCTTCGAGAATCTTCCTTTAACCCTGTTTTATCAGAAAGTTCAGAATTCTGTTTTCCAACTTTATTAACAAAATCCTCTAATCTCAAAGAATCCACATACTTCATATAAGAATCCATGTTTTTCTGAGCCTCGTTAATAACTTCTGAGTCCTTCCCTAAAAAATAAACACTCTTTCCACTCGAAGAATCTTTTTCAACAACTTTTTTTACTTTATGAGAATCAAAAAACTTGTAACATTTAGCACTATCTTCAACTCTCCTGTCATGATAATCAACATGGTAAATGAACTCTTTACCTTCCTTTTCTAATTTAAAATTTCCAGAAGGAGTCCTATAAAGAGGATTTTCTCCAATGTTATAAACTTGATTACTACAATTTGAAAAAAATAAAGGAGCAACCAAAAATGGTAGCGTCTTTTTCCCTATTTGTTTAATGATATTTTTCATATTATTTTTAAAAATCCAAACTTTATAAATCTTTCTATTTGTTGTTACTCTACAATTACACAAAATAATCAAAGGATTATCCAATTCCAAGAACCACTTTCTTAATATGAACAACAACCTTTAAAAATAACAATCCATACGAATTTACATGCCAGAAGAAAAAACAGCAGAGAAAAAGGAAACAAAAAAACTTACTCAAACCCAATTTGAAAAAAAAGTTATTGAGCTAGCTGACAAAGGATTAACAGCAGAAAAAATCGGAGAAGAATTAAGAAAACAAGAAATTCATCCAAAAGAATTCTCAAAAAAAATATCTAAAATACTAAAAGAAAAAGAAAAATATACTGACCCTGAATTGACAAATGTTGAAGAAAAATACAACAAACTTTCAAAACATACAGAAAAAAACAAACAAGATAAAAGAGCAATCAGAGAGAAAAGTAGAAGATTGTCGCACATAAGAAAAATCAAAAAACATCGAAAATTAATCTAATTTTGTTTTAAATTAAAAGAGGGAAAAATGGACAAGAATTTAGAATTAGAAATAAAAAGAATTGTACCACTATTTCTAGAAAAATCCAAAGAAAAAGAAGTCCAAATAGTAAGCCATTTTGATACTGATGGAATAACTTCTGCTGCAATAATGGTGCAAGTACTAAAAAATTTGGATATAAAATTCAGTCTAAAGATAGTAAAAAGTTTAGATGAAAAATTCATCGAAGAACTTCCAAAAGAAAAAATACTTCTATTTCTTGACCTAGCTTCAGGAAGTTTAAATTATCTCAAAAATTTTGAAGATGTCTTCATAATCGACCATCACGAGATTGTTCAAGAAATACCTTCAAACATAAATATCATCAACTCCGAACTATTTGAAAAACAAAAAATAAGCGGTTCGGGATTAACATATCTATTTTGTAAAGAAATTAATGAAAAAAACAAAGAATTTGCAAAGCTTGCAGTTTTGGGAATGGTTGGAGATTGTCTTGAAAAAGAAATAGGAACCTTGAATAATGGAATACTGGAAGACGGAGAAATAAAAAGAAAAAGAGGACTATTGATTTATCCATCCACAAGACCCCTAAATAGAACTCTCGAATATTGCTCAAATCCCTACATACCCGAAGTAACGGGAGATTTAAAGGGCGTCCTAGAACTTCTAAGAGAAGCCGGGCTAAATCCTGAAAATGGAAAATACAAAAGTCTTCTGGAATTGAACGAAGAAGAAATGAGCAAATTAACAACCTCAATAATTCTAAGAAACCCAAAATCAAAAGATGACATAGTAGGAGATATTTTTTTACTTAAAATGTATAATCAGCTAGAAGATGCAAGAGAAATGAGTGCAAAAATAAATGCTTGCTCAAGATACGGAAAAAGTGATATCGCATTACAACTTTGTATGGAAATTCCTTTCGCAAAAAAAAGAGCAGAAGAAATCCATGCAAAATATAAACAAGAACTAATAGGAGGAATAAAAACTGCAAAAAAAATTGAAAAAATAGAAGGAAAAACATTCTCAATAATAAATGCAAAAGATTCTATCAAGGACACAATGATTGGAACAATTACAAGCATCCTTTCAAATTCTCCAGACTACCAAGAAGGAACGATTCTTGTGGGATTAGCACACTATGAAGACAAAATAAAAATATCTGCAAGAAATGTAGGAAAAAGAGGAAGAAATGTTCGGGACATCCTAGACGGAATTGTAAATGAAATAGGGGGAGAAGTTGGAGGACACGAATTCGCCGCAGGAGGAATAGTGAAACAAGAAAAAGAAGAAGAATTAATTGAACTTCTAAAAAAGAATTTAGAGATAGAAGTAATAAAAGTTACTAACTAAGTTTCTTAAAATAAATATAAGAATCATCAGAATGTTCTTCTGTAACTCTCCATGAATGTTTCCTCGGATGTTTTGTACATCTAAAATCATAAAATATTTCTTCACAATCTTCAGAATAAATCTGTCTATCAATTTCCCTATACTTAATCATCCCAGAACAATTAAGAGGACAACCAACATCTCCACCAGAAAAAACCTTCTTGATGAGAGTTTTATTCATCTTCCTGGATTTTCGAGCCATAAAAAAACCACCACAACAAGTTTTAAAACCTCTTCTATTCTACAAAATATATGACACTTGAAGAAGGAGACATAACATTATGCACAGTAGACAGGATAGCTGGAACTCTAGTATTCGTAAATATAGACGGGGAAGAAAAAGATGGAAGTATAGTTTTAAGTGAAATCGCACCCGGAAGAATAAGAAACTTAAGAGATTATGTAGTTCCAAAGAAAAAAATAATATGCAAGGTTCTAAGCACAAAAGGCGAAACAATAAAATTATCCCTAAGGAGAGTTACCAAAAAAGAACAAAAAGAAATGAGAGAAAAAATAAAACAAGAAAAAAGTTTCTCTAGCCTTCTAAAAAGAATAATTGGGGAAGAAAGGGCAAAAAAAGCAATTAAAGAAATAAAAGAAAAGGAAAAACTATATGAATTCGTAGAAGAGATAAAAGAATCTCCAAAAAAATTAGAAAAAGTTATTTCAAAAGAGGATGCAGAAAAGGTGCTTGAAATTTTAAATAAACAAAAAACAAAAAAAGCCATTTTAAAAAAAGATTTTACTCTAACAACAACCGATGACGAAGGATTAAAATTTATAAAAGAGATTTTAGGAAAGATAAAAAAAGGAGAAATAAAATATATCTCCGCAGGGAAATATTCTGTAAAAACAGAAGCTGATGACATAAAAAAAGCAGATAATAAAATCAAGGAAATTTTTGAAGAAATAGAAAAATTTGCAAAGAAAAATTCGATGGATTTTTCAACTAAAGAAAAATGAAACTTAAATATTTCTTAAAAGAAAACAAAAAAACCTACACTCTAAAAGAAGAGATAAATGGGGAAAAAACAAAAGACGCACACTACAAGTTTGTAAAAGTTCGTGACGCTCCAAAAACAAACGACATAAACAAAATTAGAAAAAACTAGGACAAAGTTTTCTGTTCCCGAGTTTTCTTAACTTGCTCTTTTACAATTTCCATATCTTTCTCCCAAAGCGGGGTCAAATCTCTTTTATAAATTATAGCCGCCGGATGGAATAAAGGAATAAGTTTTATCTTAACACCATCAATATTCACAAACTTAACTTTCCCATGAACCATTGTAATTCCAGGCTGACTCTTCATTTTATCGATATCTCCCTCAGAAAGAAAAAATTTGGTTGCATAATTTCCAAGCGAACAAATAACCTTGGGTTTAATTTGTTTTATCTGCTCCAAAAGCCAAGGAGTATGGGCTTTAATCTCCTCAGGAAGAGGATCGCGATTTTTTGGTGGACGGCACTTCAGAATATTTGCAATATAAATTTCATCAATACTCAGACCAACCTTTGATAAAAGAGCATCCAAATTTTTGCCTGCACGACCAACAAAGGGCAAACCCTGTTCATCTTCATTTTTTCCAGGAGCTTCACCAACAAAAAGAATCTCTGCATGTTCATCTCCCCTACCAACAACAATATTTGTGCAATTTTTACAAATCTCAGTTTCCTTAACTTTTTGCATATATTCAGATTCCATAAAATAAACAATTAAAAATATTATTTAAATATATTTTTTCCAATCAAATTTTTCAAATCTTTTTTCCAGAGCCAAATAAGATTTCCTCCTTAAAAAACCATATTCATCTTTAATATTCATCACAATAATCTTTTTACGAGCAAATTCAAAATTTTTTACCAGATAATTCTTCATATATTTTTCCATAACAAAAACAACATCAACATTTTTCAAAATATTTTTGTTAATTCTTCTACCCAAAAAAACAGATAGCCAACCAACCCCCGCTGAAGAAATAATTGCCTTAACATTTTTAGCGTCGAGATAACCTCTCAAAAAATCCTCTGCATACCTACTACGAGTAAAGTTATGCTTACAAAGAAATAGATATCTTTTTTTATTCATAAAAATAAAAAGTAAAATTTAGTTTTTAAAATGCACTTTTACTTACCATAACAATCTAACGAAAATATCAGATATTCCAAACCATGCTTCTTTCCAATATTTCTAAGTTCAGAAACATAATCATAATCTCCATAACCAAATTTTCTTCCCTGAAGATCAGGCATTATCAATCCAAAAGGATAATTTTTACCTGAAACAAGAAGATTAAAACTTCTTACCTTAATTCCCAGAACATCATTCTCTTCAAAAAAACCAGACAACTCTTTATTCAAATCAGAAATTTCTCCTTCTTCCATTTTAAGCTTTATCAACAACACCTGCATCAGTAACAAAATAAACACATTCATTATCTGGCAAGTTAGGACTATCTATTAACTTTGCGACACGAGAACCTTGTTTTCCTCTTCTAAGGTACATCCTATAAGTTGAAGCATGGCCTACAATATTCCCTCCAATTGCAGTCGTAGGATCCCCGAAAAGTTGTGCAGGATTCGCCATAACCTGGTTCGTAACATAAACAGCAATATTATGCGTTTCGGCAAGTTTCATTAAATCATGCATATACCTATTAAGCTTCTGTTGCCTATCCGCAAGTTGCCCTCGACCAGAATACTCTGCCCTGAAGTGTGCAGTCAAAGAATCAATAATCATCAATTTAATTGGTTCGCCATTCTTCACCATCTCACCAACTTTCTCTAAAAGCAACATTTGATGATCTGAATTAAAAGCTCTTGCAACCAAAATATTCTTTAAGACTTTATCAGGATTCAAACCTTTACTCTCGGCAATTTGTTTTATTCTCTGAGGTCTAAAAGTTCCCTCAGTATCGATAAAAACACATTTACCTTCATTTCCTCCCTTATCTTTAGGCAACTGAACATTAACAGCTAAAGTCGAACCTAACTGAGTCTTCCCTGAACCATAAGCTCCGAAAGCCTCAGTTATTGCCCTACTTTCTATACCTCTTCCACCCAGCAATTGATCAATATTTTCACTTCCAAATGTAATGTAAGAAACATCTTCTCTTTTCTTAGAGTATTCCATTCCATCGGTAAAACCTAATTGCAACATGTCTCTCGCAGCCTGAATAGCCTTACGAGCAACAGCCGGACTGATTCCAGACATATCTGAGATTGTAGCAGGACTAGCAACGGCCAAAGACATCAAATCCAAAACACCTCCAGCCTCCAACTTAGCAGCAACAGCAGGCCCAACACCCGGCAAATCAGTTAATTCTGGCTCCTTTTCATCAGAAACAGCTTTCTTCACTTTTTTAATCTCCTCTTTATCTGCCATACAAGAAAAATTCAAACCTAGTTTATAAACATTATTCAACTTACAAATATATATTAAAATTATTTTTCCAACTCAGCAACTAAATTATCTACATTAACTTCTTCAACACTATCTATAACAAATTCCGGCTGATTAAAATAAGTGTTCTTCCTAACATTTCCTCCAAAATAAAATTCTTTACCTAATAAATCATCTCTTTGATTATTCAATTTTTCTGCATCTTCCAAATCATTTAAACCTAAACTCTTAATATTTTCATGAAACAAAACACTTCGAATATTTTCAGTTCCATCATCAATAACAATATTTATCAAAGCCCTTTTCTCGGGAACGACCTTGCCATGCTCAACACAAACATAGTTTTCCCCATCGGTATTAGCTTTTTTGTTACATTGAGGACAAACATAAAAAAACTTTGGCGGAAAGCTCTGAACAACGAATGCACGGCTTTTTACATTATCTGAGATAGAGAAATCAGAAATATTCTTTTCTTTAACAATTTTCTCGGTAACCAAATTACTAAAATTTTCAACACTCTTCTTAATTTCAGAAAAACTTCCTAGATGAAGTTCATTATCTCTGACACTCGCATTAACTAACTCAACAACAGAATCCTTTCCAAATTCATTCTTTTCAAACAAATCAATATGATTCGTATCCCACAAAACAACCCGAACATTAGAAGTATCATCCGCAATAAAAAAATTAGCAACCTTAGAATCATCTCCTTTAGAAGTTTTATAATTTCTAATTATCGGTTCACTAATAACTTTTCCAGAAGTATTTGCCTTTCTCATTCCAGGCAAAAGCTCATTAATTTTTAACTTTTCATCCTCAAATGAAATATTCAATTCAGCTGCAACAATTTGAGCAGCCCCTTCATAACTAATTAAATCCGAAAGTTTAGCCCTCTTCGCTTCTATTTTTCTTATAACCTCTTCTTTATCCAATTCAGATACCTTAGAGATTTTATCAACAATCCTCGAATAATTATCGGTCATTTCAAAAAAAGGAGATTCGCT
Source organism: Candidatus Woesearchaeota archaeon (assembly GCA_964606775.1). GTDB lineage: Archaea > Nanobdellota > Nanobdellia > Pacearchaeales > GW2011-AR1 > CAZSGW01. Next base: position 117,640 of record CAZSGW010000001.1, read on the forward strand.
TTTATAAGTATTATGTTAAAAAAACCCCATTAAACCAAAATATTGGTGCAATTAAAAGAAGTTTCTACAAAATGCCGGCAAAGCAATAATATTTATAAATGACTATGAATAAAAATAGTTATGGGAATAAACGGAGCCAAATATAAATTAATGCCAACTTCTCCAGAGGTGAACTTGGATGAAATAAAAGAATCTGCAAAAAAAATCATAGAAGAATTTGGAGGAGAAAACAAAGAATATACTGAAGAACCAATCGCATTCGGACTTAAAGCAGTAATAATTTTCTTTTTTTACCAAGACGACAAAAATCCTGAAGAACTAGAACAAAAATTCTCAGAAATAGAAAATGTTAATTCTGTAGAACTGATAGACATGAGAAAAATTGCTTAGAAATTCTGACAAAAATTTCACCAACAAACTTATTAATACATTTTCTCTAAATAACTCATGGCCATACCTCAAGAACAAATTGAGCAGATAAAAGAACAAATAATCTCTCAAATAGAATCTACATTCCCCGAAGAAAAAAAAGACCAAGCAATAGAACAAATAAAGGCAATGAATGAAAAGGAACTGGAAGAATTTCTCGAAAAAAATAATCTTATGAAAAATAATGAATCAGAATGTATCTTTTGTTCAATTCTCGAGGGAAAAGTCCCTTCATACAAAATAGGAGAAAATGAAAACGCAATTGCAGTATTAAACATAAACCCCTTATCAAAAGGGCACACAACCATAATTCCCAAGGAACACAAAAAAGAAATATCCGAACAAATACAAGAATTTTCTAAGAAAATAGGTGTCCTACTAAAAGAAAAATTATCTCCTAAAGAAATTTCAGTGAAAGAGTCTAACATGTTTGGACACGAAATAGTTGACTTAGTTCCAATCTATGAAGACAATCAAGAATTAAAAGCCAAAAAAGCAAAAGAAAGCGAATTAGAAAGTCTACAAGAATTAATCCTCCAGCAAGAAAAGATTCAAGAAGCTCCAGAGGAAAAACCAAAAGAACCCGAAGTAATTACAGAAAAAGATATGTGGCTACCCAGAAGAATTCCTTAATTACCTACGGCTTACCAAAATAAAAAACATAATCAGAGAAATTCCTACAAACACCAAAACATAATTAAACAAATTCCTTGAGTTTCCAGAAGGTTCAGAATAAACTTTTATACCAACACCTTCTTCCCCAGAAAAAACCTTCTCACCCTCTTGAATTTCAAATGAATCATCCAGCCTAAAAAAAACTCGACCATCATCCTCTTCCAAATCATAATAAATATCTTCAACCTTTAAGTAAACTCCCTCTCCTAAAAATAGAACATCTCCTTCAAACAGTTTTCCAGTTTCATCTCCCTCAACAAATAATTTTACATAGCTAGATTTTATATGAGAGATTGAAATATCAAAATACTTTCCATAAAAATCAGCATCAATTTCATCATCAAAGTAAAGAATACAATTATCCGAATTAGAACAATACGAAACGCTCCCATCACTTTCCTCTAAATCTTCTTCATCATAAACACATTCTCCTTTTTCACATCCAGAAATACATTCTTTATTTAAAGTCTTAAAATCTCCTCCATCACAATATCTCTCAACTAAAACATCTTCATCAATACAATAATCATTAAAACACTCTCCATCAATACAAACACTTCCAAAATCAAAATAATCAATTCCAGAATCAGAATCTAAACATTCATAACTAAGTTCCCCACAATAAAACCTAACCCTATAATCATGACAAAATCCTGAATTATCATCATTCGAACAAAATAAACCCGAATTTAAATCACAAGTCAAATTCTGTCCAGTTTCATTCCAATCAACGCCTCCCAGAGTTTCACACTGAATCAAAGTTGGAGAATCACATATTTCTGTAGGATACTTATTCCTTATTTTACTAAGAGGCTCATAATCTCCATTTCCATTCACATTATCCATATCAAACCATTGCGTCCATGAAACTAATTCCCATTCACATCCATTTGTATTCAAACACTCAGACTTATCAAATCCTCCACAACTTCTATCTTTATCGAAACAAATTCCTGATACAGAATCATAGGAACAATAATCTGTCTGCGACTCACACATAAATTCATCGTAATTAAAGTTAGAACAATCATAATTAAAACAACTTTCAGATGCCCAATAACAAACAGGGATAGAATTACAATCTAATTCAGAAAATTTAGAACAATCTGTTTTAAAAGTCTCCCCAGTACATATTCCTTCAGAAGAAACAAATCCAAACAATAAAATTGTTAAAAATAAAAGCAAAAATATTTTTTTTACCATAAAAGAACCAGAAAATCCCCGTTTTTAAAAACTTCTATAATAGAAATATAAGTATTATAAAACTAATAAAGAAAACAGGCACATAAGGAATTCCTTCTCTAATGTATACATCCTTGTTCTTTTTCCTCAATAATTCGATATCTTTTTTATTCAATCCATTCCAAGTCGCATTAATTTTTTTAGAACCAATCTTAACATCCCTATACAACCAATCACCTTCAGTTAATTTATTTGGAGAAATTTTTTTAACCATACAACTTTCATCGACAGACTTTGCGGCTAAAAACAAATAAGGAACTAAAAATACCAAGACTGCAAAAAAAAGCAAACTACTTTCAACAAAAGAAAAAACAATCATCACAATAGCTAAAATTAAAACACTAAAAACCAAAGTTTTATTTTTGTTAAATTGTTTAGAAAATTCTTTTCTAAATTTTTTGTAATTTCTAATCGCCAAATAACCGGTGGAAAATAAACCATACAATGCTCCACTAAACAAGAATAAAAGAATGAATGTAAAAAAAACATTTAAATTGCCTGAAAAATCCGGATAAAAAGCAAGAACAGGACCAATTGCAACAAACAACTTTGAATCTCCTCCTGCAAACATTCTTCCAAAATAAAGTAAATTACTAAACACAAAAAAAATTCCCAGTGCAATCAAACCCTGATAAAAAAATCCAAAATCCTCTCCAGAAAAAAGAGAATAAAAAAATCTAAAACCCAATGCAAAAATTATCAAAGAAAAACTAACCCAATTAGCAATTTCCCTCTTTCTTAAATCCTGTATACTTGCAACTAAAAGCCAAATAACCCCTAAAACAATTAATCCAATAACTTCAATCATAAATTATAAAATAAAAATCAGTTTATAATTATTTCTTATCCTTACCCAAGTTTTCTTTATTACTTCTATACTTTCCACCTCTCTTATACGGATGCTTTTTTTTCTCTTTCTTTTTGTCCTTTCTTTTATTTCTCTTATCACAACCAGAACTATAAGCCATTTTACTTCATAATCAAACATCTCTGTCCCGAACCTAAATCGTTCGCCAACAAAGAAACATCATAAGCACCTTCTTCATTTGAAATTGATTGACTACTTCCCAAACACTCGCTATTCTCCCAATCACATCCAACCTCGATACAATCATCCGAGTTAGAAAATTCAGAACACTCTTTAAGTCCTTGAGACTTTGGAGCATCTATACATGCATCATTTATCCATTTACATCCTCTTAAAAGAGTACAATCATCCGAAGTCAAAATATCTGAACAAGCCCCAATATTCTGGCTAACTTCTTTAATCTCACCTGTCTTTCCATTTATCTCTAAATTATTACAATTTTGTTTACAGTCAAAATCCGATTCTTCAATACCATATTTCTCAAATTCATCGACGACCGCTAAAATAGCACAAGTAGTTTCAACTTCCTCTCCTTCAAATTTCAAATCCTGAGTCTTATAACAAAAATTAGTATCACCTCCAGTCGTAGCCGAAGCCATACAAGCATTTTTTATTTGATCAACATTATCTTGAGAAAGCCAAGGAGCAATCTGTCCCCAACCTTGTGTAAAACCTATAATCAAAATAACAAGAATCGCAATCCCCAATACCAAAAGAATAATTGTACTAGTGCTCATACCTTGAGCCTTCTTATTACCTCTTTCTAACATACTAAACAATAGATTATTTTATTTATAAAACTTTCTCAATCATAATCCCAATAAAAAAATAGAATTACTCAAATAAATAACAAACTTAAATAGAATCAATCTGCATAATGCTTTGCTGAAAACAAAAATTCTTTATTTTTCCAATCGTCAAAATCAAATTGAAAATTTGTTTTAGTTTTATTAATTTCAAAATATTCATCTTCACCCTCAACATAATAAAAATCTCCCTCTCCCAATTCAGATAAAATTGAATTCTTATCATAACCTTCGCTAACATACACCTCATATTTTTCAACATTGGTGTCAAGTTTTTCCATTAAATCAAGTCCGACAAAATTTCTCTCCATTCGAACTTCAGCAATATAAAAACTCAAAAGAGCCAAACTACAAATTGCAAAAACTCCGATTACCAAAATTGTTATAGGAACATCCCCTCTCTTATTTTTCATCTTCCTCCAGATTAGTTTTTAATTCTTCGAACTCCTTTTCAAAATCTCCATAAAAACTTTTATTCTCATCCATCTCTTCCAACTTAGAATACAAGAATTCTTTATCCTCTCCCTCATCTAAAGAAAAATAAGTTATCAAAGACTTAGTCATCAACAAATCAGAATTTCTCGAATAAATATCTGACAAACCAGAACTCTTAGCATACTCAAATTCATTCTGTTTAGATAGAAGATTAGTCGCAAAAATCGCCAAGAACAAAATAAAAATAATAACAAGAGTTGCAACTATCCAAGTCATCGTTTCTCCTGCCTGCCCAGATTTATTTAACATTTTGTTTTACTTTCCTTACAATAGATAGGATTTTTACTTCATACAAATTTTTATTTTCATCCAAGGAATAAAATTTTCTCTCAACACACTTAGACAATTCTTCATAATCCTCATCTTCAATATTACAATCCAATTTCAGATTAAAATTGCCTTCCTTTGCAATCAAATGATTTTTACCATTCGAAAAATTAAGAATATTCAATTCTAAATAATATTCCGAACCTTTTTCAGAATCACTTTCAAAAACCTCTTCCTTAAACTTACAATAATTTAAAACATTAAAATCTTTCTCAAAAATTTCCGAATTCAAAACTTCCTGTTCTGAAATACATCTTGTAACTTTATTAACCATCAAATTGCCTTCAATTTCACGAACATCATAAGGAGAATTATAAAAAATGCTTACCATCGAGACAACTGCCCCAGCTACAATCAATAAAACTGCAAACCAATAAACAGAAATTATCTTATCTGCCCCTTTTTTGTTCATTTTTCATTTACACTGATAATGTAATTACCAGTATTTTCATTTAATTCATTTTTTTCCGGATAAGCCGTTACAAAAACGTCATTAAAGAAAGAATATTCATAGCCTCCCTTCTCACTAAGCCTCACAAAAACAGAATTCTCCTTAATTAAAACAATTTCCTCAAACATCAAATCATTCTTCTCAGACAATTCCAATCCTTTTTCCATATTAATTTTTATTTGGGTAACAGGCTCTGCAGAATCTATCAATAAAGCAATCTGTTTAGAATAACTTTGTTCCATTAGAACAGCTCCAGTACCCTGTTTCCATAAAAAGACCATTAAGATTGTAAGAAATAAAGAATTTAAAACAATAAAAATAACATTCTCCACAAGAACCATTCCTTTTTTATTTTTAGATACCTTAAACATATTCAAAACCTCTTCACATATTTAAACAGAATAAATAATTAATAAAACTTTGTAAAAACAAAAACTAAGCAAGGGTTTCAATATCTGCACAATTCAAAATTTTAAAACTATCCGAATCCGCCTTTTGAATAGTCGGGGCCATAAATTCATTTTTAATTCCATCACCTTTAACAATTATTGCTCCAATCTGAGGTTCAAAAGATTCTGCAATTTCTCCTCCTGCAGTTAATGTAGCTGCCCCTGTTCCAAAAATAATTGCACTTGTAACCAAATTAACTCCTGGTATAAATAAACTAACAACCCCTACTCCAGTAACAGCACCACCAAACCACTTATAAAAATTTCCAACTTCACTAGTAATTCCCATAATAACATAGTATTGTTCTCCAACATCAATATCTCCAAAAGTCCCAATATTCTCCGGATTATTTTCACCTCCAATAATCTCCTGTTTCAAAGATTGGATATCATTAGTTCCTAAAATATACTCTGCATATGTCTGGTCTCCAGAATAATTATTTTTACTCATATAATCATAAAGACCATCTTTACTTATCTCTCCTTCAACTTCATTCAAATTATTCAAACTATCATCAAAATAAATTTGTGAACAAATAGAACAATAATTTTTTTTAGATGCTTTATCTCCAACATAATCCAATTTTCCTGCTCCAAACATCCACCAACAAACAGCCATTTCCTCAGAAAGAACTTCATAAAGTTCATCCCTCGTTTCAACTTCAATCTCTTCGGGATTTGTCATTCCCTCGCAAGTTCCATCCTCCGTGATACAAATATAAGTTCTTTCACATTGAAGACTGGTGGACTTTGGAGTCAAAGCCTGAGACTTAGTTAAAACAGAATTATGGCATAACTCTCTCGCAGATTCCTGTCCAAAATTCAAACCAAATAAAAAATATAAAACAACGATAAAACTAGTTATCAGAATAATTAAAATAATTATTTGCTGTGTACTTATTTCTCCTTTTTTTCCAAAAAGATTTTTTCTCATCTATGCAACCCCCAATTTTTTTAAAGCGAAGTATAACCCAACCGAAACAATTCCAAAAAAGACAATCCATATTAAATATTTTATTACATTATCAAGATTCATTTTACTTCCTCAAGTTTAATTCCTTCTTCCATTTCAATAACCTCAATATCCGTAGCCCCTTCATTTGTTTCTTTAATTTCAATAATTTCAAATCCCAAAAGATTTTCAACGACTAAACATCTTCCATCTTTCTGACACTCTTTTAATTGTCTATTTCCAAAAACTCCAGCATAATTGGTAGAAATTTCATCACAAATGCAAATACATTTCTTTCCAGCACACTGATTAGGTTTACTCTTTTCACTAAAATTAAAAATACTCCATCCAGTAGGAGTCACCCCCTTCAACTCTCCGCCCCCTTCACCAATTTTTATTTCAATCTGTTCTAAAGTGGCTTCAGCCTGATTTTGTTTTTTTTCATCCAAATTAGAAAAATATAAAGAAGTCAAAAAATAAGCCAAAAAACCAATACAAATAACTGCAATAACAATTTTTAAAGTTTCTTCAGCCAACAAAAAACCTTTCTTATTTCTCATATTAGACTCCAAAAAATCCCTCCCAGTCCACTAAAAAAAGCATTAATTTTATCTCTAAAGAAAAAATAAAGTGCGATAACAACTGTAACAAAAACAGCTACTCCCAAAATAATTTTTATTAATCTACTTATTGCTAACTCTGCCATTATGTTCTGAATAACCCCTTAATTTTATCAATCAATGAAAAGCCTTGTTCTCTCAATAAAAAAATAGTCGTCATAATAATTGCCAGAACAGCAATACCAATCAACAACCATGGCAAATATTCTGAAACTAAACCTCTCTTCTCTTTCAAATTAAAACAACTCTTTTTCATAAAAATAAATAAGAAAAGAGATTAATAAATCTTTAGAAAATTTATTTTCGAACAAAAATAGTTTTCTTTTACACTGTAATCTTAAGTTTTCTACCACTGTAGTTTCTTTTTCAAAAGAAACCCATTTTTCTAAAAGAAAAACCCAAATAAATCTTTAGAAAATATTTAAAAGTATAAAGGACACTCAAAGTTTATGGAAATATTAACAAAATTGTCAAAACTCCCTTTAATAGGAAAAGTAGCGGGAGTGGTTGGAACAGTAGCAATTATTTCAGCTCCAATAATTTACTCAATTACCGGAAATAAACAAGAAGCAAAAGAGAAAAAAATAGAAAGAAAAGAATGGTGGGAAGAACAATCAGAAAAATCAAAAGTAGTTTTTGGTGAAGGGTATCTAAAAGATGGCTATTCTGTTTTTGATCCTAACCCCGAATATGAACCAAGAACAAAAGTTCAAGATGCTGTAAAAACAGGACTTTATGTTTTATCAGACAACCTCTCTGGATCTTCTGAGATTTTAGATGGAATAGAATTAGCTATTGAAACAGAAAACAAAATAAAAGAAAATCTTGAAACCAAAGCTCAAAAAAAACCAATTAAAAAAGAAAAAACAAAGGGAACATTTACAGACAAAAGAGATAATCAAGAATATAAATGGGTAAAAATAGGAGACCAAATTTGGATGGCTGAAAATTTAAATTATTCAACTTCTTACGGTTCTTGGTGTTATGATAATAAAAAATCGAATTGTGAAACATACGGAAAACTTTACAATTGGAATGTAGCTCTAAAATCTTGTCCTAAAGGATGGCATCTGCCTTCAAATGATGATTGGGAAAAACTTGGAAAATACATTAGTAAAGATAATGGAGGATATAATCAAACTAAAGGAGATTGGGAAAAAATAGGAATGCATCTTAAATCTAAAACAGGTTGGAGATTACCTTACATAAGTTCAGTAAAAGGAACTGATGATTATGGATTTTCCGCACTAGGAGGGGGTTATCGTAGTGATGATGGAAAACTAATGAGCGGCTTAAAAATTATGGGAAATTGGTGGACTTCAAGTAAAAAAGATATAAAGAATGCTTTTTCACGTACTATATATGATGAAGGAAAATTATTCAAAGAAAGTTATCCTAAACAAGGAGGATATAGTGTCCGTTGCATAAAAAATAAATAACTACAAATTACCCAATACAACTGAGCTCAAGATAAACAATACCAAAACAGCAATTAAAGCAACCACAAAGTATAACCCGATACCTCGCTTCAAATTCACCCCAATTTTATGAGCTTTCTCAAGTTTATCTTCTCCTGAATCTACTGTAACCAAAGTCCCAGTTAAAATAAAAATTATCTGAACTAAATAAATTCCAATCGCAATTTGCAAATAATAAGGAGGAATCATAGAACTCATACTGAACGTCTCCAAGAAACCTCCAAGACCTCCAAGAGCTTCAGCACTTCCTGTTGCACCTTTTGCAATTTCTAATTTATTCAAAATAGAAGTTATCATTGCTGCTAAACCAACAACAATACCTGAAAGCAAAGGCGCTAAAAAAGTCATATTACTCTTCATACTAGAAACTGTTTCCGCAAGTAAATCTTTCAACCTCTGGGTTATTTTGCTTATATTCTTCGCATACTCTGAAATACTCATTAAACTTATTGCTGCAATCTTCAAACCTTTCTTAGAAGCTTCAACTAAAATTCTCATACTACTCGCAATCAAATCCGAAGGGTAATACTGAATAGCCCCTCTCCTCCTATCAAAAATTGCTTTCTCAACACTCATCCCCATTTGGCGGATATTATAATTAACCCTCTTAAAAAATTCTCCAGTCCTCAAGCCTTTTGCAGATTCAGCAACTTTTCCAAAAACAAGCTCGGGAGGAACACCATTACCCAAACGATTTCCTAATTGAAATAAAGAATTATTAAATTCGGCCTCTAATTGTTTAGTTTTCTTTCTTTCCTTAATTAGCTCCTTAGTCCTTTCCCTATAAGCAATAGAATAAAATAAAGCCACTCCAAGAGGAATGAACAAACTCAAAAAAACAGCGCCAATACCATAGGGTCCAGAACCATCTTCCTTAAAATCAAAAAAGTAAACTCTTCCATCAGGATCAAAAGAAGTCAAACCAACCTGAGATAAAGTAAAATCCTTTTGCATTCCAAGCGCCTCTGGAATTGGAGTAAACTGGAAAATCAAAGGAAGAAGACCTAAAATCAAAAAAGGTAAACAAATCACAAAGGCAGTAGTATAAGGTTTCTTACTCTTAAATTTATAATAAAGAGGGTTTCTTTCAAGTAACTTGGACTCTCCATAACCTCCTGGCCTCAACAACAAAATTTTATCTATCATAAAAAATGCAATAAAAGGAATCAGTAAATTATACAAAACAAAAATATGGATTGCTGTAATGAAATCACCCACTAAGGCGGAAGCCAAAGGAATCAAAGCAATACCTAAAACTGGAAGCATAACTGCCAACATGTAAACATTAGTCAAGGGAGACTTTACATTGTGACTAAATTTCAACATCTTATCGTAAACCCCGTCTAAAACAACTTGTAAAGACTTTTCCAAAGTGGAAATCCTTCGAGAATTATCTGGCTCGAATAAACTACTCTCAATTAAATGAAAAGCTTCAATAAATTCAACAGAATAATCTCTCCAAGTTTCAAGATAACCATCTAAACTCTCCTTAATGGTAGAAAACTTTCCAACCTCCACATCATAAAACACCTTCTTGAAATCAAGAGCTAAAGGATCTTGCAAATTATCAGAAGTGAATGCTATTGCCTTTTCTAAATTAGGAGTATGTCTCATATAAACAACAACATACAACAAAGCTGGAACCATTTGACTCGAGGCCTTAAGTCTCCACTTATTAGCCAATCTTGCAGGATAACCATTAACATAATAAAACAAAAAAACGGAGGCAAACAAAACCAACATAAAGAAACCAAGAGGAAATGCGGAAATACTTCCTTTAATCAAAACAACAGCAATAGAAGATAATAAACCAACAAAAAATATTGCCAAAAAAGACATAACTCCTAATGCTAAAGCCTCCGAAGGCCTAACATCTAAATGTGCAATATCCAATTGTTTTTGAACTTTTTGAGCATCTTTCTCAGAAACCTTAAAATTAATTGATTTTCCCAAACTCTTAGCCAATTTCTCATATCTTGAAAGTTCAGGAGACATCTCTTTCTTAAAACCAACATAAGAACTACTATAAGCCGAAGAACTTGCAGAAGGCGATGAATCTATTTTTTTCTCAATCTGCCCCCCATATTTCTTGAGAACATCCTTCACGCTGGGTCTTTTACCTCTCGGAATTCTTCTTGCCATATCTTCACCTCAAAAAATACAAGAAGAAATTAATTAATAAAACTTTGTAAACCCTGCTAAAAAATACAAACAAAAAAATTTATTCAACAAAATATCTTATTTTTAATTCCAACCATATTTTGATTATACAAAATGTTTTAAATTAATTCTTCTTCAAATGTTTATGCAATTTGAACAAGGGGCGCCTTTGTATTCTACAGAGGTTTCTAGAGAAGGGGGTGAAGATGTTTTATACATCAATTATCTAGGAGCTCCTTTCGTTCCAAGCCTAGCCGAACACGATTTTGTTATGGAAAAAACTGTGGATTCTTTAATGGAAAATCCAAATGTTTCAAGAATTGTTTTTGTTCAGCAAAAAAACTACAACTATGATTTTGAAGAAACGAGGATGTTATTAGAACTTGCCGAATTTTACACCTACTTAATTAAACAAGAAAAAATTTTATCTCAAGAAAAAATAGGTAATTCTCAATTTTTTTCTAAAAGATATAACTCCCTTTTCTCATTTTTACTTTTATTGAAGAAAGATCCTCTTGCAAGTTATAGCGAATTAAAAAAAATGATTTATGAACAAAGAATTTTTTCAGAAAAAGTTGGAGGTCATCTCAAATTAGACGTAGAAAATTATCTAAACCTGCTTGAAAAAATATTATTTCTTTTTGAAAAAATTAAAATTATTGAAAATATAAAACCTTTTATAGGAGACTATTCCCGAGGAGACAGAGAAATTTACTCCCGTCTGTTCAGGGCAGATGTTATTCCAAATTTTTCTTTTACACGTTTAGTCTCAGATTTGCCCAATGATGCAGAAATTATAGACCAATATGAAATAGTTGGTGAAGATTACGATAAATCTCTCGTTACAATCTTACGATTAAAAGGAGAATCTAAATTAATGTACCATTTAACTCCTCCAGAACATACACTTGACGAAGACCACAACACGCTTTTAAATTTAGCGAGAGGTGTTTTGATTGAACACCAACCCAAAGCCGAAGAATTTACAGATGTCGAAAGAATCAGACAGGTTTTCTTCAACATCGCAAGAGATTTATTAAGGGATTTAGGGGAAAGTAAAGGAATAATTTTATCTTATCCAGATTTAAATAAATTAGCAAAAATCTTGGTTAGAAGCACTATTGGTTTTGGCCTAATAGAGGTTTTGTTACAAGATAAAAAAATTCACGATATTTCTCTAAACTCTCCAATCCCTCAGGTTCCAGTTTATATTAGACACAGAGATTATGATGAATGCCTTTCAAATATTCGTCCAAGTCAGGAAGACGCAGACTCTTGGGCTGCAAAATTTAGGATGATTTCAGGAAGGCCATTAGATGAAGCAAATCCCATTTTAGATACTCAATTAGAAATTGGAAAACTAAGGGCCAGAATTGCAATCATCCAAAAACCTCTCTCAGTAGATGGATTGGCCTATTCAATTAGACGTCACAGAGAATCTCCATGGACTCTCCCTCTTTTTGTCCAAAACAGAATGCTTAATCCTTTCGCCGCAGGGTTATTTAGTTTTTTAATTGACGGCTCGAGAACGTTATTGGTTGCTGGAACTAGAAGTTCAGGAAAGACATCTTTGTTAGGAAGTTTATTATTGGAAATTATTCCTAAATTTAGAATTATTGTTGTTGAAGATACATCAGAATTGCCTGTTGAATCTTTGAGAAAATTAGATTATAATATTATTCGAATGTTAGTTCGTTCTGCTATGATGAAAGGAGAAGCGGGAGTTTCTGCGGATGATGGGATTAGGACAAGTTTACGTTTGGGTGATTCGGCTTTGATAGTTGGAGAGATTAGAAGTCAGGAAGCTAAAGCACTTTATGAGGCAATGAGGGTTGGAGCATTAGCAAACGTGGTTGCCGGAACAATTCACGGTGCTTCACCGTATGGGGTTTTCGATAGGGTTGTTAATGATTTAAATGTACCTGCTACATCCTTCAAAGCTACCGATTTGATAACCGTTTGCAATCCAGTTAAATCTCCAGATGGCTTACAATCGTGGAAGAGGTGTGTAAGATTATCTGAGATTAGAAAACACTGGAAAGAGGATCCTCTAAAAGAACAAGGTTTTGTAGATTTAATGAAATATAATGTGGAAAAAGACGAGCTTGAACCCAGTGAAGATTTAATCAATGGAGATAGCGAGATAATAAAAGACATTGCTTCAAGCGTTAAAGGATGGGCGGGCAATTGGGATGCTGTTTATGATAATGTTTTACTAAGAGCGAAAATGAAAAAAGAAATTGTAGAAGTTTCAAAGAAAGCTGGAAATCCAGACATCCTTGAAGCAAAATTTAATACTCTTGCAAATCATCAGTTTCATAAAATTTCTTCAGAAGTTTCTAAAGAGATTGGAATTCCTTCTAGCGAGAGAGTTTTTCCTGAGTGGCAAAAATGGTTGAATCAGGAAGTTAAGAAATGGGGCATTTAGTTAATTTTATTAATTATCCTTTATTGTTATTTCTATGAAGAAATTAAGTGTTTTATTTTTATTTGTTTTTTGCTTGAGTTTCATTAGTGCGAATTCTGTTGTTTTTCACTTGAGTAATGAAAATGTTTTAGTAGAATATAAGTTGGAAGAGGTTTATGATTTAGAGATTGAACTTCCTTCTAATGTTAAGGCCTTGGAAGTTAATAAAGAGTATTCTTTTGAAAAAGACATTTTAAAAGTTGATGAAGGAAGGGATGTAGAAATAAAATATATTTCTAATTATTATGTAGAGAAAACTTCCAAAGGTAATTATTTTGTTTTTAATTTTGCTTTAAATGTTTCACATGTTAAAGTCTATTTGCCCGAGGGTTCCAAGTTGTCAGAAAATAAATTAATTTTTCCAGAGATTGAGAGTATTTCTAGTGATGGTTACAACATTATTTTAGAATGGAATAATTTTGATGAAAATGAAATTTTAGTTTCCTATGAATTTGTAGATGACGATAATTCTTTGTTTGTTTTTATTTTGATTGTAGGTGTTCTTTTCATTATTTTTCTTTTTTCAAACAAAATTGTAAAAATGCTCCAAAGAAAAAAGGGTGTAAATGTTCGCTTTAAGGATAAGGACGGAGAGTTGTTAGGTCTGACTAAAAATTTGTTTGAAGATGAAAAAAAGATTGTTGAGTATTTGTATGGTAAAAAAGATAATGAGTCCTGGACTAAAGAAATCATAAAAGATTTGGGGATTAGTAAAGTAAAATTAAGTAGAAAGTTAAGAAGTTTGGAACAAAAGGAATTGATTAAAAGAATTCCTTACGGGAATGAAAATCGTATTCGGTTGTTAAAAAAGTGAGTTGTTTCAGGCTGTTAACAGGCTGTTTCACGAATTAATTAAATAGTTTTTTTTCTTAGATGTTTTATGAAAAATCAAAGGGTCTTAGGCTCTGCATTTTACAGAAGTGTAAGGAGGTTAAAAAAATGAAAACAAAATTATTAACAATCTTTGTGGTGGGTTTTTTAGCCATGTCTTTCATGATAGGATTTGTTTCAGCAGAGGGAAGTAATGTTCCTGTTACTGCTCAAGTAATTTCTTCGGAAGATGGAGATTCTTTAGTAGATAACAATTCAGCAGATGATACGCTTGAAGTGAATGAATTGGATTCTTCTGGAATTTTTTGGAATAAAATCCAAAGAGCCTTTACATTTAGTAAAGAGAAAAAAGCTGAAATCTCTTTAAAGATAGCAGAGAAGAGAATGGCTCAGGCAGCTAAACTTTCCAAAGCTGAAAAGTATGAAAAAGCTAAAGAAATTTCTAAGAAGCATAAAATGCAATTAGAAAAAGCGGAAGCTTATCTTAAAGAGGTTGAAGTTAATGGTGATGAAGGCGAGACTAAGAAAGCGTTGGCTTCTACAATAAAGATTCAAAACAAGATAGGATCTCATAAGCAAAAAGTTGTAGAAATCCATGCAGCTATTTTAGAAAAAAATTCAGAAACTATGACTGAAGAACAACTTGCTCATCTTGAAGAAGTTTTTGAAATGATTGAATCTAAGTTAGAAGAGTCTGAGGAAAAGTTCTCACAAAAGCAAGAAAATCTTAAGACAAAGTATAAACTTCAATCCGAGATGACTGATGAAGAAATTGAAGAAGCAATTGAAGAATACAAGGAAAATCTTTCTATAAAAGAACAGGAAAGAATCCAGAAAAAAGAACAAGCTATAGAGGCTATTAAGAAAAAAATCCAAGATAAAAAAGCCTCAAGTAATTCAGATTCTTCAAGCGCAACTGCAGTAGCTTCTGCTTCTGGAAACGATGCAAAGGTAGCTGTTAGTGCTTCATCTTCTAGTTCAAGCGAAAATTCTGGTTCTAGTGATTCAAGTTTAGAAAACGATGAAGAAATAGGAGAGACTTCTGAAGATTCAAACGACTCTGATAAAGAAGATACTTTCTCGAGTAACTAAAACCAATTTTTATTTTTTTTTATTTTTTTATTTATTCTTAAAAAATTTATTCCGCATTTCGAGCATACCAATTTTACCAAAACAATCTGATTTTCAAATAAAAACAAAAAATTCAGAAAATCAAAAGCTAACTGAAAAAATATCTAAATAAAAACAAATTTAAACTTACTTAAACTTAATATCATATGGCAGACGATGAAAATTACATGGATCAGGCTTACAATGAAACAAATCTAAAGTTCAACGATATAGAGCAAAAACAAAGAATTCTAAAAGACAGACTATTGTTGGTGGGACAAAACCTAATAGATACAAAACAAGAAACATCAGAAAAAATCCTTGAGATAAAAAAAGAAATTGAAGAATTACACGAAAGTTTTGAAAAAGTAAAAAGATTCATAGAAAACATTTCAAAGGAACTTCCAAAATTTGCAAAAAAAGACGATGTAGAAATACTTGCAAAACAAGCAAAGATGTTCGAACCTCTCGAATCATTAAAAAGATAAAATTAAAAATAAGATTTACCTAAAAACAACATGGGTGCAATAGAACAAATAAAAAAAATGAAACAACAAGGAAAAACAGACCAAGAAATAACTCAAACCCTTCAAAACCAAGGAGTTTCCCCAAAAGCAATAAATGAAGCTTTTGGTCAAGCACAAATAAAAGATGCTGTATCTGGAAGTCAGGAATACAACGAACCTCCAATGCCTAACGAAAATCTTCCTCAAACTCCTGTTCAAGAAAACCAAGATTATTACGATCCTCAACCCCAAACACAAGACTATTCCCAACAAAATTATTCTCCACCAGAACAAGACCAGTATTACGATCAAAGCTACGATCAAGGACAGGGAGGATATGAACAAGAACAATACTATCCTCAACAAGGAGGTTACAATTCATACTCTTCCGCTGGAACTTCAACGGACACCATGATTGAGATAGCAGGACAAGTATTCGAAGAAAAAACAAAAAAAATACAAAAACAAATTTCAGAAATAAATGAATTCAAAACAATAACTGGAACTAAAATTGAAAATTATGGAGAAAGAATAAAAAAAATAGAGTCGATTATTGACAAGTTACAAATTGCAATACTAGAAAAAATAGGTTCATATGGACAAAATTTAAACAGCATAAAAAAAGAAATGTCAATGATGCAAGATTCTTTTAGCAAAACACTTCCAGAATTTGCAAAAAAATACAATTCAAAAAATAAAACTTCTCACAAAAAGAAAAAATAAATTCTTTTTATCTCTCTAAAAAATCTAATCAAAAATTATTTTCTTGCGCCAGAAAGAATATCCATCCACATATTATCAGGATTATTCTTGCTATCATCCTTCTTCTTAAAAGAAGACACAACTACGATAAACAAAATTATGAAAACTATTATCGGCCAGTAAGCATTCAAAATATTCATTATCCAATAACCAACTCCTCCACCTCCGCCCATAGAAAACGAAGAAACTGAACCAATAATTACCCATAAAACAATTCCAACTATAACAACAATTAATCCCCAATTAAAACCCTTATTTGATTTGGGCAAAAATAGTCCTGCTCCAATTAAAATAACCAAAATAATAGCAAGGGCAATACCAAATCGAGGAAACAATTCTGCAAAAAACATTGAAACAAAATCAAACTGTAAAGACATTAACGAAATAGACAATGCAATAATAGCGTTAATAGTCCTATTGGGATCCCCTTCCTTAGTCGAAAAAAGTCCAAGCCTCATCAACAATCCAAAAACCAATGCAAAAATTAAAAGGAAAGGTAACACATAACTAAAAATTCCAGACGCTTCCCACTGAGCAAGAAGATTTCCCATTGCACCTCCAACAAAACCATAAGAAGCTAAACTTATCACCATCATATAATCTACTCAATTTTATTTAAATATGTTTCGAATTAACCGCTTTTCTTTTTTCCAATAACAAGAGCCAAAGCAACTGCAATCAAAACAATAAAAATAAGATTCGACCAAAATGCCCCGCTCCACGACTGATTAAATAAATCACCTAAAAAACCTACTCCAACTCCTGTTGCCCAAAGGATAGCAATAATAACCGAGATACCAATTATAATTCCGAGAGTAATTTTCATTGTCTTATTTGGAGTAAAACCCTCTTTCTTGTCTCCATAGACAAAGCCCCATAATAGAAGAACTACAAAAACAATAATCAATGCGACGCTCAAAAACAAAGTCATATTCGTAATTATCTGTTTAGGAAAAACCGCACTAACAAGAATCAATCCAATAACAAATGCAACCAAGGCATTAAGTTGTTGTTTTTTTTCTCCAAAAAGTTGAGTCTTCTCCAAAACAGCAAAGACAATAAAAAAGACTAATAAAAAAGGGTATGCAAAATTAACTAAAATATCACTTTGTAAAATTGTTGCCATTGTATACCTCTTTTAACTTTCCAATATTTATAATTCTTCTGGAACCTCTTCTAATCCTGATTCCTGACTTGGAAGAGCTGCATTGTTAATAATAATTACATCTCCAATAGCTTTAACAAACTGATGAGGAATAATGACTCCTCTCGCACCACCAATCAAATTCAAAATACTTCCACCAACCTTGATTCTCCAGCTATCTACCTTATTTTCATAAACGTTAGCTTCCTCTATTTCTCCAAAAAAATTTCCAGAGTCAGTATAAACTTTAACGCCAATCAAATCAGTAATTTTCTTTACTATCATACTAAAAATTAACAAAAATCATTTAAATACTTTTCCATAATCAAAAGACTATTTTAATGACAATAAAACAAAACTATGGGATCAAAAAACCAGGCATAACAAACTTTATAAAAAATTTTGGATTAAAAATATAATGATAAAACAAAAAGAGTGTGTACCATTAATAACACTTTCAATAATCTTCGCTTTCTCGATAACACTTCTAGAAAGTTCTTCATACTTTCTCTACGTGCTCGCAGGAATTTTCATCATCCTATTGCTAAACACTCTCATAAAAAAAATAACTGCATACTACCTCGAATCGGAAATTGAAATAAAAATGTGGGAATTTAAAAGATATGGATATCAAAACTCCCAAAAATTAAAAAGACCCTTTCCCGCAGGAGCATTCTTTCCATTAATCTCAAGAGTTTTATTTTTTCCGCTAAATGGATTCATCTGGATGGCATCTTTAGTATTCGACGTAAAATCAAAAACATACAAAGCCGCAAAACGCCACGGACAATACTCTTATTCGGAAATAAACGAATCCGATATAGGATTAATCGCTGCAACAGGAATTTTTGCAAATCTATTATTAGCATTCTTATTTTACTTAGTGGGTTTTTCAGAATTTGCAAAGTTCAGCATTTGGTACGCCTTCTTTAATTTAATCCCTCTTTCAAATTTAGATGGAAACAAAATCTTTTTTGGAAGTAGCCTCTTATGGAGTATTTTGTCTACAATAACTCTAATCGCACTTTCGTATAGTTTCTTCATAATTTAAATGGAATTTCTAAAAGGAATAACCCCGAGAGAATATCAAAAAAATATTCTTGAAACATGTAAAGAAAAGAATTGTTTAGTAGTGCTTCCAACCGGACTCGGAAAAACACTGATAGCATTAATGTTAACAATAGAAAGAATGAAAAAATTTCCAGGAGAAAAAGTTTTATTCCTAGCTCCAACAAAACCTCTCACAGAACAACATTTAATTTCCTACAAAAAATATCTTCCCGAACTCTTCGGAGAAATACAATTATTCACTGGAGAAATAAATGCTGAAAAAAGAAAAAAAATCTGGCAGACTGCAGATATAATATTTTCAACACCCCAATGCATTGCAAACGACTTACAAAAAAGATTATATGATCTCTCAGATGTTTGTTTACTTATAGAAGACGAAGCCCATAGATGTGTAAAAAATTACGACTACAATAAAATTGCTCAACTTTACAGGATACAAGGAAAAAACAAAAGAATAATCGGAATGACTGCATCTCCCGGAAGCGATACAACAAAAATAAAACAAATATGCAGAAATCTCTCAATAGAAGAAGTAGAATTAAGAACGCGAAACTCCGAGGACGTAAAAAAATATTTACAAGACCTAGAATTCAAAAAAGTAAATGTAGATTTTCCCCCAGAATTTCAAGAAATGAAACATCTTCTATTAAAATTATTCAATCAATACACAGAAGAAATGAGATATAGAAATGTTCTATTCGGACCCGTAACAAAAACAAATCTATTAAAACTCCAAAAAAACATGATGTCTACCTTATCAAGAGGAAACAGAAACTATAATTATATGTTGGGAATGAGCGCATGCGCACAAGCAATAAAACTTCAACACGCACTAGAATTATTAGAAACCCAAACATTAGAAAGTTTCAATAAATATCTAAAAAATTTATTTGACCAAGCATCAAAAAAACAAAGCAAAGGGGTTGTAAAACTCGTAGCAAAACCAGAATTCAATTTCCTTTTCATGCAATCAAACGAACTACTTTCAAAAAACAAGGAACATCCAAAATTATTAGAACTCGAAAAAATAATTTCAAATGAAAATGCAGAATCAAAAAAAATAATATTTACTCAATTCAGGGACACTGCCGAAGCGATAAATAAAAGATTGAAAGAAATACCGGGAATAAAACCAAAAACTTTTGTGGGACAATCCAATAAAACAAATTCTGGAGGACAAAAAGGATTAAGTCAAAAAGAACAAAAAAAGATAATACAAGAATTTTCCGAGGGAGAAATAAATACACTTGTTGCAACCTGCATTGCAGAGGAGGGACTTGATATTCCGGAAGTAAACACCGTCATATTTTATGAACCTTTGCCCTCTGCCATAAGGACAATTCAACGGACGGGAAGAACAGCGAGGCTAAATAAAGGAAAACTCATAATGCTGATAACTAAAAAAACCAGGGATGAAAACTACTTTTATATTTCAAAATCACGTGAGAAAAAAATGGAATCGTCAATAGAAACAATAAAAAATCAACTCTCAAACGAAAATAAATTAGACTACCAAAAAAATCTAACATGATAATCACAATAGCGGGAGAAGCTGGTTCGGGAAAAGGAACGATATCAAAGATACTTAAAGAAAAAATGAATTACGAATATTTCTCAATGGGAGACATCCGAAGAGAGATTGCAAAAACAAAAAATATTACAATTGATGAGTTAAATAAAATAGGAGAAAAAGAAAAATGGACAGACAGCGAAGTTGATAATTTTCAGAGAGAAATTCTTTCAAAAAAAGATAATATAATTGTAGATGGAAGACTCTCTTGGCATTTCATAAAAAACTCACTAAAAATATTTCTATACGTAGATGAAAATGAAAGTGCAAAAAGAATCTTTAATAATCAAAGAGATTCCGAGAAAAAATTTAATAAAATTAAAGAAGTAATTGAATACAATAAAGAAAGAAAAAACAGCGACATAAAAAGATACAAAAAATACTACAAAATAAATCCGTATGAAAAAAATAATTTTGATTTAACCATTAACACAACAAACAAAACTCCCAAAGAAATAGTTGAAGAAATAATGAAAAAAATAAAATGAAAACAATAATAAAAAAACAAATCGAAGACATTTTTTCAAAGAAAAATCCTTCCAAAGAAACATCCAAAAAAGAATCTAAAATAAAAGTTCAAGTTGATTATCGTGAAAAGAACTCCTTAGTCCCAACAGAATTAATAAAAAATGGGTTTGAAATAGAATTCAAAGAATTAAAAGTTGCGGATTACATAGTAAAAGACACTGCAATCGAAAGAAAATACGTATCAGACTTTGTTGGATCAATGATGAATCAAAGACTTCTAAGACAAATTGAAGAATTAAAACAATATAAAAATAAACTACTAATAATCGAGGGCATAGATGAACAAGAACTATATAACGACGAGGAAACAGGTGTAAACGCAAATGCAATCAGAGGATTCATTCTCTCAATTATTTTAAAACACCAAATCCCAACAATCTTTACAAAAGATGCAAAAGATACTGCAAAATTCATATCTGTATTAGCAAAAAAAAGAAAAAAGGAAACAAAACTAAATCCAAGAAAGAAAACTCTGGACAAGAAAGAACAATTACAATTTATAGTGGAGAGTTTTCCAGGAATAGGACCAAAAAAATCAAAAGAACTCTTAAAAAAATTCGGAAATTTACAAAACATAATTAATGCGCCAACAGAAGAACTTCAAGAAATTCTCGGGAAAAAAGCGGAAACAATAATTGAGATAATTAATCGGAAATACTAACTAAATTTTATACAAAAAACTAACCCCTATACAATAAATTAAAATCCCTTAAAACAGAATATCTCGGACCCTTAGGAGTTAAAACTGATTTAACCAACGAAAATTGCTCCGCAATAAAAAACATTTTTGAGGGAGTAACTTCTTTCAATTTTTGAAAAAATCCAGCCCTATTTTTTATCTTTTTGATCCGAGCAATTGTAACATGGGAACTAAAATCTCTTTCATCTTTTGGGATACCAGCTTCTTCCAATTTCTCTTCAAGAATACTTTTCAATTCCTCAATATCATTAGCAACTAACTTAATCCAGAGAATTCTAGGTTTCTTTTCATCTGGAAAAAATCCTACCTCTCCGGTCTCAACAGGAAATTTTCTAAAGTTTATAGAAGATAAAGCCTTTTCAACTTTTTCTATCTGATGCTTAGACAAATTACCTAAAAACTTCAAAGTCAAATGTAAATTCTCCTTACGAGTAAAATTCCCAAAAAGAAATCCTGATTTTTTCAACCCCCTAAATGATTTAAAAATATTTGAACGAATATTTTCAGGCAATTCAATTGAAACAAAAGCTCTCATTTTAAACTAATTCAGATAAAATCTTTGCACCTAATTTTGTGGTTAAATTATCTCTATCCTTATCTGGATTTATCTCAACCAAATCAAAACCTCTTAAATTTTTAAGTTTATATATTCTAGAAAGCAAGTATAAAAACTCCCTCGAAGACAAGCCTCCACCCTCAAGATAACCCGTCCCAGGAGCAAACGCAGGATCAATAACATCAATATCTAGCGAAACATAGAGCTCTTTTCCTCTTGAAAACTCCATAATAACATCACAACATTCATGCAAATTTTCCAACAAAGAATTCATTGGCATTATTTTAACACCCTTTTCCCTCAAAAATCCCAACTCATTTTCCCATATTTTTCTAACACCTACCAACAAAATATTCTCAGAAGGAAAACCCTCCTCAATTACCTTTCTTAACCACTCTTCATGAGTTGGCTCTTGATTTGGATAATCACAATCAGCATGAGCATCAAAAACAACAAGACAAGGCTCCTTTCCAGAATTTTGAACAGAATCCAAAAACCCTCTAACCAAAGGATAACTAACAGAATGGTCCCCTCCCAAAAAAAGAGTAAATGGTTTAGATTCAAAACTTTCAAAAGATTTATCATAAATCAAACGAACATTTTTCTCCAAATCAGAATCATCCAATTTAAGAGAATCTAATGTAAATTTAGAAACATCAACTTCTCTTCCAGATTCATTTGAAAATTTATCTTCTCTTAAAACTTTCAAAATCTCGCTTCCAGCTTTTTCACAGCCTTTCGTTTTCCCTAATCCATTAATTCCAGGAACTTTTACAACAAACATATTATTAAAGAAAACTTGATGTTTTTAAGATTATTCATGACGACCACAAAAATATTTAGATTTTATTAAATAAATGAGATTTAAAAACAACCCTCAAATAAAAACAATAAAGACCAAAAAACTTTAAAAGGAAAATTACGAAAAAAGTTGATGATAATTTCAAAAGACCAAGATAAAGAATTGTATGGAAAGGCAATAAAATATCTTAAAAACAAAAACCCTTGGAGAAATTCAAAAATAAACCTTTCAAAAGAAAGTTATGGAATAGATTACAAAAAATTAGCAAGAAGCCATGCAGAAGAAGAGTTAGGAAAATTGGAAGAGAAGGCCCACATTGCAATAATTGAAGAAGAAAAATCAAAAATAAAAGAACCTTCAATAAAAACAAAATACTTTAAACTAAATACAAAAGAATACAAAATATTGGAAACGATAAAGAAAAGGACAGATAATACTTTATTCCTCAGGAACTAACGCAAAAAAACTATAATTGCCTTCCTTCACATTAGAGGCCATTTCTTTTACATCTTCCAACTTAACTTCAGAAATATTTTTTTCAAAATCATAAAAATCTTCTGCTTTAGTATGAATTTCTGAAGCCAATAAATCCATCATCTGGGAAGATGAGTCTTCCATTGAAATTTGATGTTGTCCGATCAATTGGTCCTTAACTTGTTTCAACTCTTTATCTCCCAACTCCTTAGAAACTTTTTGAAATTCTTCTAATATTATCTTCTTAACCTCTTCAACATTTTCCGGAGACGTTCCAACATAAACAAAATTATAAGCAAACCTTTTATTTATATCGGCACCACCTTTAACAGCATAAGCCAAATTTCTTTTCTCACGTACTTCACTAAATAATCTGGAAGACATTCCATCTGCCATCAAAGTATTCAAAACTCTAGCAACAGAAGATTTCTTTTCACCTGCCAAAGGAACATGGTATGCAAAAACCAAATTCGCCTGATCAATACCTTTTCTTTTTTCAACCTTAACTTCATTCTTCAATTCAATATCTCTCTCAGGTATGCTTCCCTCTTTCTTAACAAAATTCTTTTCGCAAAAATTAACCAAATCATCAAATTCACAATCTCCAACTACTGTCAAAACCATATTCTCAGAAAAATAATCTCTTTCAAAATAACCTTTCAATTTCTCTCGATCAATAGAGTTCATAGTTTCGTGAGTTCCGATAATGTCTACACTCAATGATCCTCCATAAAGACATCGCTGAATCTCATTAAAAACATGTTTAATTGGATTATCATGGTAAAGTTTAATTTCTTCAAAAATAACTTTTCGCTCCTTCTCTAATTCTTTTTCATCGAACAAAGGATTCTTAACTAAATCGCTTAAAACCTCTAATGCTGAATTCAAATTTTTAGAAGGAATCTTACAATAAAAACCAACAAGTTCTTCCGAAGTAAATGCATTCATCTCTCCTCCTTTTTTCTCAATCTCCTCTGGAATCTCTTTAACAGACCTATTTTTAGTTCCCTTAAAAACCATGTGCTCAATAAAATGAGAAATTCCTTTTTCATCTAAGCCTTCATTAATAGAACCTGACTTAATTGCAAAAGAAACACTTACAACCGGAACATCCCTCTTCTCAAAAAGTATAGTCATGCCATTACTCAAAACCTTTTTATTAAAATTCTCACGCATAAAGAAAAAAAAAGATGTAACTATTTAAAGATTATTCTTTGCTAGTTTATTCAATTGAACTTGACTAACTATCATTGCAACAGGACCTAAAAATATCCACAATGCAAAGAGTCCTCCCTTACTAAATCCAGTCAATTCATTAATTGCAGCACTATACTTCCAAAAATAAATAAAAGGAACAACAAAATTCACCACCGGAATTAAAAATAACCACAAGGTACTTGGTTTTGGAGCTGTTTCTGTATTATGTCTTAATTCTTTAGTTGTTTTAACTAACCAAACAATTCCATAAATCCCAAAAGTAATGATAGATAACAACAAAACTATTCCTGCTTTTCTTTGTTTAGGAATTTTCTTTAAATTTTTATTAGAAACACTTTTTTCTTCTTTTTTCTGAAATTTTTCTTCTTTATCTTGAACTTTTTTTGCAGGAGTTTCAGGTTTTTGTTGTTTAATTTGAGAAGTAAATTCTTCTTCAACATATTTCTTAGAAGGTTTTTTCGGGGTAGTTTTCTTTTTAGCCTCAGAAGTTTTTCCTTGTTTTAGATAATTAACAGCATCATCAACAGTCTTCTCTTTAAAACCACCTTTTAACAACTCTTGTTTAAGTCTTTGATAAGAAAAACCTCTTTTCTTTCCTTTTTGCAAATAATTTACAACTTTTTGACTAACCATCTTATCCTCTTTTTACAAATATACTAATAAAAATCTATTTAAATATTTTCCTGTTTATTTTTATCTCCCTTGTAAGCATACTTCTCATTATATCTCTTTTGAAATTTTTTATTCCACTTGTTTGATAGCTTTGCAAGTTTTGAAAAACCAAAAAACAAAAGTGCTATTCCTAAAAATATCAAGCCTGCTTTCCAACTGAATATAAAAGCAATTATAGAAACAATTACAGAAATAATTGAAATAACTAAACAAACAACAGAAGAAATTTTATTACTCATTTTATTTCTTTCATAAGAAGCATTCACCATTTTATCAGTAAATTGATGCATTGAATCCTTAAATTCTCCCATACTCTAAAAATAAAAATAATGTTTAAATAGCTTTCTGAAATAAATTATTCTGATTTATTAGAAATCTTTTTGTGCCAATCACAATTATCTTGTTTCCTTTTTCTTTTATTTCCGCGTTTGGGCAAGCCTTCAAAATCTTTTTATTAAAATTCTCACGCATAAAGAAAAAAAATATGTAACTATTTAAAGATTATTGCATAAGTAAAAACGCAACAACTCCTCCAGCAACAACAAGTATGCCAACAAAAACCCACCAAAACCACTTAGGAACTCCTTTTGGAGGAGCCTTCTCTTCACCTTGTCCTTTCTTCATAGCTTCATTAGAAACATTTTCTTTTCTAGCCTTGATATTTTTATCAGAAGACTTTTCAACTTTTTTATTTTCAGAAACCTTCTGAGACTGAGCAGAACCTTTAGGAACAATTGGTTTAATTTGATTAGTTTGAGAATCCTTAGACTGCTTTTGAACTGCCTTCTTTGGCTTAGCCTGAGTAGTCTTCGCAACTTTCTTAACAACCTTCTTCTTAGCAGGAGTTGTAGTTTTCTGGGTAGTGGATTTTTTAACCACTTTTTTCTTAGAACTCTTCAAAAAATTAATCGCCTCGTCAACTTCTGCAGAATTAAAATTATTTTTAACAAGCTCCTGTTTCAATCGAGCATAAGTAAAACCTCTCGCCTTACCCTTCTTCAAATAATCAACAATAGATTTGTTCACCATCTTTTAAATATAAAAGAAAAATCAATTATAAATGTTTTCATTTCAAAACACTTTATAAAATTTTAATAAAAAATAGCAAGACTCAAAAAATAAAATAATCATTTCCTAAAAACAATGTACTTTTCTCCTCCAAATTCAAAATCCTCTAAAATTTCAAAATTTTCTTCAATATACTTAATAGCCCAACTTCTTCTAACCTTAAAATTCTCTCTCTTAAAAAAACTCTTCATCGCAAAACTAACAACAAAAATATCACACAAAGAAACAAGCTCATCTAAAAATTTTTTCGTATAATTTCTTTCTAACATCTCCAAAGAATCAATGGACTTAAACAAAAAACAAATACGGGGTTTTTTTTGCTTTTTAATCAAGCCTTTAATTTTTTCTAATTCAAATAAGCTCATCTGAACCGCCTTCGCAGAATACTTATTTTTTTCAAAGAAGTAATTACTAACATTAACAAGCTGTCCAACAGCCTCTATGCCTAAATAATTTACCTCATTCCCCAATTTTTTAAAATACTCATAAGACAATCCATTAATCCCACAACCTAAATCAATAATACTGCATTTATCAAAACCCTTCAAAACTCTCGAATAAACTTTCTCGTAATAATCAAACCTCTCTTTTGTAGAAACATGCCTTAACAAAAACCACCGAGCATCCTTGTCCTTTGGGTTCCTTATCTTTCTTCCCATAAATGCAGTAAAAACTCTCTTCAGTAAATCCCGTGTAAACTTAACCTTCTCACTTTCATTATATTCTTCCTTATCAAATTTTTCAAATGCCTTCTCAACATCATTCCGAGGTAATTCAGAAAACTCTGCCTTTGAAATGATCTTCTCAATTAACTCTTCTTTATTCATAAAACTTTTAAGCCAAATACCCTTATAAATTTACATGCCAATAAACATAAACGACCCAGAATACACTAAAGCCGAAAAAGAATTTTACGAAGCCTCAAGTCCCGAAGAACAACTGATTGCATTAAACAAAATGATTTCTCATATGCCCTCACATAAGGGTGCGGAAAATTTAAGACAACAACTGCGAACAAGAAGAAAAAAATTAGAATCCCAAATTGAAAAAAAGAAAAAATCTGGAAAATCTTCCAAAATTGGAATAAGAAAAGAAGACATGCAAGCTGTAATAATTGGAAAAACAAATTCAGGAAAATCCTCTTTACTAAATCTTCTAACAAATGCGGAACCAAAAATATCCGAAACACATTTCAGAACAAAGGAACCTCAAATTGGAATAATGAATTTTGCAAACACAAATATTCAGTTAATAGAAATCCCAGCAATAGAATCAGAATACTACGAAAAAAGTATAGTTCACACTGCGGACACTGTTTTAATTTTAATAACAAAATTGGAAGAAATATCTGAAATAGAAAAAATGCTAAACGCAAGAGGGAAAAAAATAATTCTCTTCAATAAAACAGACAAACTTTCAGAAAATGAAAAGAGAAAAATATCTGCAACACTTAAATCCAAATATAAAAAATATGATTTTGTCTTAATTTCTACAAAAACAGAAGAAAATATTGAAGAACTAAAAAACAAAATATTCCAAAGCTTTGGAAAATTAAGAGTATATACAAAAGAACCTGGAAAAACAATTGAAGAAGCAAAAAGAAGAAAACCAATAATTCTAAATCCAAATTCAACAATAAAAGATGTTGCAGAAAAAATACTAAAAGGATTTTCAGAAAAAATAAAAGAAACAAAAATAACTGGCCCAAGTTCAAAATTTCCAAATCAAAAAGTAGGGCTAAAACATAAGGTAAAGGATTTAGATATTGTTGAATTCAAAACAATATAAAAAACAATTATTTCTTTTTAGAAGACTTCTTCCTATATTTCTTACTGCCTTTCTTTTTTATTAAAACTAATTTTTTACCTAGAGGGTTTTTCAAAAGATTTATTTTTGATTTTTTTTTATTTTTCTTTTCATTCTTTCTCTTCTTATAAAGAATAAACCAAATTAGGAAAATAATCAATAAAATCACAATCACAAAAATGATTATAATTCTCCTTTTAATTTTCACGTCAAAAATTGCACTTCCAATAGCCTTC
This sequence comes from Candidatus Woesearchaeota archaeon, assembly GCA_964606775.1. Classification (GTDB taxonomy): domain Archaea; phylum Nanobdellota; class Nanobdellia; order Pacearchaeales; family GW2011-AR1; genus CAZSGW01. The sequence goes on from CAZSGW010000001.1 coordinate 146,113, forward strand.
TTACCGTCATAAGAAACATCCACTTCAAAAATATATTTTTCTGGACAAGTAGTTTCTGGAAGATTAAATTCTTTAAGAAAAATAACTTTTGTATCAATCGCAATCATCTCCGAATCCTGCAATAAAACGTCTCCATCAAAATTCTTAATATAATAATCAATAACAAAATCTGTCTTATCCAAGTCTCCCATTTCAATTATTGTAATTTGTGCAAAAACCTCTTCACCGGGATAAACTACCTGAAATTGAGAAGGTATTTCTACTTTAACATCAAATAAAGCTTCTTTGGGATTTACCTCTATCACTACAGGAATCTCAACTTTCTGAGAAGAAGACTCAACAAAAATTTTCCCCAAATATAAATCAGATTGAACATTCTCCAAAGCAAAAACATCTAATAAAACCAATTTAGTCTCTCTTGCACCCAATGTAAATTCTTCTTCCTTGACCCTAATAAAATCTTGTAGATTACTTGAAACACTTATTTCAATTTCTGAATCCTGTAAACTTGAAACAGAAAAAAATTCACTTGTAACTCCTCCCTGTTTAAGACTAACCTTCATTTCATCAATACTCACTGAAAATCCCTGTTGGACAACAGGTGTAGCACCACCTCCACCGCCCCCTCCTCCTCCAGGGGTCTTTGGCTTAGGAGTAGTTGGAGTTTCTCTAACAGTATAAACCCCTCCCAACCTTGTAACACTAAAAACAAAAACACCTGAAGAATAACTTATCTCCGCACAATCAGAGCAAACACTTCCATCTACCAAAACCTGAGGATTACTAAAACTTAAACCTCTAATATAAAGGGTAGCGTTTTTCTCAAAATTAGGTAACTGCGTTTCATTAACAAAAATTCTATTGTCTGAAATATTAATTCCAGAATCCAAGTCCAAAATATAATCAAAAGAGTCCTCGTCTGAAACCAAATTAACGGTATCGTTCATCACAATTTTCCCATGAGAGGTGTGTTCCAATGTAACATCAGAAACTGCTCCTGTGTCTTCATAAGGAATTTTAACGAAATCTGTAGAGTCTCCTCTAGTGGACCCGTTAAATTCAGAATAATAAATAGTCAATAAACTCAAATTAGAGGTAAAATAAACACTCTCCTTTGAAATAGAACCCGAATTATTTGCATATAAATTTAACAAATGCTGTCCCTCCGTAACATTAAAACTAGAATTTCCACTAATACTTACATTGGCTCCATTATCCAGATTATACCAAAAATCACTTGCAGAACTTGTAAAATTTAAAGGTAAACTTTCATTATACAAATAAGTTTTGTTCTCGGGTAAAATAAGATTCAAAACAGGTGGTGCTCCCGTCAAGGTTATCCCTATAGATAAATTATATGATGTAACTTTTCCAGTAAGTGCAACGTCTCCAGTCAAATCAATTGCCGAGATAAAACAAATAGAAAATAAAACTAAAAATAAAACAAAGACTCCTCTCTTTCCCATGATAAATAAATCAAAAGATTATATTTAAACCTTTTTTAATAGAAATTATTTCTTCTTTTTCTTAGAAGAAGTTTTCTTTTTACATTTAGAACAATTCGTCATTTCCTTCCTTACATAAACTATAATCGCAATTAAAAGAATCAAAACTACAATACCTATCAAAACACTAGAGGTCTCATCCGAAATAGCTTTCCCCTTGGTAACCGTTAAAGCAATTTTCTTATTCAATCCAGGAGCAATCTTAACATTATCTCCCTCTCCAGAAGAAGTCTGTTCTAATCTAATCACAACACTATAATTTCCTGATTCAGTTTTCCTTGGAATATCAAAAACAATTGGAACTTCAACATCCTCAACTCCAAAAGGAACATCATAACTATTTTCAACAAGAGATGCAAATTCTTCCCCAGAAGTAATCTCCAAATTAAAAACAACATCTTTTGGTTCCCCCGCCATATTCTGCAACACACAAGAAGTTGTTACCGACTCTCCTGCAGGAATCTCTATTGGGTTGTCATCACTATAATCACAACTAATCCCAGATGCACTAATTAAAGCCCCAGCTAAAATAAAACATGCAAAAATTAAACTTAATTTTTTATATTCCATTATGAATATACCTCCACTGTCCAACTTCCATGAGTCGATGTTGAATATGACTGTGATGTCAAATCTGCATTCATCGCCTCTAAATAAAAGTACAATTGCTCTTGTCCAGTACTTCCATCATTAACTGAGTGATTACCTCTATTTAAAGTTGCGCTTGTAACAGTAACTGCAGTATTATTTGATAATAAATCTCCATCCGAAGCATCATTAACATTAGTAGATAAATTCTCAGAGTAAATTACCTTAGAACTATCACTATTACCTACTAAGTCCAATGCAGTAACATTAACAGACAAACTCTCATCATTTCCAGTGTTATTCAAAGTAATTGGATCGTTACCTGCACCAACATCAACATCAGTAACACTTAAACCTGTCCAGTTCAATGCATTAGGATCCATAACAAATGCAGTCAATTCATTCAAAGAAAAGGTATTTGAAGAATTAGTATCACTCGCACCATTTAAATCAGAAATAGTTCCATTAATAGTCCAAGTCCCATCATCATCAAAATACCACATATCTATGGTACACGAATAATTAGCAGCCCATGCATTCAAATCCGCAACATGAGTACAACTCAAATTATATCTTGTCGTCTCCCCTGATTTATTAAATTGACCTCTTGCACTAGAATCATCTAAATTCGCAACTCCGTCTGAATCATTAGCAGCAAAATAAAAAGTAATAGCTTTAGAATTATCTTCTGTAACAGACTGGGAAGATAAAGATGAAACCCAATAAATAACGGGAGCTGTATTTCCTATCGTAACTTGAGCAGCAGTACTTTGAGATGTTGCCTTTCCAGTTCCTGTCAACCAATCAAATAAACCTGCAGAAACCACTGAAATAGAAACTAAAACTAACGCAAAAACAAAAACCAAAATTAAATTCTTTCTTTTCATCATAACCTCTTTAGTAAAATTTCTAAATATTTTTACTATTTAAATATTTCTCTTATTTAATTATTCAGTTTTCTTAATGCTCTTGCATGTAATGTCCAAATATTTCGAGGGTCTTTATTCAAAACTCTCGCTATCTCTGAATTCTTCATCTTCCTCTTCCTTAATTCATAAACTAATGATTCCATAATACTCAAATTACGATTAGAAAAAATGTCTGCCGAAACAAACAGATTATCTTTCTTTGATTTAATCTTAATCTTATCTTTCTCAATAGCATTTCTATAATTGGTTGAAATTGTCCTAGGATCCCTATTAATTAGTTTAGAAATTTCTGAAAATCTCATTTTCTTGTTTTCTTTAAGATATTTAGTTAAAGCTTCTGAAGGCCCTAGTTTTCCTTGGAAAATTGAAACAGGAACAGCTTCTTCTATTCCTTCTTCTTGTTTTTGTTCTTTTGGTAATTCGATTAATTTGTTAATTAAGTCTCCTACAAGTCCTTCTGCTTTAAGTTCTTTAGCTAGCTTATCTAATTCTTTTAAAGTATATTTTTTCTTTTTCTTTCTTCTCCTCGCAGGAACAACAACTGCAAGCATAATCGAAATTATCCAACTTCCGTGAGTCGATGTTGAATATGACTGTGATGTTAAATCCGCATTCACAAACTCTAAACAAAAATATAATTGCTCTTGTCCCGAAGTCTCGTTTCCATAATTCAAAGAGTTATTCCCATTAGATAAAATTGCTGAACTAATGCTTATCTGAGAAGCATTAACTAATGAATCCCCCCCACATACATTAGAAACACTAACTGAAAAATTCTCAGCATAAATTATCTTTGAATTATCAGATTCTCCAACCAAATCATAACCTGTAACATTTACATCTCCGACCGCAACACCATCATTTCCAGTATTGTTCAAAAGAAGAGGATTATTGTCCGCAAGAATATTTGAATCAGAAGCACTAATGTCTGTCCAGTTTAATGAAGAGGAAGACATTACAAATGCTGTTAATTCATTATACTGAAAACTAGTAGAATCATTAACTGAAACAGCCTCTGAATTATCTTTAGCATAAACAATTACATTCCAATCTCCGGCTCCGTCAAAATACCACATCCCAATTGTACAAGAGTAATTTGCAGTAGTAGAATCCAAATCTCCAACTAAAACACAAGATGAATTATAACGAGTAGTTTCCCCTGTCCGAGAGAATGATGCATTAATTGAAGAATCATTTATATCTCCAACACCCTCGGCATCAGAAACATTTACAAAAAATTCAACACTTGTTGTAGAACTTTCTGTAGGATTTATATTTGGAATTGAAGAAACACTTATTTGAGGAGCTGTATTTGCTTCCCCTAAAATTGTAAGATTATTACTCGTTTCAGTCGTTCCAGCTTCAGTTGAAGAGAAAGGAGTAACTTCACAAGTCCAATTTTCACCTGCATTTGTTTCATCTGAAACTATTAAATCTGTTCTGTTATTGTATATTGCCTTTATTTGTTGTGGTGATAAGGAGTGGTTATAGATTCTCAAGTCATCAATGGTTCCATTAAAAGGTCCAAAAGCGCTGTTATAAGAAAAATTCAAACCTACAAAAAGTTGAGGCATAGGAAATCTATCGTCAACTAAAGTAGTGCTGTTTGAAACTAATTGTCCATCAAAATAAAGTTCATGAAAATTATCATTCCACCTGCCTATTGCTGCAACATGGTGCCAGTTCAGATCAGCAGGATATCCATCAACAGTAGTGTAAGACATTTGAGCATCAGCATCATTAAAAGATTCAAATCTCCAGTCTATACTTGAACTGTCAAGTGCAATATAGAAATATTTAGAAGAATCATCGCCACCGTCAATTAAAGTTCCGCCATTACCTGTAAGGCTATCTGCTTTGTACCATAAAGTGATCGTAAAGTTTGTTTGTGTTGGAATAACATCACTTGATAAATTGATGTATTCAGAATTACTTTTATCAAATTTGAATGCGCCATATCCATCATGACCGCCTGATTTATTCCAATTCCCTCCGCCATTTGTTGCATCATTATTGTTGCCGGAGTAATCTAATAATGCGTTTGTAGAGTTGCCTTCCATTGGCATATATAAAACCATGTCAGGTGTTCCGTTTTTATACCATGAAACTGCTGCAGTTGTTGCACTTCCATTTAGATCATATTGACAAGTTAAATTATCACTAGTTAAATTATTTGTTGATGTTGCATTCAAAAATAAAGTCTCTAAATCCGGATCAGGAGTTAAAAGTCTCATATACCCCCAACTATCAGGTCTATTATACGCACTTCCTGTAAACCAATGTCCAGAATTATCGGCATTTCCACCATCATCATCATCATTAAAGTAAGTATAGAACCCCAAGATATCCTCATAATTAACAGTATAATCTAAATCACTCCAAGGAATTGCAAACTCTAAAATATAATAATTATCAGTGTCTCCATTATCATTTAAAGTCCCTGAATAAGTTGAATCTCTTTCACCTGTAAAATTCCAAGTATAATTGTAAGCTGATTGAGATCCTCCAATCTGCCCATTTCCATCATAGGTAGCATTTCCAACAGAATAGATTATTTGATAATCATCTGGATACATCATCATTGTTTTATTATTCAAAATATCAAAAAACACTTGGACATTATCATCCTTATTTGCAGAAGTATCAATCGTTCCAGGAGAAGCTGAATCATTCCACAATTCTGCATCTGTTGCATTAACTGCAACATAAACATAATCATTATCATACATTAAATAAACAGTTGCAGTATTGTCATCCCCACTATAAGTCACATTATTTGCAGAAGTCCATTCACTCAAATCAGCATCGATGGTTGCAGAACCATAAGTTACATTAATTATGTCCTTTCTTTCCAAAGTATAATTCAAAGAATCACTTGAATAATATTGTCCATCATAAGCTGTAGCCTGACAAGTCCAATTATCTTGATAAGTTAAATTTCCAACCAAAACAGAAGAAACTAAACTTAAAGTATTGTTATCAATCAATCCAGATTGACCAGATAAAAATTCAACTGAATTATTATACCAAGTATAGTTAACATAAACCTGTGAAGCATTACTCGAAGTAACATTTGCATAACAGTTAAAATCCCCTTCATTATCAGAATAAATTTTCACATCCGTTACATTCAAAAGAAGAGTAGTAAAATTCCCACTCTGATTAACTTCCAATCCAGTTGTATCATTCGCATAAATTGTATAATTCACTTCACCAACTGGAAATGTTTCATTAGTTCCAAAAGTTATACTCCAAAGATTTCCAGAAATCAATTGTAAAAACCCTTGGAAAATCACATTAGAAACTCCAACCAATCCCTCCCAAACTTTCACCCAAACAGAATCAATATCATCATCAACATCTGTAATTGTTGCATTTATCGTCACATTATCTCCAACCTGAACAACTCCATCTTCAGTGCCAGATTCGTTTATGTCGATTACTTCTGTTATGTTTGGAGAATCAAATTCAATATCCAAAACATTCGAAATTTCAGTTATTCCAGCCTCAGCAGAGTTAAATGGGGTAACTTCACAAGTCCAGTTTTCACCTACATTTGTTTCTTCTGAAACTATCAAGT
>CAZSGW010000002.1:0-85642 GCA_964606775.1 Candidatus Woesearchaeota archaeon
TTTCCCAAATTAATTTCTCAGCCAGCTCGTAAACTCGCGGGAGAAATTAACTTTCTTTAATCGCGATGTTCCCAGCGTCGATAAATCGACCAAATTTAAAATTTCATTTTTTGCCCACCCGAGTTAGGAGAAAAAAGCCTGCGTCCTACGGACAGATAGCTGAAAACTTTGTTTTCAGCGAAAAACTTCTTTTACCCGACCGACGAGAAAACCAACAAAATGCTTCGCACTTTGTATAACAAAGGGTAAAAGGTTTCACTTCGTTACACCCAAATTTTTCATTTACTTTGAGGGGTTCTTAGTCCTTCGGACAATTTGTCGGCTCACGCCGAAATTATTTTGGGAGTTCTCCTCCTGCATTAAGATTTTTTACTGAAATCCAATCTATATTATTCTCATTTCTAGAAACCTCTTTCCCAAAAAATTCTGTATCTGCAAATAAATTAATTTTTGAATTCGGAAATTCCCCGACATAATCACAATAATCTATCCAATGTAAAAAGTTTGGAGACCAAAGAATTTTATTTTTGAAAAGATATTCTCGCAATTCAATTATTGAACATGTAATTGAAAATAAAGCCCCCATAGACTTTATAGCATTCCACAAAGTAGCTTCTTTTATATTATTGTGGAAATCGTGTTTTAATCTATTGTATGTTGTCCACCAAGAAAAATCTGAAAATGGACAAAATATTAAATCAACTTTCCTCAAATGTATTTCTATTTTTGAATCCATAAGATTTTTTCCATAAAGTTTTTTGTAATAGTCAATTTTAATCATTTTGTTATTTTGAATTTTTGTTTGGCAATCCGTAAGAGCGTTCTTTCTTTCATCGTCTTCAAATTCAATATATCTTACTTTTGTCAAATATTTTAATAAAGAATCAATTTTTGTACAACTTCTTATTATGATATCTGCAAGTTTAAATGAATAAGTATCTTTATTCGTGATTTCGTTTTGACTTTCTTCTTTTTCAAAAGGAATAAATTTTATGATTTCTACGAAATCTTCTTCTATTGTTTTATATGCTTCCCAAAAACGAATAGCTATGTTTTTATCTATTTTGTTCATTTTAAAGTTTTGAAAAATATTGCCCAATAGAAAAATTCTGGAGAATTTTTGGTTTAATTCCATAACCACCGAATAAACCTCTTTTGTAAGTTGCGGCGATTAAATCTTTTGCCCTAGCTTCAACACCTTGGTAAGATGATGGATAAGAAATTGTATCTTCGCCACCTTCTATTTTTTCTATTCTGATTACAACTTGATGTGCAACATATCCTCCTAACCCCCTCGCACCTCTAACAATTCCAACAACCGACTTAAATGTTTTTTTACATTTTGGACAATTATATTCTCCTTCTGTTTTCATAACTTCTTGAGTATTTTGAGAATTGCAATAAGGACAAAGTAAATTTATTTTTAGCTTTTCTGATTTATCCACAGTATTCTTAGTTTTATCAATTGTTTTAAGTAAATTTTCAACTTCTTTCATAGAGTTCTCTTTTATGAATTCCTTAATCTGTTTTGCTCCCTCATTTTTTGGATTTATCTTTAAAACTTTTTCAACAAGATTAAGACATTCATCTAATTCTTTTTTTATTTTTGATGCTTGTTTTTTTACCAATGGAATTTCTTCTTGACTTGTTGGATTATTTAATTCTAATTCTTCATTCACCTTATTGAAATAATAATTTGCTTTTAGCAATAAAGCAAATTCGGTTTTTTGTTTTTTAGCAAGAACTTTATCAAGTAATTTTATAGCTTCGTCATACTTGCCTTGATTTCCAAGTTCAACTGCTTTTTCTCCATATTTGTGATATAACTCACTATCTTCATCCTCTAAGTTGAATGTTAACTTGAATTGCTGATTCATATTAAAATCACAAGATTATAACTTAAATATTTAACGGAATCTTCTTTTAGAAAAAGAAGCAAAATAAGAACCCCTCATTTTCTTTTTTAGAAAAAAAGAAACAAAAAAGGGCAGGCTTTTTTCTCTAATTATTTGGTCGTCGGAAACAACCATCCTCCTCCCCCACCCTAAAATGAAATTTTAAACTCACGAGGAAACTTTTTGTTTCAGCTCGTGCCCTTCGGGTCTGGGAACAGCAGATTAAACAGAAAAATGTTTTCGCTTCGCTCACCCTCTTTTTTCGGGACACATTTTTCCCATATTTTTGCTACGCAAAAACACTCGAGCGTTCCGCAATTTTTCCAGCTCTGTTCACGAGGGAAAAATTTCTACACCTCGAGCCCTCCGGGTTGTTTAATCCCGATGTTAAACCCAATAAATTTTATATAATTCTTTTTCCCTTTATACTTATGCAAAAAACATTAGACAACCTAACAATAAAATTCTGTGAAAATCTTCCATTAAATTTTACTCTTTATGAAAAAAAGGGATTGTGTAAAAAACCAAATAAATATTGTGGTTATTGTATGAAAAAGAGTGGTGACCTATATTCTTGCAATAAAAAAACATCTTCTCGAAAATTAATTTTTACATAGCCTTCAAAAACTCCATGTGCTAACAACATTTAAATATAACTCTTCCTTAAATATAAAATGGCAAAGAAAAAAAATGTGAAAAAGAAATCTTCTTGCAAACCAATTCCACATTGTGGAAGCGGAATTTACGGACTAGGATTCATAGGAGCAGTAATATATTACATTTCGATAGCAACAGGTTTTTGGATGGGAGTTCTTGGAATTCTAAAAGCAATTGTCTGGCCAGCGTTCATGGTTTTTGAAATTTTAAAATTCATAGGCGCTTAATTTTTCAAACTCCGAGAGGTAACAATTGCAATAAAAAATAAACTAAACATAATTACATCATTCTCAAAAATTAATCCCCAAATCCCTCCAATCAAAGAAACAACAATCAATATCTTAAACCACTTTCTTCCACCTTCTAATTCTTCCTTCGTCCACTTAGCTAAGAGGTTTCCTATTGGAATTCCCAACCCAAGAACAACTATTCCAACAATTAGTTTTATCATCTCCATCATAATAATATTTAATAATTCTCGTTTTTATATTTAATCATGTACAATAAGTTTCTAATAGTAGCTTCAAAAAAAGACAAGGCTGGGACAAACATAACTACCGCTCTATCTCAGTTCGGAAATTTTAATTTCTATCTCCCCGAGGAGGAAATAATCCATACAGAAAATTTAAATCGCGAAAAAATTAATCAATATGATTTTATAATCTTTGCCTCAAAACATGCCTCAGAGAAAAAAGAAAAAACTCTTTCAATCCATGCTCCTGGAAATTTTAGTGAAGCTAAATTCGGAGGCTCAACGGGAAAGGTTTGTAAATCTTCTGCGCAGTTTCAAAAGCAGTTATTTCAAAAATTAAAACAAAAATCCGAAGAACACGAATTAAATAATTATAATATAACGTTGGAAGCAACACATCACGGACCTTTAATTGACAAACCCTGTGTTTTTATTGAAATTGGTTCAACAGACGTGGAGTGGAGAGACAAAAGAGCAGCCTTCGTAATTGCAAAAACAATATCTGAAACCCTTGAAAATTTCAGGGAGAACCCATACTATGAAATTGGAATAGGAGTTGGAGGCCCACATTACTGCCCTTGTTTTAACAAACTTCAAATGGAATCAAATGTGGCAATATCTCATGTAATTCCCAAATACGTAAAACCTCTAACTGAGAGTATGCTAATTGAAGCTTGGAATAAGACCGAAGAAGAACCAGATTTTTTTGTTGTTGATTGGAAAGGACTCGGGAAATCGGAAGAAAGAAAGGATGTTATAGAAGTAATTGAAAAACTTAAACTGCCTTGGAAAAAAATTTCTGAGATTAAGAGATAAAAAACCTTAAAAGCAATTAATTCTCTAAGAATATATGCCCAGATGGCAGAGTGGTTAATGCAGCAGATTGCTAATCTGTGTCCTTTGGACGCGTAGGTTCGAATCCTGCTCTGGGCGTATGATACTGCAAAGCAGTCTAATTTCTTGCAGGAATGAGAACCTAGGTTCGACGAGTAACGTTCACGAGATATCATTAGTGAAACGAAATGTAAAAATCTGAGTGGGCTTGCGAGCACTGCTCTGGGCGTATGATACTGCAAAGCAGTCTAATTTCTTGCAGGAATGAGAACCTAGGTTCGACGAGTAACGTTCACGAGATATAAACCCATTCTAAAACTTTAAAAATAGGTAATTTGTAGACTTAATATAGCGAGGTGGAGCAGTCAGGAGTGCTCGTCGGGCCCATAACCCGGAGGTCGCGTGGTTCAAATCCCGCCCTCGCTATTATTATAATGTATTCACCCCTTTTTCGTGACAATAGCAAAGACTTATAAACCCCAATTATCATCTATTCTAGTTATATATTGTTAAAGTCTTGGAGCTTGCTCATAAGGCTTGTTTTAAGAATTTATTTCTTAGTAAATATAGAATATAATGTTAATAGAAAATGAAAACATTTAGAGAACTTGGCTTAAGTGATGAGATGGATTACATCTTATCCGACTTAGGAATCAAAACACCTTCTGAAATTCAGGAGAAAGCGATTCCTCTAGCTGTAGCTGGAAGAGATGTAATTGGAGGCTCTGCAACAGGTTCTGGAAAAACTTTAGCATTTGCTTCAGGCATTATAGAAAAATTGGAAAAGAATGGAAGGATACAATCACTTATTTTAACACCCACAAGAGAATTAGCTGAACAAGTAGCGACTTCAATTAGAAAATTTTCTAAACATAGAAAATTGAATGCTCTTGCAGTTTATGGAGGAGTTAATATCGGAAGTCAAATCAGAGATTTGAGAAACGCAGATATTGTTGTTGGAACTCCTGGAAGAATATTGGACCATTTGAGTAGAGATACTTTAAATCTAGGGAAATTAAAGTTCCTTGTTTTAGATGAAGTAGATAGGATGTTCGATATGGGTTTCCAGAGAGATGTTGAAAAAATCTTAGAAGAGTGTCCAACAAAAAGACAAACAATGCTTTTCTCAGCAACACTTTCTCCAACAATAGACCATTTAGCTAATAAACACACTAAAAATCCTGAAAGGGTTTCTGTTGAATCTCATGTTGACGCTTCAAAATTAAAACAAATTTATTATGATGTTGAAAGTGGTTTAAAATTCTCTTTATTTGTTCATCTACTAAAAGAAGAAAAGTCCAAACTAGTTATGGTCTTTTGCGGAACTCGAAGAAATGTAGACTTTGTAACTAGTAACCTGAATAACTTAGGAATTAATGCAAAATCAATCCATGGAGGAATGCCTCAACATAAAAGAAGCAAAGTTTTAGGAGAGTTTAATCGTAAAGGCGATATGAATGTTTTAGTTTGTACAGATATTGCTGCAAGAGGTTTAGATATAAAAGAAGTTAGCCACGTTTACAATTATGATTTGCCAAAAACAAGTGAAGAATATATTCACAGAATAGGTAGAACAGCCCGTGCCGGAAAAGACGGAATAGCAATTAATATTCTAAGCAATAGAGATTACGAAAACTTTAGCAATATACTAAAGGATGAAAGTTTAAAGATTGAAGAAGTGCGGGTCCCATTTGTTGAAAGAGTTAGAGTAACTATTGATGAACGAAGAAATTCTAGAAAAGATAGTCGGAGAGGTTCTAGATCTCGAGATATATCTCGTGGAAGGAATAATAATTCAAGAGATAATAGAAGAAGATCAAATAATGGAAACCAGGGAAGTGATTCAAGACCTAATAGAGGAAATACAAATAATAGAAACTCTGGAAGAAGAGACGACAGAAGAGGTCGAGGCGCAAGACCTAATAGAGGAAGATTAAGTTTCCCAAAAAGGAATAATAGAAAGAGATATTGAATAACCTAATATTTAAAAAAGAAAAATATTCTATCTTTAAGAGGCTTCCAAAAAATGCAAACATTTTTACCTTATCCGAATATAAAAAAGTCGCTGAAGGCTTTAGACAGCCGAAGGCTTGGAAAGCAGAGAGTCGAAGCATTTCAGATTTTAAACATACTTCTTAACAGAACAGACAGAAAAGGCTGGAGAAATCATCCCGCAGTAAAAATGTGGAAAGGATATGAAAACGCATTGAAACTTTATCTTAACAAAGCAATAAAGCTTTGGGTTTCAAAGGGATACAAAAATACAATGAAATTAGAAGTTATTGGCGGAAAGATAATTCTCCCTAAATGGTTTGGAAACAAAGAATTCCACGAATCACACAAAAGCAATCTCTTAAGAAAAAATCCAGAATTCTATTTCGAATTTTCAAAAGAAGTTTCAGACGAGTTACAATACGTTTGGCCTAACAACAATTCTTAAAAAGCAATTTCTTTTTCTCATTACATGGAATTAATTTTGGGAATAGATGATGCTGGAAGAGGGCCAGTAGTTGGACCAATGATTGTGGCAGGAGTTTTACTAACACCAAAAACAGAGAAAGATTTGAAAGAACAAGGAGTAAAAGATTCTAAGGATTTAACCTCAAAACGGAGAGAGTTTCTAGCAGACAAAGTGCGTGAAAAAGCAGAAACATATGAAACAATTGCAATTTTTCCTGACGAAATAGATGGAAAACTCAATAATGGCACAAACCTAAATGTTCTCGAAGCAATGAAAATGGCCGAACTAATAAATAAAATAAATAAAGGCTACAAAAAAGTAAAAGTTATAATTGACTGCCCGTCTGTTTCAATAGAAAAATGGAAAGACATTCTAAAAACATATGTTGAAAACCTTTCAAATTTAGAAATTGTTTGCGAACATAAAGCAGATAAAAACCACACTTCAGTTTCAGCAGCTTCTATAATTGCAAAAAGTTTGAGAGAAAAAGAAATGGCGGGATTGAAAGAGGTTTACGGAGAAATTGGTTCTGGTTATTGTTCCGACCCTGTAACCTGCAAATTTTTAGAAAAACATTGCATAAGACACGAAAAAGACGGATTGTTTAGAACATCTTGGGTAACTTGGAAACGAGCGTTTGAAAAGACAAAACAACGAAAATTATTTTGAAATTCTTAAATCTTTAAAAACTCAGATTCATTTTATATTCTATGGCTTATATAAAAAGGTTGGTGATGCAAGGATTCAAAAGTTTCCCAAGAAAAACTGAAATTCCTTTCACTCCCGGAATAAATGTTGTATTGGGTCCAAATGGCTCAGGAAAGTCTAACGTCTCAGATGCACTTTGTTTCGTTTTAGGAAGGTTAAGCGTAAAATCGATGCGTGCAGCAAAGGCAAAAAACCTAATTTTCATGGGAACAAAATCTGCTTCTGCTTCAAAAGAGGCAATAGTAGAACTCGTATTCGATAATTCAGACAGAAGTTTCACCCTGGACTCAGACGAGATATCGATAAAAAGAATAGTTAGAAAAAACGGGCAGAGTATATATAAAATAAACGGACAAACAAAAACAAGAAACGACATACTTTCACTTCTGGCCCAAGCAGGAATAGATCCCAACGGATTCAACATAATTCTTCAGGGAGAAATACAAAATTTCGTAAGAATGCACAACGAAGAACGAAGAAAGATAATTGAAGAGGTTTCTGGAATTTCAATCTACGAGTCAAGAAAATCAAAGTCTCTAAAAGAACTAGACAAAACAGAAGAAAAGTTAAAAGAAGTTCTAGCAGTTCTAAGAGAAAGAACTGCATATCTAAACAATCTAGAAAAAGAAAGACAACAAGCAATTAAATACAAAAAGTATCAAGAAGACGTTAAAAAATTAAAGGCAAGCATAATTAATTTAGAACTCAGTCAAAAAAATAAAGAGAGAGATAAAATACTTGAAGAAGTTTATAAAAAAAATAAACAAATTGAAAAAGTAAAGAAAAGAATTTCTGAACTAAACCTTTCAATCCAAAACTTCGAGGAAAAGATTTCTTCAATCAACGACACAATAAAAAAATCAACAGGGTTAGAACAAGAAAAATTAAATTCAGAGATTGCAAACTTAAGAGCAGAACTTGCCGGAATAAATGTTAAATTAGAAAATTCAGAAAATAAGTTCAACTCAATTACAAAACAAAAATCTGAATTACAAGAATTCATAAGAAATAACGAAGTCTCAATAAAGGAACTTCAAAAAGAATCTCCAACAGTAGCTAAGAAACAAAAAGAGTTAGATTCTAAAAAGAGAGAATTAGAAAAGCTAGAAGCTGAACGTAAAAAGTTTTATATGATTAAAACTGAATTAAAATCTGCCAAAGAAAGGTTCGAAGATAAAAGAAACTTACTTCAAAATTACAAAAATGAATCGGATTTTTTACTAAAACAAATAAATTTAATTTCTCAAGAGCTATATGACAAATCTACAACCAAGGAAAAAATTGAAAAACTGAAACATGAACTTTCTCTCAAAAATGACTCTCTAATTTCCCTTGGAGGAAATGAAAAAGAACTTGAAAAATTGACTTACTCTAACGAGAACGAAATTGAAAGAGAAACCAAATTGAGAGAGACCGTCTCGAAACTGGATATTTGTCCTTTATGTAAAAGTAATATAACAGATGAACATCTGAATCGAATTAAGAATGAAACTTCTTCTAATATAGAAAAATTAAATAAAGAGAATGAAGATTCAGAAAGAAAATTGAAGGAGATAAACAACAAACGCGAAACCCTTAAAAAAGAAATTTCTGAAATTCAATCAGAGGTTTCAAGAAGAGAATCTGATTTAATAAAACTCTCAAATATTGAAGATAAAAAAGAGCAAATAAAAACATTACAATCAAAGATAGACTCAATCAACAATGAATTGGTTGAACTTGAAAAGAGGAAAAAATACCTTGAGAAAAATTTTGATGAGAATTCAAATATTGAAAAAAAATACGAAACTACTTCAATAGAGGTTCGGGAAATTTCGATAAGGTCTGAAGAAACACTTGATTCTGAAATATCCTTTAAACAGAAAGAGCTGGAGCGTTCCAGAATTTCATTAAAACAATTGCTTCGGGAGGAAGAAGATTACTCCGAAGAAATAAAAAGTCTAAAAAATCAACTTAAAGAAAAAGAGGAAACCTTATTAAAAAGAAAGCAACAAGAAGAAAATTTAACTAAAAAATTCAATAAATTTATAGAGGAAAGAGATTCTTATCAAAAGAAAATTCGAGAGCACGAAAATTTAGCCTCTGAACAAAAAAATATAAATTCAAATATCGAACAAGAAATTAACAATCTAAAAATAGAAAAAGCACAATTAGATGCTAAAATAGAGAACCTTGAAAATGAGATGTTGGATTTTCCAAACATAGAATTAATGAAAGGGAATAGAGATAATCTTTCTCAGAGATTAGAAAAGACACAAGAGGTACTTTCAAGAATAGGTTCCGTTAATTTGCGTTCCCTGGAAGTTTACGATGAGGTTAAAAAGGAGTACGATACAATTAAGGAAAAGGTTGACGTAATAACAAAAGAAAAGGAAGGTATACTAAAAATTATGCACGAAATTGACATTAAAAAGAAACGGGCATTTATGAAAACTTTCAATGATTTAAATGAAATCTTTTCAAGAAACTTTGCACAAATTTCAACAAAAGGACAGGTTTCACTTGAATTAGAAAATAAAAAAGATCCTTTCGACGCGGGAGTCGGAATAGTCGTTAAAACAGGTCACGGAAAATATTTTGACGTTAAATCTCTTTCAGGAGGAGAACAAACCATGGTTGCTCTTTCACTGATTTTCGCCATCCAAGAATTAAATCCTTATTACTTTTATATCCTAGATGAGATAGATGCCGCGCTGGATAAAAGAAATTCAGAACGTTTAGCAAACCTTTTGAAAAAGTATATGCAAAAAGGGCAATACATAATAATTACTCACAATGACGAAGTTATCACAAATGCAACAACCCTCTATGGAGTTTCAATGCATGATGGTATTTCTAAAATAATTAGCATGAAAGTTTAGAAAATTTTATAAACTATAGTTTGCCTATAGTTATATGGTAACAACAATTCAATTAAATGAATCTGTAAAAAATTCTTTAGCAAGATTAAGAGAATCTAACAAACAAACTTATGAAGATGTTATTATTGGTTTGATTAAATTAGCAAAAACCGAAAAAAGAAAAAAAGAAGAATTACTTATTGAAGAATGTAAAGAAATGGCAGAAGAGAGTTTAAGATTAGCTAAAGAAGGAGAAGTAGCTCTTATGGATGGTTTGGATAAAAATGAAAAATGGGAAGAATTCTAAAAGGAGATATAGTGGTTGTAAATTTTGAACCAATAAAAGGTTCAGAGCAAGGAGGATTAAGGCCTGCCTTAATAATTCAAAATAATATATTAAACAAATACAGCCCAACAACAATTGTCGCGCCCCTTACCTCTAGAAAACAATTTAAATCGCATCTAACAAACATTCCAATCTCAAAAAAAGATTCAAAACTAAAATCAGATTCTA
Organism: Candidatus Woesearchaeota archaeon; assembly: GCA_964606775.1. Taxonomy (GTDB): domain Archaea; phylum Nanobdellota; class Nanobdellia; order Pacearchaeales; family GW2011-AR1; genus CAZSGW01. The sequence continues at coordinate 10,382 of CAZSGW010000002.1, forward strand.
CAATCTTGCTAAACCAAATTCGAACAATTGATAAGTCAAGAATTAAAAAAAGAATTTCTAGATTAAACTCCCATTTAATGTTTGAAGTAGATAATGCAATAAAAACATGTTTAGAGTTAGATTAATCAACCAAACCACTATCTAAAGATTTCACAACTCTTTCTTTATCTTTAAAAGAAGGTTCTTCAAATAAAATTACCTATTCATTATACCTCAAATTCCCCTTAAGGGAAAAAAAAGAGAAAGACTAAAAAATTAAAAAAATAAAAAGGTCAAATTAGTAGTAGCTTTCTCCGAATTCTTCTTTATTAGATCTTTTTCTTAACAGAATTACTAAAACGCTTAGTAATACTAAAAAGATTACAGCTAAGATTATCGTTAAAGCAACAACAGAGCTAGTAGTAGATTTTCCATCTGCACTAACACCTAAAGTAACTGTTTCAACAAGTTCTTCACCAGAGAAAATGTTCACATTGAAGTCATATTCTCCTTTCTTGTCCGCATTTGCAGTCACCTTAATTGCTTTAGTTAGACCTGCAGGAATTGAAACTATTTCAGCATTCGAACTAGCTGTAAGGTCACCACTTGATTCAGTAACCACTCTGTAAACCTTCAACTTGTTTGTTGGGTTTGCAATAACTAATTCAAATTCAGCATCTTCTTTAACTCCAACTAATTTCCTCTCTTGAGGAACAATAACTGAGCTAGAGAAGTCATTTTCAATTGCAATTTGTTTCGCTTCAGTAACAGTTGTATCTTCGTTTGAAGCTGTTACTTCAAGAGTATAAACTCCGTTTTCCACATCGTAGGGAATTTCTAAATAAATTCTTCTACTTTCTGTGTCATCAAAGTGTTTGTCTTGTAATGAAACAAGGTCTCCGAAGTAAGCAGTTCTTTCGATACCTAAAGCAGAAATCTTTGCAGTAACATATACATCATTTAGCTTGTTGTAACCAATGTTCTTTAGAACAATGTCTACTGGATATAATTCACCAGCTTCAACAGATTGGCTAGCACTAATTGACATAACATCTGCATTGTATGAAGGTCTTTGAGTTCTCAAAGTAATTTCTGGGTGTTCAGTTTTGAAATCCCCATTCCATACTTTCAAGTTAAGAGCCATATCTTCACTTACAGCATCTTCAAGTTCGTAAGGAACTCTTAATGTCAATGTTTTACTATATCTCTTTCCATCTTCAATAGTGAAAGAAGTAGTTACAGCATCAACATCAACTTTTACACCTTCAAGTTCTGCCTTAACTCTTACATCTGAAGCACTTTCAATCGCAGTGAATAAAACATCGATTGTTACTGTTTCACCAGCAACAACACTGATATCTTCACTTCCTGTGTCTAAAATGTCGTTAATCTTAACAGAATCAATTGTAGCTATATCAGATGTACCAGCACTAACACATGCTACTACAGCTAACATACTAACAACTGTCAAGAAAAATACCTTGTTAAGGTTTTGTGTTTTCATCTTTGTCATTTTAAAAATTTAATTGCACAGAAACATTGTTTCTGTTTAATTATGTAATATTTTAGAGAAATAAATTCTTTATAAACTTTATGGTGACAACAAAAATGTTTAATTACAAAGTTACTAATTGTTAGTAACATATTGTGAAAAAATAAAAAAATAAAAATAGCGACGATGATTCATCGCTTATAAACTTAATAACTTGATGTTATCGCTTGTCGCTGAAAAATTCTTAGCAACAATAATTCTACATCCAGCTTCTTCTGCAGAGTCGATTACAGAGCTTGTAACATTCCCATCCATTACAATAACTGAAGGCTTTTCTCTTATCTTTCTTAAAGTTAGAGAAAGACCCTTAGCAGAAACTTCCCTTATTTGTTCGAGATCACCATTCAAAAGAATAGCTTTCCCAGTTCCTGAAACATTCTTAGAAAATTCATCTATCTTCTTTCTTGTTTCTTCGTTCAATTCAACCTCTTTCGGTTTTTCGAAAGTTTCTCTTGTTTCTGTTCTTGATGAGGGATTAATACCTTTTCTTTTGTATTCATCCACTGAAATTTTCTTCCTTAAATTCATAAGAATTTCTTTTCCAGTAAGCTCTTCAACTTCTTTTCCATCCGGAGCTATTGCAATGTATTTGACATTAGCATTATCTAATACGTTCTGAATGATTAATTTTCCTCCTCTATCTCCATCAACAAATAGAGTTAGTTCTTTTGTTTCACCTAACTCCTTTATCGCATTAGGAAGTCTTGTACCATTCATGGCAATTCCATTATTTACTCCAGCTCTAAGCAAATTAACCACATCGGCTCTACCTTCAACAACAACAACTTCATTTCCAGATAAATCTCCACACGGGAGTTTCTCGTCTCCATAAGTTTGTATTGCCGAAGTTTTTGTAGATTCTTTGATTTGATTTGAAATCTCTCTCGAATCTGTATCTCCAAGCCCCTTCATTAATTTCTTAGCTCTCTCTAGGATGTAATCTCTTTTGCTCCCACGAACATCTTCTATCTTCTCAATTTCAATTTCAGAATCACAAGGACCAATTCTTTCAATTGTTTCAATAGCTGCTGCAATCAAAGTGGTTTCTGACTGGTCAAGAGCAGTAGGAATAGTAATTTTTCCCGATGTTCTCTTTCCATCTCTCTCTAAATCCACTTCAATTCTCCCTATTTTTCCTTCTTTCTGTAATTCCCTCATATCCAAGTCTGCCCCCAACAAACCTTCTGTCTGTCCGAATAGAGCTCCGATTACGTCAGGCTTTTCCAAAGCGCCTTCTACAGAAAAACTAGCATGTATCATATATTTTATCGATACTGGACTTACTTTCGCCATTTTTTCTCCTATTATTTAATTAAGTAAAATCAACGATTTTACATAGAAACATACCTAATAATCACTCTTTCCAAATAGCTCAATGCTAAAACGAATGTGAATATGATTTATCGTGATAATAATTTAACTCGATACATTTCTAATAAAGGTTATATAAAAAAATAGTATTTAAATTTTGCTATTTTCAGAAAAATTATTCCTTCTTCTTAGTAATTTCAGTACACATACCAGCCGCTACTGTAACACCTGCATCTCTTACTGCAAATCTACTCATAAAAGGATTCTCTTTTTGAGTTTCCAATGTTAAATTTCCAGAAGGTTTAATCCTTACCTTAGCAGTATCTCCATTCTTCAAGAAATCAGGACTTTCCTTTATAACTTGACCTGTTGCAGGATCAATTTGCTCAATCAATTCCACAAACTGACAAGGAACTTGAGCAGTATGAACATGGAATACCGGAGTATATCCTTTAGCTAATACCGTAGGATGATTAATAACTGTAATAGTAGCGATAAACTCTTCAACTATTGGAACAGGACTATTTGCTTCACAAATAACATCTCCTCTCGCGATATCCTTTTTACCAACTCCTCTTACATTCACACCAACATTCATTCCCGCAGGAGCTTCTGGATGAGTTTCATGATGAGCTTCAATAGTTTTAATCTCTCCATCAATACCTTTTCCAGTTCTACCTGGTAAGACTTTAACTTTTTGTCCAACTTTCATCATTCCAGTCTCAATTTTTCCTACCGGAACAGTTCCAATACCTGTAATTTCATAAACATCTTGAACGGGCATTCTCATTGGTAGTTCTGTTGGTAATTCTGGAGCAGGGAAATTATCTATTTGCTCTCTAATAGTTGGTCCTTTATACCAAGCCATTTTATCAGATTTATTAACAATATTATCTCCCATTAGTCCCGAACAAGCAATAAAAGTAGTATTATCTGGATTAATTCCAACACCTTTCAACAACTTTGATACTTCTTCTTTAACAGAATTATACTTCTCTTCAGAATACTCAACAGCATCCATCTTATTAATTGCAACAGAGATATTCTTCACACCCATAGTTCTCAATAACCATAAATGTTCTGTTGTTTGAGGTTGAACTCCTCCTGGAGCTGAAATAACTAAAAAAGCACAATCTGCTTGAGAGGCACCAGTAATCATATTTTTAACAAAATCTTTGTGGCCTGGAGCATCAATAATCGTAATTTCATATTTATCAGTTAATAACTTCTTATAAGATAAATCTATAGTAACTCCTCTCTCTCTTTCTTCTTTAATATTATCCATAACATAAGCGAATTCAAAACCAGCCTTACCATGTTTCTCAGCCTCTTCCTTAAGCTTAGTCATTTGCTGCTCTGGAACCGCACCACCATCAAACATCATTCTTCCTACACAAGTAGATTTACCAGCATCTACATGCCCTACAAAAACAACATTCATGTTTGGTTTATCTTTTGCCATTTTATTATCTCTATTTTTTGAATGGTTATCTTAAAAAAAATGTATTTATAAATGTTTCGTTAAACCAGAATATAATTTTTAATTTCTTTTTTCTTCTAAACTCCGTCGATAAAAAGATATTTATACTCTCATTATCTATTTTGAGAATGGATTTAACAATACTACAATCTATAATTTTAGGTTTAATTCAAGGGATAACTGAATGGCTTCCAATAAGTTCTAGCGGAATGATGGCTCTTGCCATGTCCAATTTTTTTAATGTAACAGACGTATCCTCTTTGATAAGTTCAGCTCTTTTATTTCATCTAGGAACCTTTTTTGCAGCATTGATTTATTTTTGGAAAGATGTCGTCCGAATATCCAAAGCGCCTTTTAAAAAATACGCTCCCGAAGATAAAAAAGTTTTCAGATTTATCTTGGTAGCCACAATAATCTCTGGAATACTCGGATTGATTTTTTTAAAAATTATAACTTCCTTCGAAAATACGCTCACAATAACAGGAAAATCAATAACTCTTGTGGTAAGTCTTTTACTTTTACTTACGGGAATAATACAATTAAAAATAAAATCTTCTGGGCCAAGAAAGGCGAATAATTTGAAAAACAGCGACGGAATAATTCTTGGACTAACTCAAAGCTTTGCAATTTTTCCCGGAGTTTCTCGTTCAGGAATAACTATCTCTTCCTTGTTACTAAAAAAATTCGATGATACGACAGCATTAAAGCTTAGCTTCCTTATGAGTTTGCCAATAGTTTTAATAGGAAATATACTTCTAAATTTCAATGAATTCACTTTAACTTCAACAGCAATTTATGGTTTATTAACCTCTTTCGTCTTCGGACTCTTAACAATTCACGGATTAATAAAACTCTCAAAGAAAATTAATTTTGGGTTGTTTGTGCTAATCTTTGCTTTATTAATGATACTTAGCGTTTTTGTCTAAAATTATTTTTTTGTTTTATTCTTAGAAAGATTTTCGAATGTACTTATTTCTATAAATGACGCTCCATGTGAAGGACCAAAACTTCCAGCTACAATTGCAATTAAATCCTCTTTCTCAAAATCTTTTTGTTCCAAAAGTGGAATTACAATGTCGGAAATAAATTCATCAGGTGTCCTAGCCGTTTCCCTATAACTTGCATAAATTCCGTACGAAAGTCCTAACTGCCTCATAACTCTTTGATTGTATGTCATTGCAAAAATATTATTTTTTCCTCGGAAAGAAGCCAAATATCTTGCGGTTCTCCCAGTCATAGTATCTATAATAATTGATTTTATTGGAAGTTTCAAAGATGCCCTTACTGCCGACTTAGCCAAAAATTCTCCAATTGTATTAACTCTTTCAACAGCGTTCTTATCAAAAGACTCCTTTTCACTTTCAATTTCTTCAGCTATTTTTCTCATAGTTTTAACAGCTCGAACAGGATATTTTCCGTAAGTAGTTTCTCCTGAAAGCATAATAGCATCCGCACCAAGATAAATAGCATTAGCAACATCCGAAACTTCTGCCCTTGTAGGACGAGGATTTTCTATCATTGTATGGAGCATTTGCGTTGCGACAATAACTGGTTTCTTTTTTTCAATACATTTCTCAATCAAGTGCCTTTGGATTGAAGGAATTTTTTGGGCGTCAATTTCAATTCCTAAATCCCCTCTTGCAATCATTATCCCATAAACATTATCTAAAATCTCTTCGATATTATCTACTCCCTCTTGATTTTCTATTTTAGCAATTATTTTTATATTGCTATTTTTTTCATCCAATATTTTTTGTATTTCTTTAACATCTTCCTTGTTTCTAACAAAAGAATGTGCGATAAAATCAATATCATTTTCTATTGCAAAATCAATATAACCCCTATCTTTTTTATTTAATGCAGGAAGATTCATATGCCTGCTCGGAACATTAACACTTTTCTTTCCTTTTATCTTCCCAGAATTATTTGCCTTACATTTTAGTTTATTATCTTCTTTGCAGACAATTTCTAATTCTATATCTCCATCATCTACTAGTATTTTATCTCCTTTCTCAACATCTTCTACAAATTTATCGTGAGTTAAATATATACATTTCTTTGAAGATTCTTTCTTGCAATCCCCTTCCATAATTATCTCTTGATTCTTATCCAACTCAATTTCTTCAGAACATTTTGTTGTCCTTATCTCTGGACCTTTTGTATCTAACAATAATGGAATCTTGTTTGAAACTTTTTTGACATTCTCAATAATTCTTTTTGTTCCTTCAAAATCTTGATGTGCAGTATTTAGTCTTACGACATTCATTCCCTCCTCATGTAACTCTCGTATAAATTCCTCAGAGCAATTCAAATCCGAAATAGTAGCAACAATTTTTGTATTTTTCATTTGAACCATTACAATCTAAAAACTAGTTTATAAATTTTATCTTAAAATAAATCATTTACTATTTCATAACCTAAATTCTTTGCTTCTTTCTCAAATTTGAAAAATTTATTTTCTTTTTTTGCAGGACATCTGGGAGATATCTTTATTTTCTTACCTAAAATAAATATCGGGAAGTCTTTACAAGTTAAAGGTCTTTTATCGTTCCCATGAATCTTACAACGAAACTTCGAATCGAGTGCAGGACATCTTCCTATGCTATTCCCGAAATTTAATGTGAATTTCCCATTCCACATTTCTTTAACAGAACCCTCTTCAAGAAGTTTTTCTCGAATATTTTTGGTGATTAAATTCAACTCTTCATCTTGAACAATTAAGTATCCTTTACGACAACAATAAGCTTTGCATTCGTTGATACAAAAATCACTCAAACTCTCTCGAGCTTCCTTAGCAAGTTTTTCAATTTTTTTCAAGTGTATAAATAAATCCTATTACAGAAAATATCTTAGAATTATTTGATTCGGGATTATTTAAATTATTTGTTTCAAAAAGACTTAACTTTCCAAATTGATTTATCAAGAAATTTACATCCCCTCTTCATATTTTTTAAATAAAGATTTTTTGATAATTATCCCTTTTTATTTAGATATTTTTTATACTTTTCAATATCTTTTTGTACTTCATAAGCGTTCACCCCTTTCCAATAACCTTTTCCATTATACTTTAACAAATCTTCAAGTTTTGAAACAATATTTTCTGCTAACTCGTTGGAAGGTTTTTCATAATACTCTTTCTGTAAACCTCTAACATCCTTAACAAGTTCAACTATTTTCGCATCTTTAAACACCGCACTGATCCCATCCGACATAATTGGAATAAGTGATATGCCTTTTAATAATTTTTCTCAATTCAATAATAAATTTTTCAAGAAATCTTTTTTTCTAGATTTCAATTTCTCAATTCCCTCTTTTTTTAATTGTCTCACTCTTTCAGGAGTCTTATTCATATTTTCTGATAACTTTTTTAACCTCTGTTTTTCCTTGCCTAAAAGTCCATGGTAATTTATTATGACATACGCTTCCCTTTCATTAAGTATACTAAGTGCTCTCTCAAGGGTTTTACTTATATGTTCTGTTTCAATGACTTCATGAAAATCATTTTCAGTCCAAAAACCTTTTGAGGGATTTATTTCATCTAGTGGACAAAATTCCAATTTTTCGCCTGGATTATAGAGTTCCACAGGGAATAAATCTTCTTCATATAGGGCGACCCCTCTTTTAAGAAAATAATCCGAAATATTTTTTTTAATTTTCTTGCTTGGATTTACTTCAAAACTTTCTATTTGAGAATAATAGATTGGATGTATTCCTAATTTTTTTGAAATTTGATTAACATTCATATCTAAATTTCTTCTAGCCTTTTCAAGAATTTCATTTTTTCTTGTCTCTTTTTTATAAGAATCATACATTCTTTTTGAAAACACTTTTTCTTTTTCTATTTTAATATTTTTTTGCTCCAATTTCCGAGTTATTATTTCTATGGATTTATTTCCAGGAATACGATTCAATGTTTCATAGCAAATATAATTGGTGCGATCAATCCCAAGGTATTTGGAAAATTCTGTAAGATTCATCCCGAGTTTTTCTCTAACCTTTACAAGATAAGGATTTCTTTGTTTTTTTATTAACATGAAAATTAATCCAAAAGATTCTTTTTAAGAATTATCTCATTTCAAAATAACTATTGATTCTCACTCAATCCTTTTCTTTCTCTAATCTTCTTAATTACATCGTCTTGCATACCTGATGGTATCTTTTCGAATTGCTGTTCCATTAGAGAAGAAGTCCCTCTCCCTTCTGTTGTTGACCTTAAATCATTGCTCCAACCAATCATTTCAGCTACTGGAATTTTTGCTTTAATTTGAGCAACTCCGCTTTCCTGATTCATATCAAGCATTTGCCCTCTCTTACTTCCAACTAACTTTGTAATCGACCCCATAAAGTCCTCCGGAGCGTCAATCATATGAACCTGAAGTGGTTCGAATATAGCAGGACCCGCTTTGTTCATTGCGCCCTTAATACCATCTCTAACCGCAGGATAAACCTGGGCAGGACCTCTATGGATCGCGTCCTCATGAAGCTTAATATCAACCAACGTAACTTTCATTTTCATACACGGTTCTCTTGCTAAAGGACCCTCGTCCATAACCATTTCAAAAGAATCCATAATCATTTCAATAACTTCTTGTATATGAACCTCTCCCCGAGTTTCATCCAAGAACATATTTCCTTTGTAAATATCTCTAACATTTCTAATCTCATCAGAACCCCATCCTAATTTTTCAGAAAGTGCTTTCGTAACCGCTTCGGATTTCTTCTTAACTCTTCCCTCGGGCAAATCTCCCGACTTTATTAAATCATAGATTTCCTCTTCCAAAGGTTCAACCTTTATAAAAAATCCATTGTGTTTATTCGGAGACCTTCCTTCCGCAGGAGGAGATTCCTTTGTAACCGTTTCTCTATAAACAATAATTGGAGGCGAGGTCTTAACTTCTAAACCTTTCTCCGTCTTAATTCTATTCTCAATAATTTCTAAATGTAATTCTCCCATACCTGAAATTAATGATTCTCCGGTTTGTTCATTAATTGTAACCTTTATTGAAGGATCTTCTTTTCCAATTTGTTTTAATGTATCAACAAGTTTTGGCAAGTCCGCAGCTTTGGTTGGTTCAATGGATTTTGTAACAACCGGTTCAAACAAATGAGTAATGGCCTCGAAAGGGGTCATTTCTTGTTTTGAAACTGTCTCACCTGCAACAACATCTTTTAATCCAACAACTCCTACAATATTTCCAGCACTAACAGAATCAACAACAACTCTTTGCGCTCCCTTGTAAACCGAAACCTGTTGGACTCTCACGTTTCTCTTTGCAAGATTCATATAAATCTCATCACCCTGTTTAATTGTTCCTGAAAATAATCTTCCCGCAGCAATTTCTCCCGCGTGTTTGTCAATAACAATTTTAGTCGGAACAAAAACTGGCTCTCCATCGGCATCGCACTCCATTAAGTCTTTTCCAATCTCGGTATTTTCATCTCCTCTCCAAATTCTTGGAATTCTATATTTTTGAGCTTCTAATGGATTAGGATGATGTTTAATACTCATATTTAAAACAACATCATGAAGAGGAGCTTTTTTCGCTAACTCTTTGTGGTTGTCATTTTCATAAGCATCAATTATGTCTTTGAATGTAATATTATTTTTTTGCATATATGGGAAACTCAAAGCCCAATTATGGAATGCAGAACCAAAAGCAACAGTTCCCTCTCCAACACCAACCTTCCACTTTTCTTTATATCCTTCAGGAGCAATTTGTTCTATTAATCTATTAACATGATCAATAATAGAAATAAATTTCTTTTGCATTTCTTCTGGAGTTAATTTAACTTCTTTGATTAATCTATCAACTTTATTAATGAATAAAACAGGTTTAACTAATTCCTTCAAAGCTTGTCTAAGAACAGTTTCTGTTTGAGGCATAACACCTTCAACAGCACATGAAAGAACAACACAGCCATCAACAGCTCTCATAGCCCTTGTAACATCTCCTCCAAAATCAACATGCCCTGGAGTATCAATCAAATTTATCAAGTAATCTTCGTCGTTTAATCTATGAAGCATCGAAACAGACGCCGAATCAATTGTAATTCCTCTTGAAGATTCATCTTCATGGAAGTCTAAAGCTCTTTGTTTTCCCGCAGTCTCTTCTGAGAGCATACCTGCACCAGCCAAAAGATTATCTGAAAAAGTAGTCTTCCCGTGATCGATATGGGCAGCGATTGCTATGTTTCTAATCTTCTCTCTGTTCTTCATTAATTTAACAAAATCAATTTTTTCAGCCATTTTTATAGAAGTTAATTGAAAAATTAGTTTTTAAAGATTTTGGAGTTATCGAGCACTATCTGCCTGCGCCTCAGCTTCTTTTTTCTTTTTTACAGCTAAACTTTCACCATTCTCTTCAGAAGCCATAATTATCTCGTCCGCCAAAGCTTGAGCAATAGTTTTCTTTTTATTGAAAGCTTTATCCGATGAACCATGAACAATATGCTTCAAAGCCAAATTAACTCTTCTAATTGGAGAGACATCTACAGCTTGAGGATATCTTGCACCACCATACTCAATTATTGTAACTTCATCTCTCGGAGCAGAATTCTCAATTGCTTTAACCAAAACTTCAACAGGATTTTTATTCGTCCTTTTTTCAATCATTTCAAAAGCATCAAGAACAATTTTCATATTTTTAGAATATTTTCCCGTAACATCTCCTTTCTCAATTTTGTGTTTCTTACCTCTATGTCCCGTATTAGAAAGTTTGTTCATTAATCTTTCAATGATATTAACTTTCGTCTTTCCAAACTTTTGAGCGTGTCTCCCAGAACTTTTAACAACTAACTTAGGTTCTAAATTAATGGCCCTTTTTAATCCAGGATCTTCAACCTGAATCTGCGAAATATCATATTTATCAAATACTTTAAATTCCATTTTATCTTCTACCTTTCTCAATCTTTCCAGAAGCTAATCTGTCAAGAGGTTGATCATTTACTTTAGTTACTTCGAATCTGATTCCAGGAATATCTCCTTTTGAACGTCCCTGCTTTCCACCAATTCTTTGAATCATAACTTCATCGTGTTCGTCAATATATTTTTGAGCCAAGTTCCCTGGAATAAAAGCTCCCACCTGTCTTCCGTTCTTAGTTAACTGAATTCTACAACATTTTCTCATAGCTGAGTTTGGCTGTTTAGCCTCTTTTTCAAATTTTTTCAAAACAATTCCTTTAGCTTGATTAGCACCTTCCAAAGGATCTGATTTAGCATAAAGATTTAGAGTTTTCACTTTGAATTTTCTATCTTTCCATCTAAATTTCTTTCTATCTTTCAACTTTTTCGTAGCTGCTTTTAATCCCATAGTAAATTAAATTGGAAATTGATTTAAAAACTTTTGGTAAGCTCAAAAATAAGGAACTCCTCTCACATAGAACAATATCTCTTAATTATATTCAATTTTATGCAAGATAATGATGAATTAAACTCATCACGCAACAACAAAATCTTTGTTAAAAAAAGTCCCAATAATTTTTTTCATTTCCTTTAATCGTCTTTTCTCTCTTCCAATAAGAGTTGCTTTATTTGTTCTTGTTGCATCAACAACGATGGAATCACCATCAACTTTTAATTCATTAATTGTGGCCCCCGAAATTTTTTCAATAAACGGCTTCGCATCTTTGATTGTTTTAGGCTCACCAATTATTTTAACTCTCTTATTTAAAATGCTTCTAATCTTATTCAAGTTTTTCAAATCTTCTCCAAGAGCTTTATTGACCAACCTTTTTGGAACGGCAAAAAAAATCGTATTATTATATTCAAAACAATATTTTGTATTTACCCTCGTAATCTTTGAGAATAAATTGAGCTGCCTCAATGTTCTCATATCTATGGTACTTATCATAAATTGGTTATAGAAAAATGTTTTATAAACTTATCGTCGATTATTTGTTGCTTTGTTCAACAACTTCTTTCTTTGCAGTTTTCTTTTCCTCTTCTCTTTTAATCAACGGACCAATAATATTAACCAACAATCCTGGTAGCCCAGTTCCTACTGGTACTGGTTGGTTTAAGATTATGTTCTCGATAACACTAATTAATTTTTCTTTACTTCCTTTTATAGTTGCGTTAACGAATTGTTTAACCGGAGTCTCGAAAGTAGCTCTCGCCAAAATAGAAGACTTCTGAGCAATAATCCCCATTCTTGTAACACCTTTTATCTCTCCAGTATTTGTCATTGCATCTGCAATAAGTTTAAGATGTCTTATATTAATATCCAACCCTTGAGTATTAAGAACATGCATTATTTCATCGACAATTAGCTGTCTAGCAGCTTCAATACCAAAAATAGAAGCTGTCTCATATAAATCATTTGAAACAATTTTATCCTTATTAACTTCTTTAAACTTAATAGTTTCTTTTAAGTTAGTTCCAAGAGTGTGTATTATGAAATTGCCTTCTTTCTTAATAACTAATACCTGTTTAACTCCCTTAACACCAGAAATAATCGTTTGTTTCAACTTTTCTTTAAGCTTATAGATTTCTTTGAAGTTCATTTCAGAAGCATTTAATACTATTGAATTTCCTTTTTCCTTGGCACTAAAGTTTAACTCATTTAATCTATCAACAACTTTCTTTAAAGTTATATGCGTCTGTCTCAACGCCGATGAATCAACTTTAATCTCAATATTCTTAGAACCAAAGTCCAAGTTTATCTCTGAAGAAATCTCTTTTAGAGTAACTTCCTTAATTTTTTCTGCGAACACTTTAGCATCTTTTTCATTGTTCTTTTCCTTCTCTAAATAGATTTTCATTTGAGGAGAAGAGGGTTTCTTTCTTGCGTCGAATATTTCTATAAGCCTTGCTAAACCTGATGTAACCTGCATTTCCGAAACACCTGCGAAGTGGAACGCATTTAATGCCATCTGTGTAGAACTTTCACCAAAAGATTGAGCTGTAACAATTCCAACTGCTTCACCCGAATCAAGAGTCCCATTAGTATGAAGCTTTGCAACATCTATGTTATCGTCCCCATATTTGAATTGGATTAAATTGTTGTTACCATCTCTAACTGTTCCATCATATTCTGACCTCAAATCTTGTAATGCATTAGCTAATCTTCGATATAGATAACCCGATTTAGGAATTCTCAATGCACTATCCATAAGAGAATCTCTACCTGTAATGGCGCCAAAGAAAAATTCATCAGGTCTTAACCCTTTAATTAGCGAATTATTTATGAAACCTCTTGACTTTGGAGACAAATCTCCTTTTTTGAATGAAGATAATGTTCTTCCAGTGTATCCAAAACTAATTCTTCCACCTTGTATTGCTTGCTGTCCAACACAACATGCCATCTGAGTTATATTCAAAATATTTCCTCCACTTCCTGATTTAATCATACTATAAACAGGGTTTGTCTTCGGGAAATTCTCTTTAACAATTCCTCCAATCTTCGTTCTTACATCGTTCAACACCTGAAGTATTCTTATTTCTCTAGATTCCTCTAAATTCTTTCCAGGTATAAGTTCCAGTTCACCTCTATTCGCTTCTTCAACAATATCCTGAGTTTTTTTCTCCGCCTTCTTAATTATCTCTTCACCTTGTTCAACAACCTTTTTGTTTAAGTCAAAATCTTCTACTGAAATACTCAATCCTTTATCTGTCAAATAAGTCTTACCTAAATCGAATGCCTTCTTAATAGTCTCGAATGTTACATTTCTTCCAACTTCTTTATCCAACGCTTTGATTAATTCACCATCTTCATCACTAAAAGTTGTTTTATCAATAACTCCTTCGGTAATCTGTCCATCCTTTATCTTTATTGAATCATTCGAAAAATTTATCTTCGGAAGAATCATAGAAAATAATTCCGAACCAGAAATATTTTTTTTCTTAACTTCGTACTCGGTCAATCCAGCTCTATTCAATAATTGGTTTGCATCTTCTTTCGAGAATTCATCTAGGCCAACAAAATAGTTTCCAGTATTTGAATCTCGAATACATCCAATCCAGTTTATATTATTTTTAGGAGACATTAAATTCCTTTTAACGTCTAACAATATCTTAGCCTCTGCTCTCGCTTCCTCAGTCTGAGGAGAGTGAATATTCATCTCATCTCCATCGAAGTCCGCATTATACGGGAAACAAGCCGCAGGATGTAATCTGAACGTTCTTCCAGGAAGAATTCTTGCAAAGTGAGACATTAAACTACCCCTATGAAGACTTGGGTGCCTGTTGAATAAAACTACATCTCCATCTTGAAGATGTCTCTCCACAACATAACCTGGAACTAACTCACTAATTATTTCTTCTTTAAGTTCATCTGTAATTTTCTTTTTCTTTCCATCAGGCCTCACAACATAATTTGCACCAGGATACTCGTCTCCTTGCTGAATTAGTTTCTTTAACTTGTTCATGTTTATATCATTAGCAATTTCTGCAACTGTTACAACTTTTGCAATTTCATACGGAACTCCAATTTCATTTATTCCCAAAAATGGATCCGGAGAAATAACCGTCCTACCCGAATAATTAACTCTTTTACCTGCAATGTTCTTCCTAATTCTTCCTTCTTTACCTTTAATTCTTTCAGTAATTGTTTTTAACGGTTGACCACTTCTATGTCTTGCTGGAGGTATCTTAGTAACAGTGTTATCAAAGAATGTTGTAATGTGGAACTGTAATAAATCCCATAAGTCCTCAATAATAACTTCTGGGGCACCTGCGTTCAAATTCTCCCAAAGTCTCTGGTTAGCTCTTATAATATCTGAAAGTTTATGAGTCAAATCATCTTCCGATCTTTCTCCTGATTCAAGAATAATTGAAGGACGAACTGTTGCAGGAGGGACTAACAACATTGTTAAAACTGCCCATTCTGGACGACAACTATCTGTATTAACCGCAGCTTTTCTCAATTCTTCGTTAGGTATTTTTACAAGCATCTCTCTAATTTCAGTGGGAAAAATTCTTGTTTTCCCTTTGTAAAATGAAGTCGGTTTATCCAATTTTATTTTTTCTTGAGCGGCTTCACAATGAGGACATTTCTTGCTATCTTTAGCTTTCTTAATCCTATTGGTAGGAGAATTTTTCTCAAGGTCTTTATCACTAATCATTAATTTTCCACAATCTTGACAGAAACATCTCAAACACATTTCTATTAACGGAATATATTTAAGATGAATTACAGGTCTTGCTAAATCAATACTTCCAGGATGTCCCAAACATTCTTTCAATCTTCCCCCACAAGTTCTACATCTAACTCCTGGATCAATTGCACCCAATCTCAAATCCATTAAACCACCATCTACAGGATACCCATCTATATCATATAATTCTGGTGTAACCACTTTCGCAGCCGATAGTTTCTTAATTTGTCCCGGACTAATCAAGCCGAAACTTATTTCTCCGATTTTTTTACTTACTGGTTTGTGCATTTTATTCGTATTTGTTTTTTAATCCAAAGTTTGTAGTGATATGTAATCCTTGAAGCTCTTCAACAAGTAATTTGAACCCGTATGAAACTTCTACTGGTTCTACTTCTTCCGAACTACAAACCGGACATGAAATTTTATTTCGAACGTTATCTTCAATAGCAATTGAACCACACTTAGTGCATATTGGTAATTCAACTTTATCTGAATCGTATCTTTCTTTTAATAATAGCGACGCACCATGAGCAACCAACGCTTGTTGTTCCATTTCACCTAATCTTAATGCTCCTCCACGAGCCCTACCCTCGATTGGTTGCCTTGTCAATAAAGCAACTTTACCCGAAGCTCTACCATGCATCTTGTTACCAACCATGTACTTCAACTTTAAGTAATATAGGTTTCCAATAAAAATCTTTGCCTGCATCTTCTTACCGGTGATAGCATTGTGCATCGTTTCCTTACCATCAAATCTAAATCCTAAATTTTTCATTTGTTCTTCCAAATTCTCTTTACTTTCACCGGAGAAAGAAGTACCGTCAACAACATCTCCCTTCAAACAACCCAATTTCCCTGCTAACAATTCTAATAAATATCCAACTGTCATACGTGAAGGCAAACCATGAGGATTAAAAATTACATCGGGTCTAAGACCATTAACACTGAAAGGAACATCTTCTTCCGGAACAACCATTCCAATAACACCCTTCTGCCCATGAGATGTCGCAAATTTATCTCCTAATTCAGGGATTCTGTGATCACGAGTTTTAACTTGAACAATCTTATTACCCTCATCATCAGCCGTAACAAAAACACTTTCAACCGTCCCTTTTTCTTCCTGTCTTAACGTAACACTTGATTCTTTCTTAGACTTAACAGAAATTTCTCTTGCTTCCGATAAGAACTTAGGAGGAGAAATTTTTCCAATAACTACTTCACCTTCGCCAATATCTTCTTCAGGAATAGTAATACCATCACTTTCTAAATGTTCATACAATTTTTCCATTTTATACCCTGAAGTATCTTTTTCAGGTATCTTTATTTCGTCTTTTAACCCTCCTGCATAATTCATTTCTATCGCAGAATAAGGTCTAAAGTAGAAACTTCTTCCAACACCTCTATCTACACTTCCTTTGTTCAAAATCAATGCATCCTCCATATTGTAACCTTCATAAGTCATTATAGCAACACTCAAATTCTGTCCCGCAGGATAGGTTTCCAAAGTATCATAAATAAAACTTCTAACGATTGGTTTTTGAGGATATTGTAAAATACTTACATCAGTATCTAATCTACATAAATAATTAGCAGCATAAAGACCCAAAGCTTGCTTCTGAGTTTTCGAACCACGATTCAATCTTGAACTCTGGTCGTGATTTCCATAAGGAACTAAACTTGTAATAACTCCAAATAAATCAATACTGTCAATTTCTAAATGAGTAGTTTCTGGAGTAACTTCGTCTTCGTATAATGCAATTAAGCAGTTCTCTTCTTCTGAAGCATCAAGATATTCAATTAAACCTTTCTTAACTAAATCATTCCATGTTAATTCCCCCTGTTCTATTTGAATTAATTCCTCATTCTTTATTTTGGGAACTCCATTCTCAACAACAATTAAAGGTCTTAAAATTCTTCCAGCCTCACTAGAAATCCAAACAGAATTAAACCCTTCATCTTTTCTAATACTTATTTGTCCAGGAAGTTCACCCGCTCTTCTTTTTTCTTTAAGCTTCCCCACAAACTCTTCTATGTTTCCTACTGTTCCCACATATATACCATTAAGAATTACTTCATTCTCTTCTGAATTCTCATCAGCCATTCCTTCAGTTTTCAAAACTGCGATTATCTTATCTTCACTCAAACTAACCCTTGTAGACACTTTACTCAAAAGCGCAAGATTTTTTCTTAAACCAATTTGAGTTCCTTCCGGAGTCTCAATTGGACAGAATCTCCCATAGTGTGTTGGGTGCAAGGTTCTTGCTTTAAAATTTTCCTGGTCAGCAGGAAGCATACTCGATACCCTTAATAATTGAGACATTGTAGCCAAATAATTTGTCTTATCCATGTTCTGAGTAATACCGCTTCTCTCACCAGTCCAAGAACCAGTTGCAATTGCTGATTCAACTCTGTGCGAAAATAAAGTAGACTTAGCTAAAACTTTAATTGAAAAATAATTTCTCCTCTTCGCTGATTTTTGCAAAGAATACTGAATATCTCTAATTAAAATACCCAAATTAACTCTAAATAACGAAGCTAACAAATCACCAGACAATCTAACTCTCTTATTAGCGTAATGATCTTTATCTGTTTTTAATTCTGGATTTTCCTTCGCTATCAAATATCTTTTAATTAATTTACAAAGAGTGATTGCCTTCTTCATTCTATCTTCTTTTTTATTTCCTATGTGTGGAAACAAATATGAATCAATTCTGTTTTTAACCCTATCTAGAATTTCTTTCTTTGTACCTTGAAGATTTGTCTTTTCAGCGATGTACATCATTGCATCTTCTTGAGTAGCTATGTCAACAAACTCATAAAGATTAACAATAACACTATCTGTCTCTTTCCCAATATATTGTGCAATTTCCGATTCTTTTGTCAAACCTAAAGCTTTCAACATAATCACTGCCGGAGTATCCTTAAATCTGCTGAATGAAACATCAATTAAACCTTCTTTACTCTCGTTAATTGTTATTGGAATTCTATAAGTTCCTTTCAAAGAAAATAGTTTTAACAAAGGACCATTCTTATCCTCGTCTATGAAAGCCTGATTTTCCGCTAAATCTTCGGCCATAATCATAACTCTTTCATTACCTTTGATAATAAAATATCCTCCTGGATCTTTAGGATCGTTATAGTTAGAAATCAATTCTCCTTCATTCATTCCGTGAGTATTACAAACACTACTCCCAACCATAACAGGAATCTTTCCAATTTCTACAACCTCCGAATCTACTTGCCCGTCCTTCTTAACAGTAACTTCTAACTTAACTGGGGCCGCGTACGTTAAGTTTCTCAATCTTGCCTCGTTAGGAGTAATATGCGACGAACTTCCATCAGCCTCAACAATCACCGGTTTCTCTACATCTATTTTACCTAACTTAATCTCAAAATCATCTGAGTCAATAGTTTCATTAACCTCGTCCACAATCTCTTGCATTCTGTGATTAACGAAATTATCAAAAGAAGTAACATTAGATTCAACTAAAGAATGACTCTTCAAATAATCCTTTACAATTATGTGGTTATCTCTCATACTACAACTCTAAAATATATGTTAATATTTTTATCCTCCTTACGCTCTATCTTAATTATATCTCCCACTTCACACCCTTCTGGAAGCGCAGAATCTTTCGAAGAAATTTTAGGTAATTGTGCACGAGAAACATTTAGTTTAGCAAGTATTTCTTCAGACTCCTTTTCATTAAGCTTCGTGTGTTTGGGTTGTAGTATGTGCATCTTCTGGTAGGTTACATAGTTACGAATGACTTTAATAACTGCGTAATAATAAAACAGACAAAAATTTGGTTTAAAAATGTTTCGTATATTTGAGAATTTCCCTTATTTTCCACTTAAAACGAATTTCTCTAAATCATCCAAATCTATCAAGTTATCCAGGTCTAATTTTGCTTCAGAATCCATTTTTATTTCGAGACATAATTTATTTGTGTTTGGTTTTAATTTGCATTTTGTTTTAGTTCCCTCATGAAAAAAATAATCCAAATTTCTGTTTGAAAAGAATTTTGTTCCAGCAGAAAAATTTTTTCTAAAAAAATATTTAGCTATATTCTCTTCAAAAATATACCTTGGATCATCTTCTTCTGGATCATAGGTTATTCTTTCCTCAACACTTTCCCTATTCTCTGAAGTAACCTTCTTTTTGAAGTCAAGTCTAACTCTCAGGGAACTATAATATCCTCTCTTTTTAAGTTTTGAACACTTTTTGTATTTTGTAATCATACTTCTAAAAATATTTGACTCTTTATAATAATTATTATATTAAAATGGTCCCGACGGGATTTGAACCCGCGACACCATGGTTAAAAGCCATGTGCTCTACCAAGCTGAGCTACGGAACCTTATTAATTTAGTTAATAGAATTAGTTTATAAAATTATCTTTATAGATGAGAATTAATTTTATTCTCTAATTCTTCCTCGGTCATACCGCCAGAAAATTGTTCAATTAAATTCCCTTCCTTTAACAAAACAAAATTTGGAATCGAACTTACATTAAACTTTTTAGCAATTTCTTCATTATCTTCAACATTTGCCTTTCCAACCTTTATCTTTCCTTTAAACTTTTCAGAGATATCTTCAACAATAGGACCCATCATAACACAAGGCATACACCAATCAGCATAAAAATCAATCAACACAATTCCTTCTTTAACAAATTCATCAAAAGTATTATTAGTTAATTCCTCTACCATAAAATTACATAGAATTATTATTTTTAAGAGTTTGGGTTATTCAAAATTATATATTCTCAAACCACCTCATAAAAATTAAACACAATCACTTTAAAAGAATTTATATTATAAAATATCCCAACTATCAATAACTCCCCTTCCTTTTTGATATTCTTCATCGGACCAAACATCAAACTTATTCCATTTTCTGTGAATATCAATCTCCCAATATCTTTTCAAACTTAAATCCAATTGATTCACTTCAATTCCCAAATCTAAGAATTTTTTGAGCGTTCGTTCAAATTCTTTATCTGAATAATTTTTCTTAAATACAATTCTTTCAATTCCATATGGCTCTAAATTTTTTCCACAATTCCCACAAGGAAAAATCGTAGTATAAAGTGTCAACCCTTCAGAATTGTTTTTATTCAAATGCCCTGCAGCATTCATTTCAGAATGTATTCCAATACACTCTCCAGAATTAAGAGATTCTTCATAGTCTAATCCTTTATTTTCTTTGGCACATCCATTTTCTAAACAATTTTTCTCATGTCTTGAAGATGCCCCATTATATCCTGATGCAACAATCTGATTATCGTATACAATTTTGCTCCCAGAACTAACAAACCAACAAGAAGAACGTCTTGAACTTTTTATTGCTTCACTCATAAATATTTCATCCCAATTGGGACGGGTCCCAAGAGGACTTTCCTTAAGAGTTGTATATTCAGCCATAAAATTTCAATCTCTCCAGAGCTTTTAAGAATTATTGCAAAGAATTGATTACATTAGAAACCATTTTTTCTAAATCATTAAAAGTAATTCCAAGAATCATTTCAAACCACTACTCCCAAAGCCACCTTCACTCCTCTCACTTTCAGCAAGTTCTTCAACTTCTTCAACTTCAACTTTTGGATAAGGCATAACAATCACCTGCCCAATTCTTTCTCCAATATCATAAACATTTTCTCCATCTTTTTTGAATCTCAATTTTAATTCGCCTCTATAACCTGAATCTAAAACTCCAACAGAATTTTTCAAAATCAAATCTTTATTCGTAACGCTACTTCTTGAAAAAACCAACATCACATATCCTTCTGGAACTTCAAAAGCCAAACCAGTTCCATACTCAATATATTTGTCAGTCAACTCTATAGAAGTAGAATAAACATCCATTCCCGCATCTCCAACTTTTGCATAACTAGGAATTTTTGCATTAGAATTTAATTTCTTTACCTTAATTTTCATCATCCACACTTACTAAAACCACAAGAACACTTCATACAACCTTCTTGATAAAGTAATTTTTGCTCTATTCCATTCTCTTTGCAATCTGGACAAAGCTCTTTCGATTCAGCCCCATTAGGAATATATTTTCTTAACGCTCTCTCAACACCTTTTATCCAAGTGTTTATATTATCTTCTTTAACACTTAATGAAGAAACTATCTCAACAGCTTCTTGTGGAGGCATTTTGTATCTCAATAAACCAGAAATCAACTTAGAATAATTCCAAAATTCTGGATTGAATTGATGAGATATTCCCGGAACAACCGCATTAGGATATCCATGACTTGTTGTAAAGTGAAAGTCGTAATGTTTTCTTCCATCTTCATCTTTTTCTCTAACAATTTCGCCTTTTTCTACTTTCTTTGGGACAGCTAAAACATCTTCGTCTTGTTTTCCAGTAAAAATTTCATAAGGGGAACCATCTTCTCTTAAGCCAACAAAAGCAATCCAATCTTCATCGTTATTTTTGAATCTCAAAACTTCTGCTTCTAAGGATTTCGGACGTTCAATTTTTTTATTTTTTTCTTTTCCAGTCAATAATACTCCGTCTCTGCAACCATCTCTATAAACAGTAACACCTTTACATTCAGCTTTCCAAGCTTCCAAATAAACTTCACCTACCAAATCTTTTGAAGCATCTGAAGGAAGATTAACGGTACAACTTATTGAGTGGTCAACCCATTTTTGAATAGAGCCCTGCATTTTAACCTTTGAAATCCAATTGATATCATTAGCAGTAGCCCCATTGTAAGGAGATTTTTTTATCAATTCCTCGATTTCCTTATCAGAATATTTTTTTGAAGGATTGTGCCCATTTTTTTCCATCCAAGTTACGAACTTGTGATGAAATATATTATATTCTTCCCAGGAATCACCTACTTCATCAGTGAATGTAACTTCTACATCCTTATCATTAGGATTAACTTTTCTTCTTCTTTTATAAACTGGCGAAAAAGCAGGTTCAATTCCCGAAGTTGTTTGAGTCATTTGTGAAGTAGTCCCAGTTGGAGCAATAGTCAACAAAGCAATATTTCTTCTTCCATATTTTTTCATATCTTCGATTAATTGTGGGTCTTCCGCTCCCAATCTTTGAATAAAAGGATTATCTTTCTCTCTTTCAAAATCGTAAATCTCAAATGCCCCTCTTTCTTTAGCCAATTCTACCGAACCTCTGTATGCCTCAATTGCAAGTGTTTTATGAATTTCTGTTGCAAAATCAATAGCATCTTTACTTCCGTATTGTAATCCCAAAGCTGCAAGCATATCTCCCTCGGCGGTTATGCCCATTCCCATTCTTCTTCCAGTTTTTGCAGTTTGTTTTATATTTTCCCAAAGTTTTTTTTCTGTTCTTCTTGTTTCAGCGCTTTCAGGATCCTTTGAAATCTTCTCTAATATTCCTTCAATTTTTTCAACTTCCGCATCAATTATATCATCAGAAAATCTTTGTGACATCCGGACATCTCTTTTGAATTTTTCAAAATTGAATTCTGCATTTTTCTCAAAAGGATTTTCGACGTAACTGTATAAATTCATTGCTGTCAATCTACAACTATCGTAGGGACACAAAGGAATTTCCCCACAAGGATTTGTTGAAACAGTCTTAAATCCCAAATCCGCATAAGAATCTGGAATAGACTCATTTATTACATTATCCCAAAATAAAATTCCTGGCTCTGCGGATTTCCAAGCGTTATTCACTATTTTATACCATAGTTTATTTGCATCAATCTCTTTAGTTACTTCCGGATTTTCTGAATTAACTGGATATTGTTGAATATATTTTCCTCCGTTACACACAGCTTCCATAAATTCATCATCTATTTTTACGGAGATATTAGCTCCTGTAACTTTTCCCTGTTCTAATTTTGCATCAATAAAAGATTCTGCATCTGGATGTTTAATGGAAAGACTCAACATTAATGCTCCCCTTCTTCCATCTTGAGCAACTTCTCTAGTTGAATTAGAATACCTTTCCATGAAGGGAACAACTCCTGTAGATGTTAATGCAGAATTTAAAACAGGACTCCCTTTAGGCCTGATATGAGATAAATCATGCCCAACGCCTCCACGACGCTTCATTAATTGTACCTGTTCCTCATCAGTTTTCATTATATTCGAATAAGAATCTTCTTCCCTCCCAATTACAAAACAATTTGATAATGAAACAATTTGGTTGTCGTTTCCCATACCAGACATGGGTCCTCCTTGAGGAACAAAATAATCAAAATTTTTTATCAAATCATATATCTCTTTTTTCTGAACTGGATTTTCATATTTGCTTTCAATTCTAGAAATCTCTCCAGCTAATCTTTCATGCATTTGGTTTGGATTTGATTCATATATCTTTCCTTCTGAATCTTTTAATGCATATTTATTTACCCAATTTCTCGCAGCCATGATATCTCCTCCAAAATACTCGGTAGATTCTTTAACCGCTTCTTCAAAAGAGTAAATTTTCAAGTCTTTACTTACCTTTTTTTCCAAATTATTTTTAACCATTTCACAACTCCCTTATTTCTTTTTTGAAATCTTTTAAATCTTCAAAGTCTCTGTAAACAGAGGCGAATCGTATATATGCAACCTTATCTAACCCTTTTATTCTTTTAGATACTAAATTGCCTATAATCGAACTCTTTACTTCCTTTTTACCTTTTTTTCTCAATTGTTCTTCGACTTCTTTTGCAAGTCTCTGAATTTTCTCAACCGAAATCGGACGCTTCTCAAAAGCTCTTTCAATCCCAGCAAGTAACTTTTCTGGAATGAATTTTTCTCTTTTATCATCTTTCTTTATCACATACAAATCACCTCTTTCTATTCTCTCGTACGTGGTAAATCTTTTCTCACACTTTAGACACTCTCTTCTTCTCCGTATACCTGAAGGAGAGTCCCTTTTATCCGTGACACGAGATTTTGTATGTGAACAGTATGGACAATCCATTATTTTAACCTATACACAATATCTTGTATGTATGCTTCATCTTTACACCCAGTTATTGTATAATAAAAATTTTTAGACCAAATAGTATTTAAATATTTACAACCATCAAACAAAAGTAACAAGATTTTTAAATGAAATCTACTTTAGATTTAAAAGATGGATGGATATTTAGCTGAACTTTCAGCACAATTGGGAATTTCTACTTGGTTATTAATTGTAATTTTAATTTGGACTGCAGTCTGGAAATTATATGGGATGTGGAAATCCGCACGTAAAGGACATATAGCATGGTTTATTATAATTGCATTCTTAAATACAGTCGGAATAATCCCGATTCTTTATATTTATGTATTTGCAGACAGATTAAAATCTTTGAAAAAAGAAAATACTAAAAAGAAGGCGATAAAGAAAAAATCTTCTAAGAAGAAAACTTCGAAGAAAAAAGTTAGCAAGAAGAAAAAATAATTATTCTACCAGTTGACATTTCTTACAAACTTTTCCTCTTGAAGGTTCTCCACAAATTTCACAATACTTAACTTCAGAACTTTTCATCCTCTCCAATCTAGGATAAACTCTTTCAAAATTTTTAACAATATTTTGTTTTTCTTTGTTTGAAACTGTATTCAAAAATTTTCTTAATTGAATCCTATAAGAATCCAGTGCACAAGGGCAACCTTCATAGTTAACCGGCAATTTTTTATCATGGGTGTATTTTCTAATTTCATCTTCGGGAATAAAAAACAAAGGTTTTATTCGGGTAATGAATTTTTTGTCGTTTATATTCTTCGTTATCGGTCCAGTATTTGAACTTAAACTAGGACTCCCTTTAAGTATATTCAAGAGAAATGTTTGAGCTTCATCATCGAGATTATGCCCCGTTGCTATTTTCTTAAACTTTAATCTCCTTGCTTCTTTATTTAAAATCCATTTCTTAATAACTCCACAAATTGCACAATTTTTTATCTGACCTTTTGTATTTTTAGATTGGATAGCACTCCGAAGATAACACATACTAGAACCCATCTCCTTCTTCATATCATATAAATGCAATTTAATACCTAACTCCTTGCAAAGTTCTTCAATTTTTATCTTGCACGTTTCACTATACTTTCCAATTTTTAAATCAATATGCAGGCCCTCTATTTTATACCCAAATTTTTTCAATAAATAAGCAACGAGCGTGGAATCCTTTCCTCCCGAAAGAGCTACAAGAATTTTTTCACCTTTTTTCAATCCAATATCTCTCAAAGTTTGTTTTACTTTTTTCTCAATTTCCATTTCTATAATCCTCAATAGCCTTTTTCAAAGTTTTAGTGGCCATAGCTGAGCAATGGAATTTTAATTGAGGTAATTCTCCAAGCTCTTTTACCACGTCTTTCATCGTAACTTTTTCAGCCTCTTCTAATGTCTTGCCCTTAACCATCTGAGTTAACATAGAAGTAGATGCAATTGCAGCCCCACATCCAAATGTCTGAAATTTTATGTCTTTGATTCTGTTATCTTTAACTTTAATAAAAACTTTCATAATGTCCCCACAAGTAGGATTTCCCATCTCACCAACTCCATCTGGATTTTTTATTTCTCCCATATTTTTTGGACGAAGAAAATTCTCCATCACTTTTTTGCTATATTTCATTTTTTATTCAATTCCTCAACTAATCCGTTTATTTCTTTATCACTTAAACCATGGGCTTTACAACCCTGTTCAATCGACTCTCCAGAAGACATAGGGCAACCTACACACGCCATCCCTGCCTCAAAAAACTTTTCAGCAGCTTCTGGCTTTTCCTCTAAAACTTTTCCAATAATTGATTTCTTTGTTACTTTCATTCTATTTCTTATTTGCATTCTTCATCACATTCTACTTGCTCTTGAAGTTCTTTACAATCACACTCTTTGCCGTCACAAGAACACTTTTCTTCTTCTCTAAATTCTTCCATTTTTAACCTCTGCCCCTAGTAATGATTTTAGTTAAAATCTTTCGGGGTACGCACATAGTGTGCATTTAATTCACTAACGGAGATAATCTCCGTAATTTAATTACTACCTTATTCAATTTATCCAAAACATAATCAATTTCTTCTTCAGTTGTATACTTACTTAAACTAATTCTCAATGAACTATTTGATTCTAACGCACTTAATTTCATCGCTTTCAAAACATGGCTAGACTTCAAAGTATTAGACATACAAGCACTTCCAGTCGACGCAAAAATTCCTTCTCTTTCCAAATAACCTCCGATTGCCTCGCCTTCAATATTCATAAAAGAAATATTAACATTATTACATAGTCTTTCTCGAGGACCATTTAATTTTGTATCTTTAATCTCCAAAATCCCCTCGATTAATTTATCCCTTAAATTCTCCATTCTCTTAACATCTTTTGAACTTGCAACCTTCACAGATTCTGCAAAACCAACAATTCCCGGAATATTTTCAGTTCCACTCCTCAACTTATTTTCGTGTCCTCCTCCATGTATTAATGAATTTATCTTGATTCCATCCCGAACATACAAAGCACCAATTCCCTTCGGCCCATGAATCTTGTGAGCGTTCAAAGTCATCAAATCAATATTTTGTTTCTTAACATTCAAAGGAACTTTTGTAAAGCTCTGACAAGCATCAACATGAAATAAAACACCTTTTTCTCTACACATTTTCCCAATCTTTTCTAAATCTTGAATTGTTCCAACCTCATTGTTTGCATGAATAACTGAAACAACAATAACACTTTCATCTAACTCACGTTCTAATTGATTTAAGTCAACATAACCTTCTGAATCTACATCCAAGTAAATAACTTCAACCCCTTTTTTTCCGAGCCACTCACAAACTTTCAAAATAGAATCATGCTCAATTTTTGTCGTAATTATTTTTTTTCTTTCAGGATAATTTTCAAAAAACAAACCTTTCAATGCAAAATTATTTGATTCTGTTCCTCCCGAGGTAAAAACTATCTCCCACGACTTAGAATTAATTGCTTTGCTTATAACTTTCCTTGATTTATCTAAAGCTTGTTTTGCTTCCTGTCCAACCTGATGTTGAGATGACGCATTCCCAAATTTCCCGCCAAAATACGGAAGCATAGCTCTCAAAACCTCTTCATCAACTCTTGTCGTTGCCGCATTATCTAAATATACTTTCATATTCGCTCTCCACACTTTCTACTCCCACAACTTTTGCAGTCACAAAATGTTGAAGCATGTTTATCAATCAATTTCAAGATAGGAACAATAGTTTTCTTATTCAAAGAATAAATTCTAGATTTTCCATTTTGTTTTGATTCAACAATTTTACATTTCTTTAAACAAGCCAAAGAATGAGATACTTTACTTTGCTCAATATTTAGCTTTTCACTTAATTCTCCGACAGAACTTGCCTTTTCTCTTAGAGCTGTAACTATATTAATCCTCAAAGGATTCGCCAAATTCTTAAAGAAAATATGATATGTCGATTCGAACATATGAAAAATATTTCATATAACTATTTAAACCTTTTCCTAACTTACTTGGATAAATTTATAATCTTTAATATACTGATTATTTTATGAACCACATTGATGTAAAAAATAGTTTGGGAAAACATATTTGTGTAGGATTTTTTTCAATAGGTCTAGCAATACTTCTTAATTATTTATTTTCAGTTGGATGGTCTACCTCTTTTGCAAGAGTTTCTTTTTTACTATTATTTTTTGTTTTAATAATTGGCCCAATAATGAGATTAATAAAACCCAAAGAATCCTTTTCAATATTCAAATATCCTTGGACTTGGAGAGGAGAGCTTGGAATTTGGTTTGTTATAACAGGTTTATTGCATTTTTATTTTGCCATGAGTAAAGGTTTCATAAATTGGAATTTTCTTAATGCTTTAGGAGGAGGTATTGGCGGTGGAGGATTAGGTTTAGCAAATCTTTTAGGTTTAGTAGCTTTAGTTCTTTCATTAGTTTTAGCAGTAACATCATTCAACAAAATAATAAAGTTTCTAGGAATTGAATCATGGAAATGGGTACAGTCTTTTGCTTATGTTGTTTTCTATTTAGTAACAGCACATTTAATTTATTTCCAATTTTTCACAACACACGGGAGTGGACCTGACTGGTTTGGATATACTTCAATAATAATATTTTTTATTATTTTAATTCTACAAATTTCGGCATTTGTAAAAACTGTGAATGAATCTAGGACAGAAAAACAAAAGAAAACAATCAAACACTAAATATTTTTTATTAATGTCTCTTTTATATTTTATAATAAAAATGGGCACGGAGGGAATCGAACCCCCAGCTGCCGGTCTGGAGCCGGCTATTTTACCACTAAACTACGCACCCGTTACTTATTAAACATTCATTTTCTTTTTAATATTTTCTACCTAAGAATAAAATAAAGAATTGAACCAAGAACAACAATCCCAAATAATCTATAAAGTATTTTCAAAAAATTAATTTTCCTCAGTGGTTTTGTCCATTCAATTTTTGATACATGAACAGGATCTTTAACACCTTTAAATTCCATCAATCCAACAAAAGAAAACGGAAACTCATTTTTATTCATCGCAAAATAAACAGCTTTCGTAAAATAGATATTAGTAGTAGGGGTTTTTCCAGCCAATCTTGAAACCAAATTTACCACGTCTCCGTAAATATCCTTCTCTTTAATCATAACCTCTCCAGTATGCAACGCAATCTTTATTTTCAATGGAATTTTTGGCTTAGTCTTCTTGTTATAATCCTTGAATTTTTTCTGCAATTCAATAGAACATCGCATCGCATCACTCGCAGACTTAAAAGTAACTAAAAAGGCATCGCCCATCTTTTTTATGATTTTTCCAGAGCACTCCTTGCACAAAGGTTTACACATAGAATCAAATTCATCATGCATTTTTTCAAAATCTTCTCTGCCTAAAATAGAAGAAATTTGTGTATAATTAGTCAAATCAACAAACATAATTGTCAAAACTTCAGATTTTGTTTTTGCCATATATTTCACATTTATTCTTACTTTAAAAGCATTGTTGAATTAAATCTAAGTGTACAAATCTTTAAATAAAGAAACAACACTCAATAATTATGGAAAAATACAATGTAATTGGAGAAGGTTTAGATTTGGGATATTTACATAATGTTCTTTCTGCAATAGATAATCCTATAACTCATGTAAAAAAATCTCGAGGAAATCTAATAACTTATAAATCAAAAAACAAAGGCGATTTCACAATCTCTCAAAACAATGAAAGTTTTGAATTATCTGGGAAAATTTCTACGGGCTTAGTAAAAAGACTAAAAGAATATGGGATAGAACTAAAGGAATCTAATTAATTTTCTTAATTTTCTCTATTTCTTCATTAGAAACAGCACAACCTTTAAACTTCAGGGCCCATAAAACAGCATCCAAAATTTTTGGACTCTTCCATCTAAATAGTTTTTTCTTAAACGCAACATACATAAACTCACAAGAACGAATTACTTTAAATCCTCTAAAAAATTTAAAATTCTTCTGCTTCAATCTAACGTTAACATGCAATTTCTTAGATAAAAGTTTTTGCAAATTCTCTGGTTTTTCAATCAACATTCTAGTAGTTCTTTCATCAATACACAAAACATTTTCAACCCCTTTTTCATCCAAAATTCTACTCAATCCTAAACACGAAGCTTCACCTTTATGAATCATATTAACATTCTTTCCTCTACCAACAAACATAGAATTCGCTAAATCAATAATTTCAGAAGTCTTCAAATCAATTTCCTCGCTTCTAACATCTAAAGAATCTGGCAATTCCAAAACCTTTTCTTCAATCAATGTTTTTGCTCTCAAAGCTTCAAACTCAAATCTCTTTGTCTTCAACGGCCTATCAATAACTTCATATTTCACATCTTCTGTAATAATAAATTTTCCATTAAAGTGTTCTTTTAATTTTTTAAACTCAGGTAACAAACCATTCATTGACATACTTATCAAACTACTTGAATCAAAAATTAATGCTTTCATTTAAAAAACCTCTCGGCTAATTTAACTCTCTGTTTAACATTCATGGTCCTGCTTTCTGGAACATCTGAAATTCCTGTCTTTCCCACGTAATCTGCAAGTTCATATTGAGTAATTCCTAACAATTTCGCAGTCTGTTCCATTGAAATTCCATGCTCATAAATACGGGACGCCTTGTTTATCGATGCTCTTCTAAAAACTTCCTGAATATACTCTTTCAATTTTCCAGACAACTTTCCAATAGCTCTACGAATAGCTTCAAAATCCTGTCTAAATTTTTTTTCATCTTTTTTCTTAATATCTTCAATAGATTTTTTCAAAGAATTAATAATAATTTTATAGAAATTATTCCAGCCTGGATATTTTTTATAACTCTCCCTTTCTAAAATCTTACTCAAAGAATAAACTCCTACGGCAACTAAAATATTGTCTGGGTCTTGGGTATATGAAGCAGTATTGATTGTTTGATTACTTAAAGTTTTAATCTCAGCAGGATCATCTCTTTCAACGGCTGCCTTTGTCTCCTCGAGAATCCTTAAAATATTATCACTCTCCTTCATATTAAATCAAATAGAAAAGATTATTTAAATGTTAAGATACTTATTAAAATATGAAACAAGCAATCTTAGATACAAACTTCATTTTAACTTGTGCAAAACAAAAAATAGATTTTTTCGAGGAATTAAAATTGCTGGGAATTAATCCAGTAGTTCCAAAACAAGTTATTCGAGAAATTGAAGGCATTAAAAAACCTGAAGCAGAACTTGCACTAAAAATATTGGATAAAAATAATTTTGATAAAATAGATTTTGGGAAAGGTCATGTAGACGATAAAATTGTAAATTATCTCAAAGACAACAAAGAAATTCTTCTTGCAACGCTCGATTCAGCATTAAAAAATAGGGTAACCAACCCAAAAATAGTCATCAGAGGAAAAAAGAGATTAGAGATTATTTAAGAAAAGCTTTAAAAAGCAAATTTTATTCTATCTTTCAGATAAAATGTTCTATTTAGCCGAAGTCGAAGACTATGTGAGAGTAGAGCCAAAATTGTTTGGTTTGCCTACTGCCGAAGCCGTTGAAAAACAGCTTAAAGAAACATATTCTGACTATTACAGCAAAGAGTTAGGAAAGACAATTTCTGTAATCGAGATTTTAGATATAGGGGAAGGAGTAATAATTCCTGGAGATGGTGCAGCTTACTATAATTCAAAATTCAAACTATTGGTTTGGAAACCAGAACTACATGAATTAGTTTATGGAGAAATATCTGAAATAACAAATTTTGGAGCATTTATAGACATGGGTTCAATTCGAGGGATGATTCACATTTCACAAACAATGGACGACTACGTTTCATTCTCAAAATCAAATTCTCTTGCTGGGAAAGCTTCAAATAGAACACTAAAAGTAGGCGACGAATGTCTTGCAAGAATTGTTGCTATCTCTCATAAAGGACAAGATTCAAAGATTGGTCTAACAATGAGACAACCAGGGTTGGGAAAATTAGAATGGATAAAAGAAGATGCTATTAAAAAACAAAAAGAAGCTGAGAAATCTACGAAGGCAGAAGCTAAATCAGCAAAGGGAGGAAAGAAATGAATCTTCTTTACAATACAATGAAGACAATGGCAGTTATCCCTGCTTATACCTTTTCATTAGTTTCTGAAAAACTTTCCCTAGAAGAAAACGACCTTGAATTTAAAAGAAAATGTAGAAAAACTTTCGAAGGTATTTTATACAACAATATAGGAAAAATATCTGGAAATCAAAAGCTTCAGAATAAAGGATTAAAAAAATTAAGTGAACTAGAACATTTACCTAAGGAGGAAAGAAGTAATGCCTAAATCAAAAGCTTGTAGATTATGTAATACTATCTTTGAAGTTGGAGAAAAATGTCCTAATTGTGCGTCTAAGGAATATACTGACTCCTTCAAGGGAAGAATCGAAATTTTGAATCCAGAAAAATCTGAATTATCTGAAAAATTAAATTTAAAAGAAAAAGGAAATTTTGCAATTAAAACAAGGTAAATAAAATGAATATAATTGAAGAAAAACAAAGCCCTTTATTCTCGAGAAAAGAATTAATATTAGAAATAGAAGAGAAGGTAATTCCAAAAAAAGAGGATGTAGAAAAGAGGGTTTCAGAAAAGTTTTCGGCTTCTCCAGACTCGGTAGTTATTAGAAAAATTGAGAGTAAATTCGGAACTCAAAAGTTTAAGATTTACGCGTATATTTATGAATCTAAAGAAGAAAAAGATAATACTGAAACTAAAACCAAAAAACAAAGAGAGGCTGAAAAGAAAGCTGAAGAGGAGAGACTAAAGAAAGAGGCTGAAGAGAGAAAGGCTGCTAAAGAAGCTGAAGAAGCTGCAAAAGCTGAAGCCGAAAAAGCAGAAGAATCTCCTGCGGAAAGCGAGGAAAGTAAAGAGGAGCCTGCTCCTGAGGAAAAGTCAGAGGAACCTAAAGAAGAGGAGAAGAAAGAATAATGGCAAAGAAGAAGATTGTAAAAAAGGGAAAGAAAGCACACAAGAACAAACCCACTAGTAAGAAATATACAAAATACAAAATCGACGGAGACAAGATTACACGAGAACAATGTTGTCCAAGATGTGGTCCTGGAACTTTCTTAATGATTTCTCAAGGAAGAAAATATTGTGGTAAATGTGGATACTCCGAATTCGAAGGTAAAACAAAATCTGAAGAACCTAAAGAAGAGAAGAAAGAATAATTAATCAAAGTCTTCTGCACCAATTATTTTTTCTGGTAAATTGTAATAACAAGATTCAATCATTGAGGTAAGAGAAGAATTCCAATAAAATCTTCCAGGTTTATTCTTTTCTACATATCTATCAAACAATCTTTTTGATTCTTCTGTATACGGATTGATTAAGAGCTCTGAACTTACACATGGTCTCAGTTCAATTTCTTTGTATCTATCATCATCAATCAACCTTCCAATAGCTTGTAACTCGTTGCCCTGCCTTATTTCAACATTCTTTCCCATTAGTTCCAAACCCCTTATTTTGTTTGATTTATTCACTTCATAAAAATTAGATTCAACCATAGAAGTAATGTGGTCTTTGTAAAATCTTCCTACCTTTTCAAGTTTGGCATATTTCTCCAATAATTTTTTAGATTTTTCTGTATATGGCTTTCCAATTAAATCAACATGGACACAAGGACTCAATTCAATTTCTTTAAACCCATCATCTTTTACAAGAATTCCTACTGCTTGCAATTTAGAATATTGTTTGATTTCCACGACCTTATTACTTAGCTTTATTCCCATTTAAATAAAATATTCAGTTACTTGATTATATATTGCCCCATATAATGAATTTTTTTGTTCTTTTTGTTTGCAGTAAGTTTTGAATAATTCCATAACTTCTCCACGAGGAAGCCTATTTTTAATAGCACTCAAAACTTTTTGTCCAATTTCATTCTCTAGTTTATTTATTTTATCCGCCATTTTATAGAACATGAACCCTGGGAGATTCTTCAGATCACATCAAATAGTAGACCTGAAGCCTCTCCTGGGGAAAAAGAGGTGATATAAAATTGATGCATCACTAGTATTTAAATGTTTCGATTATGTTACCTCTTGAGAATGACAAGCGCTATTCAACATAAAGTAGTAAATCCTTAGGACTACTATATAATTTATTTATACACTACATATTATTTCTTATACACTACATTATAAATTATCTAAAGGGCTTCGAGTGTTGATTAAATTCGGCGAAGCAATATGAGTATAAATTAAAGTTGTCTCAGGAGATTTGTGCCCGAGCATTGCCTGAACATTCTGAACATCATAACCATTTTCAACTAAATGAGTAGCAAAACTATGTCTTAATGTATGCGGATGAACGTTCTTTTTTATTCCTGCTTTTTTAGTCGCGTTTAAAACAATTTTCTGCAAACTTCTTATATTGTACTTTGTCCCACGATTACTTTGAAACAAATAATCTTTATCTTCCAAATTTTCGATTTCAATCAAATTCTTTATTTTTTCTCTAACAATTTTTGGTAATGTGATTAACCTATCTTTTCCGCCCTTTCCATTTCGCACATATCCATAATTTTTATCCAGTTCCAAATCTTTGATTTTGACATTAGTTAACTCCGACACTCTTAATCCCGAACCATACAAAAATTCAATCATCAATCTGTGTTTCCAATTTGAAATGGCATTTAATAATTTTCTAACTTCTTCTTTAGACAAAACTTCAGGTAATTTTTTTGGAGTTTTAGAATATTTTATATCTATCCACATTCTTTTTTCTAAAACATTTTCAAAAAGGAATCTAATTGCCATATGGCAAGTATTCATTGTACTTCCAGCTAAATTTTTCTCAGACAAATATTCAAGAAACAAACGAACATCCTTTTTCGAAATATATCTTAAATCTTTTTTTGACCAATTCAAAAACGAATGAATGCAATGCAAATAAGTTTTAGCTGTTTTTGGAGATAATCTTCTCCTTTTACACTCTTTAATTATTTTAGAATCAATGTCTACAAAAGTCTTCATAGTTATTATTTAAAATATATGTTTAAATATATATTTTGAAACTCTAGAATAAAAACAAAAAAGTTTGAGGCTGAACCAAAATTTACTTCTTTTAACCAACTTAAATGCTCAAATTTAAAGGAGTTCGTTAAAAGTCTGTTATATTCAATTTTCCTTAACAGGAAAACTTTGCTCAAACATTTTTATAGTTAACTCACAACTTTATGGAAGTCGCTCAGATTGACTTCGCTCCATTCTCAAAAAGGAATATAACACTGATTATATTCAATTTTCCTTAACAGGAAAACTTTGCTCAAACATTTTTATAGTTAACTCACAACTTTATGGAAGTCGCTCAGATTGACTTCGCTCCATTCTCAAAAAGGAATATAACACTGATTAGTTTCAATTGCAAATTCTCTAAATTGTTGAGTTTGAAAATAGGAGAGGACACTTTAAAACCCCGACCACCCACCCCTGTTAGGAGATGTGTGCTTGGTTTTATCTTCGATAAAACAGATAGTCAAAACTTTCAGTTTTGAGATTTAATTGAAATAATCTTCCCCCAAAAATTGAAAAAACTTCTTTTATCGGACCAGAAAAATCTCTCGAAATTTCTTCAAAATTTCGCCTAACAAACGATAAAAGGTTCGCTCTGCTCTCCCAAATTTTTTCAAAAATGAAAAGCTTTTTATATTATGCTTTTTAATATATATTATGAAAAGATTAATGGTGTTAATGAGTGTAGTATTAATTTTTAGTATGGTTAGTTTGGTTTCTGCAGATACTTGTACAGATACAGATGGATTAAATTTATATTCAAAAGGGATGATTTCAGGATACGAAGATGAAAATTATGGAGAGTTTGAAGATAGATGTACTATTAATCCTGGTTCAGATTATACTGTTCTTCAAGAAGGCTATTGTAAAGAAGATGGAAGTTCTGCAATTTTAACAATTACTTGTTCTAGTGAATGTGTTGAGGGAACATGTGTTGGAGAACAACAAAGTGTACCTAGTTGTTCTGATTCTGATGGAGGATTAGATTTTTATGAAAAAGGTTCTATATCTGGACCAAAATTTACAGGCAAAGAAGAGGATATTGTGAGTTCAAAAACTTATGAGGATAGTTGCACAACTAAAGGAGATATGAATCAATTAGAATATTATTGTGATAGTGGGTTAATTGTTTCAGTAAGTCATTGGTGTCCGCAAGGGTGTAGTGATGGAGCTTGTTTGCCTGAACCTGTTTGTTATGATTCAGATGGTTTAGACTATTATAATAAAGGGTATACTCAAAAAGATGATGACCCTAAAACTTATGATGGATGTAAATCACCACATGACGGGACTCTTTATGAAAGATTTTGTAGGGATGACGGCATTCCGTATATTGAAGATTTTTATTGTGAGTTTGGTTGTAAGGATGGAGCTTGTTTAGAAGAACCTAGTGAAGAAAATGAAACCTGTGTGGAAACAGATAAAGGTAAGGATAGATATTTGAAGGGTAGAACTTATATTGGAAAAGATACTCATACTGATTCTTGTTATCAAGATTCTTTAGTTGAGTATTATTGTTCTTTTGATTTAGAAACTCAAAAAGATTTTATTAAAAAAGATACTCTTGAGTGTACTCAAGGATGTGAGGATGGAGCATGCGTCCAATTAGAATGTTCTGAAACAGATAATGGGAAAGATGGTTTTGTTAAAGGAACAACATGGATTGGAGAAGACACTCACACAGACGCTTGTTATAATAACAATGTTGTTGAGTACTATTGTTCTTTTGATTCTGAATTAGATAAACCTTTTATTAAAAAAGATGAGATAATTTGTGAAGCGGGATGTGAAGATGGGGCTTGTTTAAATAAAACAATAATAAAACCAGATTTAGATGAAGGTCCAGAAGAAATAAATGACTTTAACAAATATTTTTGTTATGGGTGTTTAGTGGAGAAGTCATGTTATCCATTAGGATATAGAAAAGGTGGAGATTATTGTTCTGATGAAAATAATGAATTTATAGTTCAATTAGAAGCAGAATCTTCTTGCGAAAATAATTTTGAATGTGATAGTAATCTTTGTATAAATGATGAGTGTGTAAGTGGAAGCTTATGGGCTAAATTTATAAGATGGTTAAGTAAGATTTTTGGTTAAAAAATTTTCCACCCCCAAGATTATTTCTTCTTCTTTTTAGAAAAAAGAAGCAAAAAGACGCACACATCTCTTATTTAATGGGTTTTACAGACGGAACCCACCGTCCTAAAGTGTCCTCTCTAATTATATGACGAGAATTTGCAACTTTGATTTTTTGCCTTCGGCATCGTTGCACTAAAAATCAATCCTCACTTTGTTCGGAGAAACTAACAAGAATTCCCAGCGTCGATAAATCGACCAAATTTAAAATTTCATTTTTTGCCCACCCGACATAGGAGAAAAAAGCCTGCGTCCTTCGGGCAGATAGCTGAAACAAGTTTCAGAGAAAAACTTCTTTTACCCGACCGACGAGAAAACAAACAAAATGCTTCGCACTTTGTATAACAAAGGGTAAAAGGTTTCACTCCGTTACACCCAAATTTTTCATTTAACTTGAGGGGTTCTTAGTCCTTCGGACAAATTGTCGGCTCACGCCGAAATGATTAAAAGGTTTAAATTTTTTATTTTCTTATGAATGAAAAAACTTCCCAAGAAGAATTGTTTAATTATATTCTTAACTTAACTCCAATAATTGAAATTGAAGAAGTAAAAAAAGATTTAACAACTTCAATGAAGAGAAGAGAATATATTAAAATAAATGGAAATAAAATTAATTTTTATAATCTTAAAGCTCATTTAGATACAATACAAAGAAGAAAATATCTTAATAATTTCTGCCTTTATGAAATATCAAAAGATTGTGATAACAAAGATAATATAACTAAAAAAGAAGTAGAATTTTTAGACAAAGAAAAAAATAATTATCTTCCAAACTTTCTTATTCAATGCGAATATTTTTTATTCTCAACAAAAACTATTTTTGATACAATTCTAAAAATGATAAATTACATTTTTCCAGAGGAATCTCAACCAACATCTTTTAGGAGAATGGAAAATTGGACAGATGAAATAAAAATTAAATCTCTGATTTCTAGTAATTGGGATTGGTTTACTAAATTCAATGAATTAAGAAATAGCTTGACTCATGATGCTATTGCTGGAATAACAACACAAATAAAAAGCAAACCTCAAGAAGGAATAATTAATTATTCGAAGAGAAACCTAAAGATTTGGAATGAAAAAAGACAGGAGGAGGATATACTACAATTGCCCAATTATTTTGAAGAATGTTTTTCAAAAACTAAACAATTCATAAATAATTTTTATGAACTTTTACTAAAACAGAAAATAGAAGGAAATTCTATTTCTTGATTAATTCTTTTGCGACCTTTTCACCTTCTTTTGTCCTCTTGTAAATCCTTCCCGTTCTATCTTCAGGATTTACAACTTCAACAAGTTTTTTATCTCTCAATTCAGATAAAGCACGAGAAACAAGATTAAAATAAGTGTTGCTGTTACTTTTGTAAATTTTCATAACTAATTCCGAAGGCATCATAGGTTTATCCAAATTCATAAAAACTTCTTTTCTATTTTTGCCTCTCTTTACAAAACCTATGGCTTTTAGCAATTCCATAGCAATCTATATACAAAGAAATTTAAGAAGCAAATTCAACAATCTATTAGCAAAAGGAAAAGGTTTATAAAATAGTTTTCTCTATATTTTATTATGGATAAAAAAGTGACTATTGGAATTGTTGTGGCAGTTATAGTTATCGTTGCAGGATATTTTATTTTCTTTAATCAATCATCTTCTACAATTTTACCTTCTAAACCTCAAACTTATAGCGGAGATGTTTCTAGTTTAGTTTTTAGTCTAGAAGAATTACCTGAAGGATACAAAATTGCCGAAAGAACTCCAAGAACAAAATCAGATGTTTCCGAAGAAGGTTTAAGTTGGGGATGGAGCGAAGGTTATTACATAAGATATCTTAAAGGTGGAGAAGAAAGTTTATTTGATGTAAGCCGTATTGAGTTATATGTTTCAAGATATCCTTTAGAAAATGTAAGTAAGGGTATTGAAAATGGGGCTCCAGAATATGAAGGTTATACTATGGAAGAATTGCCAAATCCAAATATTGGCGAAATGTCTTTGGCGACAAGATACACAGATGATGATTTAGGTTTAAGAGAATATCAAATTGAATTTTATGATAAAGATATTTATATTACTCTTATGAATGGTGGTTCAGCAACAGATTATGAATTGTTAAAAGAACTCGCTAAAAAAATTGAAGGTAAGATTTAATTCTGAAAACTTCTTTTAGAAAAAGAAGGCAAAATAAGAACCCCTCATTTTCTTTTTTAGAAAAAAAGAAACAAAAAAGGGCAGGCTTTTTTCTCTAATTATTTGGTCGTCGGAAACAACCATCCTCCTCCCCCACCCTAAAATGAAATTTTAAACTCACGAGGAAACTTTTTGTTTCAGCTCGTGCCCTTCGGGTCTGGGAACAGCAGATTAATTGCAATTCTAAAACCTGCCTTTCTCGACGAGAAAGTAACCATAAATCCTAAAAGTTGTCGCCTTCGTTAAACGGACAAACGAGGAGAAAAAAAGAAATGCTTCGCACTTTCTTATAACAATCGTTTAACGGTTCGCTTCGCTCTCCCAAATTTTTTCTTGATTGAAAGTTGGGGGGCTAAAACTATTTTTTCCCAGACAGCCAAGAATTAATATGTTCTCTAACTTTTTTATTTGTGGCATAAAGAAAAATTCCTCCCAATCCCACAATTACAGAACCAACATACGCAGGAACATCACCAATCAAAGATTTAATCACAAGAAAAACAACAACAATCATTATTGCTGCGACAATGATCAATTTTCCTAAATCCAAAATGTCTTCTGTTAATTGTCTTGTTTCTCTGCTCATGTTAACCAAATACCTTTTTTAAGAATCCTTTTTTCTTAGGGGTAATTTTAGGCATACCATTCTCTTCCATTATCTTAATAACTGCTTCTGCCTGTGCTTTTGCCTCTTCTCCAATAAAGAGTTTTCCCAATTCGTTTATTTTTTCTTCATACCATTTACGTAAAGAAACGCCAAAAGCTTTCTTAGATAAATTTGGATTTTCAATTTCCATCTTTATTAATTTTTTTAATTCAACATCAATAAAAAATACTTCTGCATAAACTATGTTAATCCTGTCTTTTTTATCTTCTCCTTTGTATGGAGTCCAAGAAATTGAAACTCTTTCGGGCAATTCATCCATTCTTCCAGCATAAATCACATCTCTTAATATTGAAATTGCAAACCCATCAATTAAATCTCTTTTGTCCCTTAATTCTTCAGGACTACATTTCTTTCCTTTTGGGATTACTTTTATTTCAAACATCCTACTTCCTTCTTCGTTAATATGTCCTTTTTTATCTACATCTACATCCCAACCTAATTCCTCTGAATAATGGGATAATTCTTTTTTAGCATTAACAATCCCACTAGAAGTAGCACTAATTGTAAAATAGGTTTCAATCCATTTATAATTCTCTAAATCTTCTGCCATATTATATAGATTAGAGAGAACATATTTATAAAATTATCTATCTTAGCCCCCCAACTTTGTCTTTCAGACATTTAGTCTGCCTACGGCAGAGATATATAAAATCAAGAAAAAACTACGGCGACAACTGGATTTACGGCAGGTTTTAGAACTTCTTCGGAAAACTTCGTTTTCCTCGACCACGCTGCGCTCTCGCCTTCGGCTCGGGGCAATTAACAGCGATTATATTCAATCGTCGTGTAGATTTATTAAAAGGGGATTGCCGCCTTAGTCCCTTTGGGACAGATAGTCAAAACTTTCAGTTTTGAAGATTTATTTACAAAGATTTTTATATCTCCATTTATATTTATATTCATAATGGCAAGACATTATGATGACGGATATGAAATGTATGTTCCAGGAAAAAAGAAACATCATTCACATCACTATTCCTCAAGAGGACATTTGAACTTTAAAAATTTCCTTAGAAGATATGTTTATTTTAGAATTCAAAATGATGTTGAACCCCATCTAAAACAATTTGGCATAATATTTATTATTGGACTTGTTTTGAATTATGTATATTATCAAACTCTTTCATTAAGATACCTCTTTATTGGAGGAGTAAATGAATGGTTTAATGTTCTAATGCCAACATTAAATTATGGTTTTGGGACAGGTTATAATTTATTTTATCTGATTATTAACGGAATTTTTTATGCCTATTTTTATTATAGTTTTATATTAGTTATTTACAATACGATAACTAATTTAGATGATAGAGATACATGGGTTATGATTGGATGGTTTGCATTAATAATATGGATAATAACAAAGATATTTCCGCAAATAATATAAACAAATATTAACAATCAATTATAAAGATGAAAGATAAAATCCTAAATCAAACAAAACATTTCTGTAAAAAGAAATGGAATCAGTTTACTTTTTGGTTTACAAAAAAAGAGCATCCAAGAAGTATATTAAATAAAAATGTGTTCTTTCATGATTTACTAAAAATTATCGGTTTAATTTTAGTATTCTTGATTGTTTATTCAAATGTTGATAAGCTAAATCAAATTGTTTTGATATTTATAAAAATAGGTTCACTATTACAACTCGTATTGCTTTTCTTTATTTTAAGAAAAGCATGGCATTTGACAATTAACTTGAAATACTTTTTTCGTGGACTAAACCATGGAACAAAAGCTATAATTGCTATCGCTTTGGTTTTATTACTCTTTATGGCTTTTCAAAATCAAGAAAAAGTAGTTGATTCGGTAGTTGAATCTTACGAAAAAGCAGAATTTCAAAAATTTAATCCTATTAATGCCAATCTAAATTTATCTTCATTAAATCTTAAAGGAATAACAAAGCAACTTAACACTTGTCCACAAATTGATGTTCCTATTAATTTTCCTAAATATGGAGACCCTAATATCAAAAGTCAAACCTATGATGGATGGAAAGTTAAAGGAAGTGCAACTTGTAGAAAGGGAACAAAAGAAGGAGAAAATCTAAATAGATATTATTGTGGTGGATATGAAAGTTTTATGGGAATAGGAAGTGTTAATGCTTATGTTGAAAAAACAACAATTTCTGATGACGGAGATATCGGAAAAACTTACAAATATGTTATATGGAATATTTATGATGAAGATAAAAACTTTGTAGAAACAAGATGTATCGGAGATCCTGACGAGTTTGATAAAAAACAAGCTGAAGCATTTTATAATGAAATGCTAAAATGGAGCTAAAAATCTAATTCTAATTTTCTTTTTTAA
The DNA here is from genome assembly GCA_964606775.1 of Candidatus Woesearchaeota archaeon. Lineage (GTDB taxonomy): Archaea > Nanobdellota > Nanobdellia > Pacearchaeales > GW2011-AR1 > CAZSGW01. Next base: position 52,570 of record CAZSGW010000002.1, read on the forward strand.
AAAAAAGAAACAAAAAAGGCGGCGGCAATCCCCAGAAAAAAAACTATACACACGACGACTTTGAGTTTTCCCTTCGGGACGTTGCACTAAAACTCAATCCCTAACGGGAGAATATAACAAGGATTACATTCAATTTCTTCACTCCATTTAACAGCACAAAAGCAATAAAAACCCTCGACTCTTCACTCTTAAATGGAAAAAGAAGTGAAACCAAATATAAAACAAGAACAAATTCACGACATTCTTTTCAATCGTGAAATAGGTTGGCAAGAAATAATCTATGATTTAATCAACACTGAACAACTTGATCCTTGGGACGTAAATATTTCAATACTCGCCGAAAAGTATTTGGAAAAAATAAAGGAACTTGAAGAGGCAGATTTCTTCGTATCTTCAAAAGTACTCCTCGCAGCTTCACTTTTACTAAGAATTAAATCCGAAATACTTCTAAACAAATATATCAAATCAATAGACGAAATACTTTTCGGAAAAGAAGAAAAAAAGAAATACGAAATGGAAAGGATAGAACTAGATGAACAAATACCCGAGCTAATACCACGAAGCCCAATGCCCAGATTCAAAAAAGTTACTTTAAAAGAATTGATGGAGTCCCTAAATAAAGCAATATCAACAGAAAATAGAAGGATAAAAAAAGAAATAATCAAGAAAAACGCATTAAGGGAATCCTCAATCTCTCTTCCAAAGAAAAATACAAGCATAAAAGACAAAATAAAAATAATCTACGAGAAAATAACAGGACATTTTCTAAATAGCAAGACCCACAAAAAAGTACCTTATTCTCATTTGACTGGAGAAAAAAGAGAAGAAAGGATACACTCTTTCGGACCTTTACTACAATTAGAAAACCAAAAGAAACTCTGGTTACATCAAGAAAATCACTTCGAAGAAATCCACATCTGGGAAAGAAAATCTTTTTGGAAACACAAAGGAGACCCTTTTGCAGATTTGCGTGAAGAGGAAGTTAAAAAAGAATAATCTTATAACCCTCTTTTTCTCATTTAAATTATGAAACTAGCAGTTCTACTTTCAGGAGGAAAAGATTCAGTCTATGCAGCTTATCTAGCAAAAAAATACAAACACGAATTAGTTTGCAACATCTCAATATTCTCAGAAAATAAAGATTCCTACATGTTCCACACACCTTCAGTAGAAAAAACAAAAAAGCAATCTGAAGCAATGCAACTGCCTTTAATAATTCAAGAAACAAAGGGAAAAAAAGAAATTGAACTAAAGGACTTAGAAAAAGCAATCAAAAAAGCAAAAAAAGAGTATAAAATTGAAGGAGTCATAACTGGCGCAATTCAATCTGTTTATCAAGCATCAAGAATTCAAAAAATCTGCAACAAATTAAAATTAGAATGTTTTAATCCACTTTGGCAGAAGGATGAAGAAGAATATTTAAAAGAATTAATTAAATCAAAATTCAAGGTAATTATTGTAGGCGTTTTCGCTTATCCTTTAAATCAATCCTGGCTCGGAAAAGAAATAAACAAAGATTTCATAAAAGAAATAACTGAATTAAATAAAAAATATCAAATCCATGTGGCTGGAGAAGGAGGGGAGTTCGAAACATTTGTTCTTGATTGCCCTTTATTCAAAAAACCTCTAAAAATAAAATCCTTCAAAGATTCAAAAGAAGGCGAAAATTCTTTCCGAAGAGAGATAGAAATTCAATAACTTCAATCGAAATTGAACTCTTCAAATCTTTTATAAATAATATTTTCTTAAATAATCCATGGAAAATGATAACTATCTTTTAGTTTCGCTAGACGATGAAAAATCTAAATCAATAGCAGAGGTTCTTTCAAGTAAAACCTCAAAGAAAATAATTGAATATCTTTCAAATAACAAAGAAGCAAGCCAAAAAGATTTATCTGATGAATTAAAAATACCTCTAAATACAATAGGAAATAACATAAAAAAACTTTTGGCAGCAGGATTCATAAAGAAAAGAAAAAACTTCTTCTGGAGTAAAAAAGGAAAGAAAATAATTATGTATGAATTATCAAAGAAGTCAATCATAATTTCGCCAAAAAAATCAAACCTTAAAAAAATAAAATCAATCCTCCCTGCATTTATATTAACTTTGGCAGGAACATTTGCAATCGGAGTATTCCAAAAGATAAGAAATTCCTCTTCCAAAATACCTGAATCTCAAATAATGTATTCAATGGGGGATTCAGCAATAAAAACAGGGTCAATAATGCCTGAAGCTACACAAACTATTGCTTCATCAACGGGAAACCCTCTCTGGCCTTGGTTTTTACTAGGCTCACTAATGGCAATAGCAATAATATCAATTGTAAATTGGAGAAAATTATAGAAATGAAAGGAGGAAATAAAATGAAAAAAGATAATAAAGCAATAATTATAACTTCAATTATTTCTGGAGTTATTTTGATTATTGCACTTCTTGCATTATCTGTCTTGAATCCAGCAAGCTCACAAAAGAACAGTGTTACTGTTCAAGGCCTCGCAGAAGTTCAGGTAGAGCCAGACTTGATGGGAATTTATTTCAACATTCAGACAACTGGAAATACTTCTTCTAAAGCAAAAGATGAAAACAATGAAATTTACAACAACCTTGTTTCAGAGCTTTCAATAGATGGATTTGATCAAAGTAGACTAAAAACACAATCTTTCAATGTTTACCCCAATTATGTTTGGGAAGATGATGAAAGAATCGAAAATGGTTACCAAGCGAGTCACTCTCTAAAACTTGAACTAAGTTCTGATGAGTTTAATAAGGTAACAGAGGTTATTGATGCAGGTGTTGATTCGGGCTCTGGAATTAGTTACATAAACTATGAATTGTCTCAAGAATCTCAATCTGAATACAAGGCCCAAGCTTTAGAACTAGCATCAAAGGACGCAAAAGTTAAAGCGGAAGCGGTTGCATCAGGTTTCAACAAAAAAGTTGGAAAATTGGTTTCAGTGCAAGTTAATGATTTCGGATACTATCCTTGGGTAGCTTATTCTGGAGGTTACGAAGATGGTGCTGTTGCAAGCGTAGCAAAAGAATCTGTTGCAGAATTCAACCCTTCTGAACAATCTGTAAATGCAAGAGTAAGTGCAACCTACAAACTAAGATAATTTTTAGTTAATTTTTTAACCTATTTTTTCTTTTTTATTTTATGATACTAATAATCAAAACAAATTCAAATGAATTACACGATTTGGAATTTGTAAAACCTATAGAAAATATTCTCAAAAAAGATTTCAAGACAGTTCACTACTCAAAACTTTCCAAAAAAGATCTTGAAATGGCAGAAAAGATAATAATAACTGGAACATCCTTACAAGATAATAAATTCCTAAAAAATATAAAACAGTTTGAATGGATAAAAAATTTCAAAAATCCCATTCTAGGAATTTGTGCTGGACATCAAATTATCTCTTTAATTCACGGAGCAAAAATAAAAACAAAAACCGAAATTGGATTTTACAAAGAAACATTCAAAAAAGAATTTTTAGGACTAAAAGGAGAACAACAAGTTTACCACTTACATAATAACTATACAACTTTACCTAAAAAATTTGAAAAATTTACAAATTCAAAAATTCCTCAAGCAATAAAATACAATGAAATTTATGGGATACTATTCCACCCGGAAGTTAGAAATAAAGAATTAATTGAAAATTTTATAAACACCTAACTTCATATTAAATAATTCAAAAGTTTATCCTAAAACAAAAGCTGGTAAAAATTACTAATTTAATTCTTACTTATTTTAGATAGATTCAGCGCTCGGTCATAGACCATTTCCGTTATTTTATCTATCGCACGAATATAACTTCTTCTTGAAATATAATCTTTAGTATTCTTTAAAGGAATCTTCCCCCGATTTTCCCTCTGAATTCTCTTAACCCGAGAAATATATTCATCAAATTTTTCTCTCAATTCTTGATTACTTCTCTTATAGTTATAATTAGTTTCAGGCAATATCCTGCCTCTCTTAAAAAACATTTCATCAACTACTCCTTTCAGCTTAGACCCTCTAATTTCAATATTTTCTTGTAATGCTTTTTTAGAAAAAATTTCGGGAGAATCCAAGTTTCTAGTAAAGGAATCATACGAGTATTTTAAAAAAAGATACTCGCTATCCAACTCTTTATTTCTCATTTCTTTCAACTCCCTAGAAAACGAATCTAGCATTTCTGTATTTCTTAATTTACACCTTTCTTTAAGATTAAAAATTTCCATTACTTCTCGAGGGAAAAATACTTTATAAGAATTATTATATTTCAGTATGTAAAGAATCTCTCATGCAGGATTTTCTCAAGACATTTCATTCTTTCAATGTAACTATGTCTAAGCTCCCCATCACTGCTACCTCTACGAGGTATTTTTTTGTGTTTGTCCCAAAGTCTTTTTACTTCATTTGAAATGTACTTGTATCTACTAAGCAATTTTGCAGTCGGTTCTTTTACATTCTCTTTAATTTCAGGTATTTGACCGTTCCTATTAAAGCTCAAATATTCATAATAAAGTTCTTTCAGCCTAAAATTAGCTTCATTCGCCAATGTAAAATATTTTTTAGATATTCTCATGAAAGTTTGAATTCTACCTTTTTGTTCCACTTTAGATTCGGAGAGTATTCTGTTCTTTAGCTCAAAATTTTTAGAATAATAGTCATATTTTCTCTTAATAACTACAAGTTCATTATCCAATTCTTTCTTATTTAGTTCAGAGTATTTCGTAACCATATACTAAGGAATTTGCATTTATTTATAAGAATTATTATACTACTTCCTCTGGAAGATAACATTTTTCTTAGAGATTTTTTCTAAGGTTACAAATTTTTCTTTTCCTGTTTTCATATCTTTAACTTTAACTTTCTTCTGCTTAACTTCTTGCGCTCCAACAAAAATAACTTGCGCAACGTCATAAGAGTTTGCATAATCTAACGCTTTTGACGGCTTGCCATAAAAAATCAAAACCCTATTATCTTTATCTCTTAGCTTCTCAGCAATCTTAATAGCTTGCTTATCCTCATTCAAAGAAACCACTAAAATCTTATTTTTTTTATCTACAATTTTTGCCAAGGAACTCAATCTTTCCAAACCAAAACTAATTCCCGCACACTGAATATTATTAAATTCATAGCTTCCACCACCAACAATCGTCTCTTTCATTTCGGAAGTTTTAATTTCCCAAACATTTCCATTATAATAACTTAAACCTCTAACTAAAGAAGGTTGAAATTCAAATTTAATTCCATACATTTTACAATATCTTTCCAATTCTTTAACCTCTGAGAAAGCAGGATATTTTTCAAAATTCTCTTTCTTAAAAACATTCAGAATCTTTTCAGCACCATACCTTTTCAAATTATTTCTGACCTCCTTCTCGGACAATTTATCTAGTTTATCAATTTCTCTCAAAACTTCCTCCCTGTTTTTTACTCCTTGTTCTCCCAATATTTGATTAACTAATTTTCTATTTCCAACACAAATTTTAAAATCAATCTTTAAACTCCCTAAAATTTCTTTTACTAGTTTCAAAATCTCTGCCTCATCTTTTATCGAACTTCCAACTATGTCTGCATCTGCCTGAAAGAATTGTCTAAATCTGTTTCCTGAAACTGGCTCATCTCTAAAAACAGGCCCAATTTGGTAACGTCTAAATGGAAGCTTCTTGTTTTGCATTAACCTTTTCAACTGAAATGTAAACTCATATCTCAATGCTAAATTTCTTTTACCTTTATCTTGCAACTTAAAAATATCTGAAATAACCTCGTCCCTCTTCTGTTCAGGAGAACCTTTCACAAATTCTTCATACTCTACAACAGGAGTCTCAACAGAATTAAAACCATATTTTTCAAAAGTCTCAACTAATAATTTCTTAATCTCTGTTCGTTTATCAGCTTCTTCTCCAGCATAATCCTTGAATCCTTTCACCAAATCTGTTTTCATTTTATACCTCCTTTATTTTGAAATTTATTAAAATTTCCGTTTGTAATTCATATTGTAAAGGGCGGAAGGAGGGAATTGAACCCTCTTCTCGCGGACCACAACCACACGTCATAACCATTAGACCACAACCGCCATAATTTAATTCAGAAGCCAAGCTATTAAAACTTTTCCTAATGATGAATACATTGACCAATTTTAATCGCCATAATTTTTTCAAAGGATAAGTATTTTTAAATGTTTCAATCCAAACTATTAACACTCTTTTTTACTAAATCCATTAAATCTTTTTTCTCATCTTCCAACCTTTTTTTTCTTTTTTCTTTTGAAACCCTTGTTTTTTCTAAACCTTCAATATCAGCTTCCTCTTTTTCAATTTCTTTGTAATGCATTTCTGTTTTATCTTCTTTGATTTTATTTTTTAATTCTTCCAATAATTTCTCTTTTTTCTGAATTTCTTCTAATTTATTTTTAATCTCGGGAGTTTTAAGATTAGCTTCCGTCAACAAATTAATTATTTTATCTTTATTCTCATTGAAACTATCTAAAAAATTTTCCTTGTATTCCTTGATAATTTTAATTTTTTCAGGAAAAACATGCATAAAATTAGATAATTTCTTAAAATCAATTTTTTCTTTTAGATTTTTAATAAGAATCTCCCGTTCCCTTTTTATAGAATAAACTTCCTTCTTTTTTTCCAAATTTTTTAAATAATCTTCAGATTCTTTAATCTCCTTTATTTTATCTAAGACATCTTGTTTTTTATTCTCTTTTTGCAATAATTTCTCCTGTAATTCTTTTAAATAATCTTCAATTTCTTTAATCTCTTTCTCAGATTCTTTTATTTTATCTAACTTTGGTTTTACAAAATCTATCTTCTTTGTTTTTTCAGCTAAGCTTCTATTTCCACTAAAAACATTTATAATTTCCTTAGAAAATTCTCCCAAACTGTTTTTTATTTCATTCAATTCTTTCCCTATAAAATAATTTGCTTTTTGATAACTTTTATCTGTTTTTTTATAAAAATCCGCAAAAAGTTCATTTATCTTACTCACATAATTTTCAAGATTATGCTCTTTTATATTTTTTATATCCGAAATTAATCTTTGTGTTTTTTCGATATAATCTATTTTTCCTTGTTTTACAATTGATTTTTCTTTTTCGCCGGATTTGCAAGAATCTACATCAAAGTTACTTAAAACTTCTAATTTCTCTTTTAGATTTTCAGTAAATTTATTTGTTTTTTCATCAAGATTGCTTAGAATTTCTTTTTCAGGATTATTTTTTAATTCTCCATTAACCCAGTCTTCAATTTCAGAAAAATCTAGCTTCTTTTTGGTTTCTTCTTTAATTTTTTTCTTCTTTTTAAGAAAGTTAAACAACCCCATGGATAATTTAAAAGAAGCAATTATATAAATCTTTTAGATAGAATTTTAAATCAAGTTATTTTTTACTTATTATGGAAAAACGAGAATTACTATCTCCCGCAGGAAATTTTGCAACATTGCAAACAGCAATAAACGCTGGAGCGGACGCAATTTATTTCGGATTAAAAGAATTCTCTCTAAGAGCTGGAGCAAAGAATTTTGAATTAAAAGATTTAGACAAGATAAATTCAATTTGTAAAGAATCAAAAATAAAAAAATATCTTACTTTAAATTCAGTGATTTACAATGAAGAACTAAAAAAATTAGAAAAAATATTTAAAAAAATAAAAGGAAAAATCGACGCCGTGATTTGTTGGGATTTAGCAGTTATTCAATTATGTAAAAAACATAAAATTCCATTTCATATTTCGACTCAGGCTTCTGTTTCAAATTTAGAGTCCGCAAAATTTTATAAAAAACTCGGAGCGGAAAGAATAGTCTTAGCAAGAGAATTAACCCTAAAACAAATCAAAGAAATATCAAAAATAATTGATGTAGAATGTTTTGTCCACGGAGCAATGTGCATTGCAGTTTCAGGAAGATGTCTAACCTCCCAATTTCTTTTTAATAAATCGGCGAATAGGGGACAATGTATTCACCCTTGTAGAAGAAGTTACATAGTAAAAGATAAACAAGAAGGTTATGAATTAGAAGTTCAAAATGACAAAATTTTATCTGCAAAAGATTTGTGCACTCTGCCTTTTATCGAGAAATTAAAAAAGGCGGGAATAGTCTCTTTCAAAATTGAAGGAAGAAATCGTGACCCTCGTTATATAGATACTATCACTCGAATTTACAAAAAAGCGCTAACTAAAAAATTAACAAAACAAGAGATAGAATCTTCTTTAGGAGAACTAAAAAAGGTTTACAATAAAGGATTTTCTTCAGGATTTTACCTTGGTTTACCTACCTCTGATGATTTATCAAAAGCAGAACACTCTCAAGCTATCGAAAAGAAACATTTTGTTGGAAAAGTAACACACTATTATCCAAAAATAAAAGTTGCAACAATTAAGTTAGTATCAGAACTAAAAACCGGAGATAAAATCATTGTAATTGGAAAAACAACTGGATTAAAGAAATCTAAAATTGAAAAGCTGGAAATAAAAAATAAGTCTGTTAAAAAAGCAATTAAGGGACAAGAAGTCGGAATAAAACTTCCAAACGTTAAGAAAAATGACGAGATTTATTTAATAAAGAAAAATTAAAAATTTAAAGAACTTCCACCTTCACAAACATATTTATCTCCTTTCTCAGTAATAAAATAAACATGTATTTCAACTTGAGCAGGTGTAAAACTAAATCCTGAAACATCGATATTTTTCAAAGTAGTTGTTGCAAGTGGCGCAATAGTATTATCCTTGTCAATTATTTCACTATTTTCATTATCAACATCTAAAAAAATCATTCTAATTCCATCAATTTCTCCACCAGAAGCACTTCGAGATAACGTAACTTGGCACATTCCCTCGTTACATGAAGCCTTGATGGGTTCAACACTTACCTCCATACATGATGTTCCATATTCAACATTACTCGCACTTTTTGAAACAGTATTATTAATCACAACCCAAACAACACCAGCCGCAACTAAACCTAATAAAATTACAATAAGAATCGTAACAATTCCACTCAACCCCTTCTTGTTTTTCATAGTTTCATTAGTCATTTTTTATTTTTAAAGTTTGTTACAATTGTCCAATAAATAAAAATATTCTTTTTTATCTAAAATCTTATCACTCTCAGAAAGTCCAATATTCTCTGCAAGTTTCAAAAATGCCTCCGGCTTGTATCTCTGTTTTTTTAATGCTTGAATAGTCGGCAATTTTGAATCATCCCACCCAGAATATTTTCCTTCCTCAATTCCTTTCCTAAATTCACTCGTAGATAAAGTCAAATCCTTAAAATGCAATCTTCCTAAAAATCCTGTCCAGGGAATTTTATTTTCAAATCCTAAAGCCTTGTAAATAATTTCCTGTCTCTTCGCATTATCTCTATGGTCTTTCCCTCTGATAATATGGGTGATTCCCGTTTCTAAATCATCAATTGCAACAGATAAGTTCATCAATGGCCAGACTTTATGTTTTTCCTTAATATATGGATGTTCTTCCTCATTTATTCTCGCCAAAGGAAAATCCCTCATTGCAGGATTCTTATGTTGCATCCCTCCCAAATCTTCGGGAGTCTTAATTCTTAGAACAGCTTCGCCAGATTTAAATCCATCAGAAGCAATCATCTTTTCCCAATCTTGAATGTTCTCCTCAACACTTTTACTTCTACATGGGCACTCTTTTTTCTTTTTAGAAAACTCCCTAAAATCATCACCAGAACAAGTGCAAACATAAGCAGAATCTTTCTCAACCAATGAAACGGCATAACCATAATACAAATCCAATCTCTCTGACTGAACCATAATCTCAGCTTCTCCATTAGAAAGCCATTCAGAATCTTCTTTTAATAAATCATAAGCTTCAGTAAAAACATTTTCAGGATTAGTATCTTCAATTCTAAAATACATCTTTCCTCCATACTTTCTAACATAAGCCAGATTCAAACAATAAACTAAAGCATGACCAATGTGCAAAGGCCCAGAAGCCGAAGGAGCAAACCTCATGACAACCCCTTTCTCAGTATTAGGTAATTCAACTAAACCTTCACGAACTTCTCTTTCAGAAATTAAATCACTAAATTTTTCAAAATCCTTTTCTTGTTCTTCTAAAGATAACTTTTCAACTTCTTTAACTATTTCTTGGATTTTAGGCATAATATCTTTAACTTTATCTTTCTCCAACCCCTCATTGAACAATGCAGAAACCACTGCTCCAGGATTTGCCTTTCCATTGTAAGCAATTGAATTTTTCAAAACATAAGCCCGAATTTTATCTTTTGATATCTCCATAGTTAAACCCCGAAAAATGAGTTAATAAAATTATCTAGAAAACTCCATAAGGAGTCTCTCCTGAAGTTCCAACACCACCTTTCTTTTCAAGAACCTCGATTCTTTGTTGCAAATGATAAATTTGATTAGATAAATCTTCAATTTTTTCAGTCATATCACTTAACCTCTTTGCCAATCTTCTCCTTTTTTCATCAACATCCATAGTAGAATCGCCAGAACTATAATCTACATATCCCGATGTTTCAGAGCTACTCTCAGGAGTGTTGGAACCAGCATTAAAAAAATTACCAAAAGGGCTAGCAGGTTCTGAATTGCTCGCCATAGGCGTTTCATTTTTAGTGTCTACTCTTTTCCTAGGATACGCTCTTGTTAAATCAACAACTTCACTTCTCTTTTTCTTAAATAAACCCATAATCAACTAACACAAATATTGTTTTTAAGGATTTCTAAGGTTACAAACATTTTTTAAAGATTAAAATATTTTCAATTGTATGGAAACAATTTCAGAAATAATTGAAAGAATAAGTCCATATTATAAAAAGAAAAAGGGGCCAGAAGGAGAACATAAACTTATTTATGACTCAGGTTCTGAGACTCTAGAACCAATTTATTTTTTCATCTTAGATTTAATGAGAGATTTTGGACTAAATGTCGATAAATTAGTTGACAATTTCACTTCATCTCCTGGTTCGGGGCACTTCGGGGAACTAGGACAGAAAGCAACTATGATGCAACAACAAGGTTCAAAACTTCTCGGAGACATGAATACCGTCCTAAGAAGTGTTCTGAATATTCTATATGATTTAAAAGATTTCAAGATAAGATTGGACCATTACACGAATTTAAGATCAGATGATAAAAACAAACGCGAAGCAGCAAATCTATCTCTAAAACAAATATGGATGGACAAAGTAGATATGCAAAAAGGAAACTCAGCACTTAAAGCAATGGCTTTCGGACAAGGAGGTTTTGTAACTTTAATCGATGCATTTCTAGCAGCAAAAGACGAAAAAGATGTTGAAAATTTAGACATCAATGACAGGGTTAAAAGAGTTTTAAGACCAAGACTACAAGAATACAATCTTTGGTTAAAAGAGTCAGAAAGAGAATTAAAAAAAAGATATGAACTAGAAAAGAATTATTTAAGAAGTCAGGTAAATAGTTTAGAAATGTACTCTCGTTGGGCAAAACCTTATCTAAAAGCCGCGTTCCAATTAGAACAAAAAGAGCAGGGAAGAAGCCCAGATTTAATTAAAACTTTTAACACAATTATTTTGGAGTTAACTATTTTAGGAAAACAAAAAATAAAATTAAAAGATTCTGCAATCGCAGGAGATTTACCCAAAGAATTCTCCGATGAGAAATTCCTTAAAAATTTCAAAAGAGGTTACAATGTTTGTATTTTAGTGGACTTTAATTTTAGAGGCATCCCTCAAAAAATAAGTCAGAGAGGAGATTATTCCTTTGGAGGTAAAACCGAAGTAATCTTCAAAGCATACGCTCTAAATGACGACGAACTAAAAAAACTAGACCAAGAATTAAAACAGTCAGACATCTCTAACGCATTACAATTGATTGAGGGAACAACCGAACAAAGCATGAAACAAATACAAGACGAAATTAATTTCTATCTTGATGAAAAAGACGAATCTTCTGGAAGCGAAAAAAAAGAAAAAAGTGACTCATCAAACCCTTTCTTAGCTTTAATTGGAGGATACAATAAATCTTCTAAATCCAAACCAAAACCTAAAAAGAAAGACGAACCAATAAAAGAGATAAATAAGGACTCTTGGCTTGAGGCAAAACACATTCGTCCTCTTGCAGCAACAAATGCAGAAGATCTCACATTCAACCTATTTGATGTTTACAAAAAAAGCCACGGAATGGCAAGTTATACTTAATGTTACTTTTATATAATTACAACAAAGTAAAGCTTTTTAAAGAAAATTCTATTTGATACCCTATGAAAAAAGATTATTATATGTGCGATTGCCCAGAACTAAAAAAACTCTACAAGCTAAAAAGATTGGTAAAAATAAGGGAAGAAAAATACGAAGGCCTACAAAAAGATTTTATTGAGAATGAAGTTTCCATAACCGCTCTTAATAGATACATGCACAGATTTGAAAATGCAATTAACTTTTACGAAGAAGAGCTAACAAATTTGGTTCACAAAAAAAACTTAGTTCTAGAAAAATCAGGATTAGAAACAAAAATTAATTGTGCAAATTGCAGTAAGAAAATTGATCTCCAAGAAGTTTAGGCGTATAGTTTTTTGTAATCGTGATCTGAAATGTACCTATCCAAAATTATGTCTCCTTTATACTTATCAAAAACAATCCTTCCCCCTTTTGAGGCTTTAATTGAGTATTTAGACTTGTATCCCTTTAGAGGATGTTCCTTACCTAAACCAGTTCCAATTTTTTCAACGGCTCTATTGATTGCATCTAATTCGCTTTTATGTTTTTTCAAGGACTTTCTGAAAGTTTTAGATCTTATTATTTCTGGCTCTACTCTTCTTTCTAAACCCCCTTCATTTTCAACTAAAAATATCGTCAAACCTAACGCAACGAAAACCATCCCCAAAATCGAACCAATCTTTGCTTGACCTTCTGAGAAGATTACATTTCCTGTTATAGAAACCGCTGTAGCATTAACTATCAAAACAAATCCTAACAACAATAACAAAATTCCTGCAAATCTCTCTTTTTTCATAATTTTTATATATTAGAGCAACTTATATATTTTATGGAAAATGAAGAAAAACTAGAAGAAGCTATTTCTGAAGAAGAACAAGAAGATTCTGAAAACGAAGAAGAAATAAGAAACAAAGTAAGCGATAAAGATTTTGACTCGGTGGCTTTAGGTTGGAAGATGCAAAATTTCTCTCCAATTCTAAATCAAATTGCCGAATCAGAAATAGTTCCAACAAGTCTTGAGACTTTTGTAGAAGATTCTCCAAATACCTCTGTAAATAAAAAAGAAGTAAATTCTTTCAGTTATCTTCCCTCTCAAGATGAAAACAACGAAGCACAATATATTTCTTCTGAAAATATTTCAACTCAAAATTTTCATACCCAATCTTTATTGGAACAGCAAAGAGCATTAATAGAAACAATGCCCTCTGCTCAAACTCAATTTAAACCCCCACAAAATTTCGAATCACAAACAATCGAAAAGTATGTCGCTCCAAAAAAGGTTTCAGAAAGAGATTTAGGTAAAAACCCTTTCGAACAAAAAACTTCTGAGATAAAATATACTCCCTCTAAATGATTATTCTTTTATTCCTGTTTCATAAGTTTTAAACGGGTCTTTGATTGTAACTTCGTAAGCTTCTGCATCTCCAACACCAACATATAATTTTGCGTTCTCACCCTCTCTAATAATTCCTCCCGGAAAAATAACATTATACAGACCAGGAGTCTTAGCCTCACCTTCCGGAAGTTCCGCTCGTCTCAAGATAATTTTCAGGGGAGTCTTTTCCCACCTAAAATAATCAAAGCAGAAAACCACTGGATAATAAAATCTATTTTTCTTATCTTTCGAATATCTGGCTATATGTCCCAGAATTCCCAACTTTCCATTATCCAAAACCATTGCTTGATTAACTCCTCCCCACTCTCCCCGATAAAATTGTCCTCGTATTAGCTCCGCACTACTTAATTTTCTTGGAGTTAGTTTGCTTAAAGAATCTATAATTGTAAAACCTATCTTCCCTCTCCTTCCTTTCTTGCCTTGGGGTCGTGTAAAAACTCCTATGCCATCATTGGGCAATTCTACAAGTCTTATATCTTTCATCCCCCACGGACCATAAGCAAATCTTTTCAATGAATGGATCTCCTTCCCTCTATAAAATGCAGTTCTATATCTAAGTTTTTCATTCTTCTTTTCAACTTCGACACCTCCTAAGACAAATAAATCACCAATTGTAGTAAAAAAAGGATCTTCTAAAAAAAGTTCTTTAAATTTTTCATCAGGCACCCAATAGTTTTTTCTCTTTCTAAACAAAACAATCTTTGAATTAGGAAATTCATGAGGTTCTACTCTTCCGAAGAGATATTCTGTTTTTTTAATTTTAAATGGGGCGGTAATATTGTAAACATCATTTCTTCCAATACCTCTAAACTTTAATTTTTTAGCTCTAATAAAAAATGCCGATTTATAATTTTTCAATAACTCTTTCACCCCTCGCATAAATTTTCTAAAACACTCTAACTAATAAACTTTACTATAAAATGTCAAGAGTTAAATTAATAAATATCAATTAATTAAAATAATTATGGAAAAAGAGGGTTATCAAATTAATGAAATTTATCAAGGAGGATATTCTTCTCTCGATCCAAATAAAGGTCACGGAACCCCATTTACAGGCTACCATACAAAATTTTCTGACATGGCTCTAACAACAGATCCTCGAAATGCAAATCAACTTAAAGAAACTTCAGATAAACTTTCAACAGGTGTCAAAAAAATAGAATTAGCTTTAGTTTCTCCCGAAACTTTTGACGCAATGCCAAACACTCAACTAAAAGAAATAAATCAATTAAGTAAACTAACTGGAATCGATGTTTCTGTTCATGCTCCTGTTATGGATTCAGCTGGAATGTCTCAGCAAGGTTTTAGTGAAGTTGAAAGAAGAAACTCAGAAAGAAAAATAGCAAATGCAATTCTACGAAGCAATGAAGTTAACCCTTCTGGAAATGTACCTGTGGTGTTCCATTCCTCAGAAGGATTGCCAAGTTCACAACTAAAGAAAACAAAAGACGGAATTGGTTACGAAAAATTAATTGCAGTGAATCAAGAAGACGGAAAAATGATTCCCTTGGAAGAAGAACAGAGATTCAATGTTCAAAGATCCTTAAGACCAGAAATTCGTGAAAAGCTTCGTTCAGGACAAATGAAACAATCTGAATTAAAAAAAGAACATTTAATGCCTCTCGAAAAGGGGAAAATATTGACCCCTCAAGAAAGACTTGATTCCTACAATCAGACACAATGGGACAACTCTCTTTCACAATTAATTTTCAATCAAGAAAGAGTCCAAGAAATAATGCAAAGAAGTGCACCTTTATTAAATCATGTAGAACAAGAAATAAGTGAAAAGATAAAAAAGGGAGAAGATTTAGATAAAATCAAATCTTCTTTTGAAAGAGACCCCGAACAAAAAAGAGCCTTCGAGGAATACAGGTTGGCCCGTTCTTATTTAGATGACATAGAACAAAATTTAAACAGTATTTTTAGTAACGCTTACAAATATGGAGACGATACACAAAAAGTTCAACTTAAAAAAATCTCAGAGAATTTTGAAAAAAACTTAGATAATGGAGGAGGATTAATGACTTCCGCAAATGCTCTTCAAGGATTATTGGGAGATTTAAAAAATCCTGCACTTGCTCCGGAACTTTTTGTTCCGGTTGAAGAATTTGCGGTAAAAAAATCTTCAGAATCCTTCGGTAATGCTGCATTCAAGGCATACCAAAAATATAAAGATAAAGCGCCTATTATTGCTATTGAGAATCCTCCTGTTGGTCAGGCACTATCTACTGGAGAAGATTTAAGAAATCTAGTTGTTGAATCCAGAAAAAAATTTGTAGAAAATGCAGTTAATGAAGGATTAAGCAAAAAGCAAGCTGAAAAAACAGCCGAAAAATTAATCGGGGCAACTTGGGATGTGGGACATATTAATATGCTTAGAAAACAAGGTTTTACAGACGAAGATATAATTAAAGAAACAGAAAAAGTAAAACCTTTCGTTAAACACGTGCACCTTTCAGATAATTTTGGATTTGAACATACTGAACTTCCAATGGGAATGGGAAATGTTCCAATGAAAGAGATAATGGAAAAATTAGGGGAAAAAGGCTACAGCGCAAGAAAGGTTATCGAAGCTGCACAATGGTGGCAACATTTCAAAACAGCGCCTGTTGCAGAATCTGCAGAAGGGATGGGAAGCCCAATGTATCTAGGAGGAGGAGCTCCTTACTGGAATCAAAGAATGGGATTATATCAAGGCTATTCATCAGGAATGTCAGGACCATGGCTACCTCAAATTAATTATGAAACATTTGGTGCAGGATTTTCACAACTTCCAACAGAACTCGGAGGACAAAGACCTGGCGCACAAGGAAGCCGAATGTCTGGAAGAGGTATGGAATAATTTTATAAACTAAAATATATATTATAATATATAAAAGAGTGTGATGATGGCAAAGAAAAAATCTTCCAAAAGAAAATCTAGTAAAAAGACCCCCCATAAAAAAAGTTCAAGTAATTCTAAGTCAGTTAACAAAGCAGACTTTGAAACATTTAAATTTGGAGTTGAGCGATTAAAGGAATTAAAAAAGGAACTAAATTCTTTAGATACAAAAGGATTCTCTTTGGAAGAGGAGTCAATAAAATCGAAATTAAAAGATGTAACTCAAATACCTACGATTGAGAAAGAATTAAAACTACTTAAACAAAAAATAAAAAACAAACCAAAAAAATCTTCCAAAAAAAAGTCTAGCAAAAAATCTTCACATAAGAAAACTTCTAAAAAATTCACGTCTCACAAAAAATCAAAAAAGATTACAAAAGCGGACAAAGAAAAAGCACCAACTCTAAAATTAAAAACTGATGAAGATATAGCAAGAGATTTTGCAGTTAAGATTTCTCAGAAATTCAATAAAATCGTTAAATCAATAGTATTATTTGGTTCAACAATTAAAAAAGACAAGGTTTCAGGTTCAGATATTGATGTAATGATATTGATTGATGATGCTTCAATAAAATGGGACCAAGAGTTAATTGCATGGTATAGAGAAGAACTTGAAAAAATACTAAGAGCAAACCCTTACAATAAGGAACTTCACGTTAACACCGTTAAACTAAGTACTTGGTGGGAAGATTTAATGAGGGGAGACCCTGTTGTAATCAACGTTTTAAGATATGGGGAAGCAATGGTTGATTTAGCAGGTTTCTTTAATCCATTAAAACATTTATTAATACAAGGAAAAATAAAAGCAACCCCCGAAGCAATTCATAGTTGTTTGCAAAGAGCTCCATTACATTTAACCAGAAGTAAAGCGGCGGAACTTGGAGCCGTAGAAGGTTTATACTGGTCAATGGTAGATTCAGCTCATGCAGCACTTATAGCAGCAAACGTGCTACCTCCTTCTCCAGAGCATATTTCTGAAGAATTAAAGAAAACTTTTGTTAGCAGAGGAAAACTCAATTCAAAATATCCAAAATGGTTTGGAGAATTGTTAGAGCTTCATAAAAAAATAGAACACAGGGAAATTTCTGACCTCAAAGGAGTTGAGATAGATGATTGGCAGAAAAAAACTGAAGACTTCATGATGGTCATGACAAAACTAGTAGATGAAATGGTTAGTTAATTGGTCATTCCTAGTACTTTGTCGTCTAAATTTCGCAAATGTTTCGGAAATTTTGAAGTATTAACTCCAAGTTCTTTCGCTTTCATTCTTGCGAATTCGTACCTTTTTTCACAAATTTCTTTCAAATTTTCATTTCCCTTTTCAATAGATTCAGCGTGCTTTTTCTGATAGAAATCAATAGCTATCTCTGCAGTTTCAGGTATGCTATAATTCAAACAATCTGTTCCTTTGTAATTTACAACTTTGTTCTTCATTTTTTCTTATCCTCTCCATTCGGATTATATTTTTTTCCTAAATCCTGAGCCATAGCGTTAACATCTGCATAAGCTTGTTTATTCACCGAATTAAGAGTTACAGCTTTCCAAAATGTTTCATTAAGCAAACCATAATATTGAGCAACTCCTTTTTCAAAATTATTTAGGTCTTTCTCAGATTTTCCAGCAATAGAATATATTCCATGATCCTTCATAGCATCCGGAACTTCCACTTTTACGCCCGAAACATCCTTCACAATTTTTTCTAAATCATTTAGAGTTAATATCTGCATATTTGAGCCAATTGATCTTGCAATTCTCAAAGAATAATCATTTAAATCTTCCCTACGCGCTTCACCGGGTAAACCATATCTTTCAATATCTTCCTTCTCTTGATTATATCTCCCTTCTATATCTTTTTGAATTTCTTCATTTCCATTTAGAGATTCATACTGATAATCTGCAACTCCAGGATTAACTAATTGCGAAAATTTCTCAGAAGATTGTTTAACCCTCGCATTACCTAATACTTCATGATAAAGTTTGTGGCTAAGTGTCTTCTTTGCATTTTCTCTTTGTTCTTTTGATATTTGATTTTCGTCACCCATTTATCTTATTCCTCAAATTTATTCGCTAAATTTTTTTTAGATTGTTCTTGTGCAACTGGATCTTCCGAGTATACATACCCTTCTTTCAATCCATTCCAACTTTTATTTAAACCATTCCAAGTTTCATAATTAACTTTTCTTGGAGTGATTTGATTTGTTTGATATTTTATTTTCATAGAAATTCTAAAAATCCAATGTTTATAAATCTTTCTATTTGTTACCATTTTAAAAAAGTAACATTATTTCTTTTCATAAAGAATTTTCGTTTTGCAAGGAAGCTTTGGCTTTATTTGCTTTAACGTATTTCTCACAAATGCCACAGACTTTTCATCCGCAACAGCTACGTGAAAAATAGTATCGCCTTCTTTCAATATAGCGGCTTTTCCAGAAGATTTACCGAAAGATAACTGCATACCAGTCTGCATTCTATCTGCACCTGCACCAGTAAGCATTTTGTTTTCTCTTTGAATATGGTGTGGAAATGGAACTACATTTAAAACAAAAATTCCGTTTAGTTCTTTAGCAATTTTTTTATTAACAAACTGACGACAAGCTTCCATTGCATTATGTCTTATCTGACATTTCTCCGAAGTAATAAGCCTCAATTCATGAGTAAGTTTGCCTGCATTATACATTGCTGGTTTGCCCATCGTAAATTTTACAATTTTTTGTGGAGGAACCGTTTTAATAAACGACTTACTCCTTTTTTTAGAAACACGAGTAAACGGAACTACTTTCTTTTTTGAATAAGCTCGAGCTTTTCTTAACGCGGCCATTTTATCCCAAGTAATAATCAGAAAGTCTTGCTTCCTTTTCTAATTTATTTGTTGATTTTTCGTCCTTCACGTTTTCCTTCTTTTCTTCAATACAAGAAGAACAACTAACGTTATAATATATACAATCCATAGGACGTTCTTTCGAACTTACAAATTTTTGATAATCTTTACAACTCATTTTATTTCTACCTCTGTTGTAACCGCCTGCCCAGGAAGACCTTTTTCAAAAATAGCTCTAACAACTCCATTATTTCCATGAGCTCCAGAGACTTTTCCTTTAATTTGCTTCTTCTCCTTTCCTGGAGAAGTCCAAATAACCTCCTTCCCAACAAATTTTTCAGCAGCTCCTTTATCCGAAACTCCATCTATCTCAATTAACATATGTCTTTCTGTTATAGTATGTCTCCCACGTCTAAATTGTACAACTTTTCCTTTAACCATATAGAATATCAATAAAATTAGTTTAAAAAACTTTCTTAGATGAAAACTTCGTAATTCCCAAGTTCTTTTTTCAACAATTCGAACAATTTAGGGCTAATCACAACATCTTTATTCTTCTTTGAATCTTCAATTGCCTTAGAAAACTCGTCCATATTACTCTCTTCAATATTATTTGTTAATTTGAAAATCTTTTTATCCTTAAATAAAAAAGCAACATCCTTAAAATTAACCAACTCGGCTTCCTTCGTATTTCCACCTTCTTTATATTTCAATCTCATTTTTCCTTTCTCAACCAGAGCTAAATCACATCTCTGATTATATTCAACTAAATCATTTATCAGGATTCCGGCATTCTTACGTGCTTCATCAACTTTATGCGCGTTTAATTTTCCTTTCTTAAAATCTCCTCTCGCTGAAACAATATTTTTCAAAATCCTCAAATCTTGCGGAGAAAATTTATTTGAATTAATAAAATCTTTCTCAAAAGATTCAATAATGGCAACCTGCGACTTCTTTCCTGTTAAATCCTTCAATAAATTAAACACATCTTTGTAAATCTCTTCAATAGTCTTTTCCTGAACCTTCTTCTCAATTTGTTCTCTCAATTCTTTCATCCTCTTTAAATAATCCTCCATATTGCTCAACATCTTATCTATCTCCTTACCTGAAATCTCTTTTATTTTTCCATGCTCGTAATCTCTCCATGTACTAATAACATTTTCGATAAAATCAACATACTTCTTTTCGACCATTTTCGTGTTATAAAATTCTTTCTTAAAATGGTGAAGTAATTCTTTCTTCGCATTTGGGGGAGGCAAACCATAAAGCATCAGCAAAGCCTGTGCAGGCGTTGTAACGCCCCAAAATATGTTAGTAAAAACCTCAGATAATAACATTCTCTTACTTCGAGGAATAACTTCATCTCCCATAGACATAAACATATCAATCGCCTCTGGAGAAGGTTTCAATTTACCCATCTTTAAAAGAGATTTCCATGGCATGAAAGTTCCCCTATCGTAAATAGGAACACCATCACGAATAAAAGTAAACATTACAGGATGAGCATCTTTAACGGCATCCCAAAAATCGGTCAACAAATAAATCTGAGGCTCCAGTTTGTTTTTAACACCTGCTAATTCAGAAGCTTGAACAACATACTGGTAAATAATTCCTCTTAACCTCTCTTTTAATTCTAAACGAGGCATTCTTTTAACATCTGTATCATTAATAATCACAAAAACATCAACATCTGAAGTCTTAGTCGCATCTCCTCTAACCAAACTTCCCCCCATAACATAAGAAACAACATATTTCTCAAATTTTTGTAAAACTAAAGACTTATGGATTTCCGCAACTCTCAAAGCCCCTAAAAATCCTTTATCATAAAGCGGATAAGACATAGCAATAGCAGAAGATAACTCAAACTTTTGGTCCAAACAAATTTCCCAAATTTCCGCAGGCGTTCTAATATGAAGCCAAACATTCTGTTTTGTTTTTTCAATTTCCGAAATTAATTCTTTCTTTATCTTAGGAATCTCTTTATCTTTATTATTCGGAACAATGACATTTAAATGTAGGGCCTTCTCCGATTCTTTTGGAACTTCCTCTTCTTCAATAAAAAACTTCAAAGACTGAGGAGGTAAAACACCGATTGCCTGAACATATTTATATTTTTTAAGGATAAACTCCTTTAATTTCTCAACCTCTTTTTTAGTCTTCTCCATCTCTTTTTGAGCATCTTCAGGATTAGGGCTTTCTTGAGAAGATTTTTTGTAACTATCATTCAAATCCATACCAGGAATATTTTGCCCAACCATAACTTAAAAATGATTCATTCACTTATAAAAGTTTCTCATTTCCTTTAAAATTTTTTGTTTACTTCTCCACAAAATTTGTTTAACATTATCTTCCGAGATGTTAAGTTTCTCTCCAATTTCTTTGTATTTCAATCCCTTCCAATGTCTTAATGAAAAAACTTCTAAACTTCTATTACTAAGTTTCTTAACTATGTTCTCTAATATCTCCTTTTTTTCTTTTTTGATTAACAATTTTTCTGGGTTTTCATGATTTTTCAAATAGTTACTCTCAAAAGCCTCTTGTATAGAGGATTTAATTCCCCATCTCTTCAATTTTAATTTTTCCCTTCTCTTTTTATCAATAAGATGGTTTTTTGCAATGCCATATATCCAAGATTTTGCACAGGGATAAAAAGAATCATAATTTGAAATATTCTTAATTACTTTTATGAAGGTGTCATGAATTATGTCCTCCCTTTCTTTTTCACAAGAAGTATATTTTTTCAAAAACCCTGAAAGACCTAAAAAATATTTTAAGTATAACCTTTCAGTTGCATTTTTTAGATTATTATTTTTCTGGGCATCAAAAATTATTTCTCGGTCTGTCAATCTAGATAAACCCATTAAATTTATTGTATGGCCTATTTTTTAAGTATTGTTATACTCCTTAAAATTCACTTCCTCGAAATTTTATTTCTTAAACTATTTTCAAGTCTTTTTTTTCTAGATTTTAAAGTATTCTCATTTATGTCTAATTTTTCCTGAACTTCCTTGTACTTCAATTCTTCTTTAATCACTAAATTATAAATCTCTCGGTACTTTTGTGGAAGTTTTTTTACCGCACTATCTAACGCATCAATTTTTTGTTTATGGATAAGAATTTCCTCTGGATTTTTAAAACCTCCATAGTCAATATGAGTTACTTCAATAGATTCATCAAATTTTATCTCTCTAATACTTTTTTCCAATTTCCTACTTTTAGAATTATCTCTTCTAAATTTATCTACTCCCCTATTATACGCCATTTTAAAAAACCAAGTACTTGGTTTAGAAAATTCCTTTTTATATTTTCCAATTTTTTCAGTAAAATTAATGAGAGTCTCCTGAACTATATCTTCTCTATCTTCTTTACTATAATTAAAAGATTTTATTAAAAACCCATTCAAATTTCTCTTATGTCTTTCATAAAATATTTGTATTGCTTTGTCCCGGAAATTCTTGTCCTTTGCTTTCTCAACTAAATCATAATCATCTAATTCTTTCAAACCTTTATATCTCATATTTTCCATTTTAATTTTCGAAAAACCCATTATTTAAATTTTCCTAATTAATAACATTTAAAAATTAAAAAATATAACAATTATAATCGGTCCCATAGTCCAGTGGTTAAGACGATTCGTTTACACCGAATAAACCCAAGTTCGATTCTTGGTGGGACCATTATGACTTTTATTGACATTCATTCTCATTTAGATTTAATGAAAGACTTAGATTCAGTAATTGAAAATGCTTCTGTAAAAAATGTGCGAATTGTGACTGCCTCGACAACTAAAAAATCAATTGGAAAAACGCTTGAAATTTCTAAAAAATATGAAAATGTGTTTTGCACGCTCGGATTATATCCGATAGATGCCCTTAAATTGTCAGATTCAGAAGTAGATCAAGCGATAGAATTAATCAGGGAAAAAAAGAACTCAATAGCTGGAATCGGGGAAGTCGGTCTTGATTTAAAACACTCCTATGAACTGGAAAAACAAAAAACCAATCTAAAAAAATTTATAGAACTAGCTAAAGAACTAAATAAACCTTTAATTGTACACTCAAGAAGGGCAGAAAAAGAGGCAATAGAATATTTAGAATCATTCAATTATAATAAGATAATAATGCACTGTTTTTCGGGAAATTTCAAACTAGTGAATAGGATAATTGAGAATGGATGGTTTTTTTCAATTCCAACAAGCGTGAAAAGTTCGGAACATTTTCAGAAAGTGATAGAAATAACTCCTCTCGAACAATTATTTTGTGAAACAGATTCCCCCTACTTACATCCAGATAGAAAATTTCCAAATGAACCCTCAAATGTTTTGGAGTCTTATAAAAAAATCGCAGAAATAAAAAATATCTCCTTAGAAAAAGTCGAGAAAAGAATTGAAGAAAACTATAAAAATCTCTTTGAATAATGAAGAACAAGCGTGAGTAGTTCAGCGGTTAGAATACGTCGTTGCCAACGATGTGACCCGGGTTCGATTCCCGGCTCGCGCATAATAAGGGATGAAAACCCAGTAGTTAAACATTAAGAATTTCCGTCGGAAAACATGAAACATCAAAAGATAACTCCCCGATAATTACATCAAATGTGTTTAACTCTGGAATAACAACAAAATAGAAAGATTTATAAACCCCTTTTTTCTACATCTAATCATGAAACAAAACTCAAAAAACTTAATTCAAAAATTAGGAGACAGTAAGTTCGGAAGTGCTATGAAAAAAGCTGCACTATACACTGCAATTCCTTTCGCACTTGCAACAGGTTATTCACAAAAAGCTGATGCTCAAGATATTGATTTTACAACATCTGGAAAGAAAGGAGGAATCAGTACATTGCCAGCAATCGTTGAACATGGAACTCCATATCTTTATCAGAATGTTAATACTTCAAATGATAACCCTCTTGGAATTGAAAAATACCCAGTAGACAAATTGAAAGGGAAAAGTCCAAGCGTTATTTATGAACCTTACGAAATGGAAGGAAATAAACTTATTTTTACAAATAATGGTGTTTTAGGGAATAAACCTGAAGACGATGAACCTTCATATAACATAAAAGATGCGGAAGATGTTATGGGAGGACAAATTGATGTTAAAGTAAAAGATTTCTCAAACTTATTCAAAACTCTTGTAATAAAAGGAAACGATGGATATAACGATACAATATATTACCCTCACTACCCTCAAGGAACAGGAGAAAAACAAAATAGTGTTTGGTTCTACAAAGATGATATGTTAGAATTCGGAGTAACAGATGATGGAAATAACTACTATGTATTATTGGATAAAAAAGGAGATTTCTATGGTTGGCAAATTGATAAAGATAGATCAACTGGTAGCGGAGATGGAATAGTAAATCCAAATTATCCTAAAGGCTATAAAGACCAATTAAAAGATAAAATAAATACTGGAGAAGTTGAAAAAATAATCACATCAGAGGAAGAAAAAGAACCCTCTTACGCAGTTCTTAGAGATACAAGAGTTTCTCCTTCAAGAAGAAGAGGAAACGGTCCAAACGTAAGATTGGAATTAGCTCTTGCTGGAAATATTCACGACTTTGAAAACTTAGAAAAAAATTCAGCAGACGCTATTGCATACTTAGGAATTGGAGACAACAAAGGAAATTTCCACGTAGGTCCAATGGCTTGGTACAACTTTACAAATTCTGGAATCAAAGATGTAGAAAGAACAAACGATTATTCTCTTGAAGAAATTTCAAATAGCACTACAGATTTAGGATACGGCGTTACAAGAACTAAACAAGGATTGGTTGAAGTTGAAAAAGACAAAGTAATTGAAACTATAAACAACTACTTGTGGGGTGCAGGACTTCAATTCGACTTTAAACTTGCAAAGGGTTTAGAACTAAAACTTGCAGGTGGACTTGCTGAAAAGAAATTCCAACAAGAAACGACTGAAAACAAAACAGAAACAGGTTATGATGTTGTAACTGTTCAAAGAGATGGAAATGTTTTGTTCAATGATACTCTTACAAACACTTCTCACCACACTAATACAGATATAGAAAAATACGTTGTTGATTTTAAATCTGGAAAACTATTCTTCGGAGATATAAGTCTTGATTTTTACCCAACAAAAGAACTTGCAATCTCTTTAGGTGGAAGATTAATTGACAATAAATTTTACCCTAATCTTAAGTTCGGGGTTTCAATAAATAACAAGGAATAAAGATGAAAACTCAAAAACTAATCTTAACTTTTGCACTACTTTTCTTAGTTCTTGCCCCATTTGTTGCAGCAGACAATTCAGTTGCAGGTTTATTAGTTTACGAAGATACAGATGATACTACTATAACAGTTGAAACAGGAGATTCAACAGGTTTTTTAGTATGGGGTTATGGATTTTTAGAAGATTATATTTTAGTAAGCGTTGATTTACTTGATGATTCAGGAAATCAAATAACAAATATTCATTCTGGAAAATACAACAGACAATCAGAAAACTATGATGTTGAATTTTCAGATACTTTATCTCTTTCAGCCGGAACTGCTGGAACATACACTCTTGAATTAACTGTAATTGGGGAGAGTGGAGCAAAAACAACTCACGATTTAACATTAATTGTTGAAAGCACTACAACTACAACAGGTTCAGCACCTACAATTGCAATAAGTAGCCCACAAAATGGAAATACTTACGACTCTCTTTCAACTCTTTTCTACTCTGCAAACGATGTAGATGGAGATTTAGACACTTGTTGGTATTCTGATGGAAGTACAACTTCAGACCCAGTATCATGTTCAGAAGGTTCAAACGCCTTTACAATAAATCCTTCAGAAGGTTCAAATACTTACACTGTTTACGCTCAAGATTTTGAAGGAAACACAGCTCAAGATGAAGTAACATTCACAATTGACTCAACAATGCCGGACACAACAGCGCCAGCAGTTTCAATTTCAAATCCACTAGAAGGAAATGTATACACATCAGAAATAACAAACTTATACTACTCAGCAACTGATGAAAATTTAGATACTTGTTGGTATTCAACAGATGAAGGAGAAACAAATTCAACACCAGTATCTTGTTCAAGTTCTTTCGCAGTAACTTCAGATGAAGGAATAAATATCTGGACTGTTTATGCTCAAGACACAGCTGGAAACGTTGGAAGTGACAGCGTTACTTTTGTGGTAAATACATTAGGAGATACAACAGCCCCAACAATCTCAATTGCTTCGCCATCTGACGAAGAAGAACTAGATTTCACGGAAGTAGATTTTAGAGTATATGTAAATGAAGATGTTTCAAGTGTTGTTTATAGCATTAACGACGGAGAAAATAAATCAATGACTGAAACTTCAGCATGGACATACGAAGCTACTGAAGAATTAGAAGACGAATCAGATTACACTTTAACTGTTTATGCTACTGATATGTACGGAAACACGGCAAGCAAGACAATCACATTCACAATTGATGAAGTAGCTGATTCAGACGACGAAAGTAGAGCTTCAGTTACGGTTGACGATAAAAAATGGAAAGAACAATTTGACCATAAAAAACCAAAAATAACACTAGAAGAAGACGATGAAAAGGAACTTAACTGGTGGCAAAAATTCATCAACTGGTTATGTAGAGTTTTCGGATTAACAGAAATCTACTAAAATTTCTTCTTTATTAAAATGAAAAGTAACCAAGAACACTTGAACGCAGTAAAGGCATACGGAGAAATGATTAAGTTATACTACGAAAATCTGGAATCATTAGAAACTGCTCAAAAAAAATCTTTTTTTGAAAACTTAAAATCAAAAGTTGATAATCATAAGAAAGTAATCCCTTCTTATCTTTTAGAGGACAAAGATATAAATTTTACTGTAAAACAACTTGATTCAAAGTTAGAACACGCACTAAAAAATCTTTCAATACCCGACGATAAATATCATTTATTAAAAGGGTATAATTCAAGAAACAAAACTAGGGAATAATTTCAGGACCAAAATATTTCTCATAACAAAAATCATTTAAATCTACAATGTTACCTTTAATATATTCTTTTATTTCATTCATGCGTTCTTTTATTGAATCGATAAGATAAATAATAGTTTCACAAATTAATTTTTGCCCCTCTTCAGGCCAAAGTTTTGCATAATTCGAATACAAACATCTTCCGCCGCAAATATCTAAATGCTCACAAGAACTACAAGGCTCAATAACATCAATTTCTTTAAGCTCATTGGAATTCAAATGCCCACACTGAAAATTCTTAATATTATTCATAATCGGACAAGCAACAATTTTTCCATTTGTAGTAATAGTATAATTTGCATAACCTGCCCCACACCTCAATTTAGTCTTTTTACCAAAATACAAACTCTCAAAAATTCCCAAGAAAGGATATAATTTCAAAACATTTCCTGCCTTAATATTTTCAATCCAATAATCAACTAATTTTTTAATCTCCTCATTATACTTCTCAACAAATTCAGAAAATTTATTTTTCTCAAAATCAAACTCATAAAACCCAGCATCAATCTGCCAGTGGATAGAATCAAACATCCCAGTTTTAACTAAATGTTTAACTTGCTCAAAAACATCACTCCCAATTTCATTATCAAGAGTCATTCTAGCAACAATTTCTCCCTCATAACCATTCTTTTGAATAAAATTAACATTCTTCATAATAAAATCATAAGTCCCAACACCTCTATTAAAGTCGGTTCTTTCTTTGTCCCCATCAATAGAAATCAAAATCCTTGAAAATTTATTCATATATTTTGTAGGGATTTTACCCAAAAGTTTGCCATTAGTCTGCATACAAAATTTATTCTCTGGAAAAGAATCCATTATTTCAATCATTTTATCTAAATTAACAATCGGTTCGCCCCCATAAAAAATAATCACATCGTCTGCTTTCAAGAAACTCTTCAACATTTTAATATCAATTTCTGAATCGCAAGGAACATCAAAATCAAACTCAAATTTTTTAGAAAGAGAATTATCGAACTCTTTCATGGACTTTTCATAACAATATCTACAACGAGAATTACATCTTTCCGTAAGTATAATATGATAATACATAAAAATTTCTAGAAGAAGGGGTTTTTAATTTTAATTCAAACCTCCCATGTAATCGGGCATCTGCCCCATGGAATTCATACCTTTTTTATCCCCAGAAGACGCAATAACATCGTCTATTCTCAAAATCATAACCGCAACCTCTGTAGCTGAATCAATCGCCTGTTGTTTAACTTTGTGAGGTTCAATAATTCTTGATTCCATAACATTCTCAATCTTATTCTCAAATAAATTCAATCCAGCATACATATCTCCCGAATCATGTTTCGAACGTAAATCAGTTAAAGTATCAATAGGATCCAATCCAGCATTCTCAGCAAGAGTCAAGGGAATAAATTCCAAGGCATTCGCAAATTCCTCTACTGCCAATTGCTCTCTCCCATTCAAACTATGTGAAAACTTTCTAAGCCTCTTGGACAATTCAACTTCAACCGCCCCGCCCCCTAAAACAACTAAGCCAGAACGCAAAACACAAAGCACATCACCCATTCCATCTCTAACTGCTCTCTCAACTTCATCAATCACATGCTCACTTCCTCCAGAAATTAAAATGCTCAAAGCTTTCGGATTTTTACAGCCTTTAACATAAGTCAAATATTTATCGCCCTGTTTCATTTCTCTAACGACTTTCGCCTCACCCAGAATAGAACTCTCAATTTCATTAACATTACCAATGATTTTTGCAGAAGTTGCCTTAGCTAATTTTTCAATATCATTCCGAGCAACTCTACTACAAGCATAGATATTTTCCTTTGCCAAAAGATACTGTGCATAATCATCAATACCTTTCTGACAAAAAACCACGTTAGCTCCAGACTCTTTAACCTTATCAATCATTTTTTTAATAGCATCTTCTCCTGAATTCATAAAATTCTGTAATTGCTCATGGGATGAAACCGAAATATTTGCATTAGTTGGATTGCTTAACTCTAAAGCCGTATCTAAAATTGCAATTTTTGCATTAACAACCTTATTAGGCATTTCATAAGAAATTCGCTTTCTATCAAAAACAATTCCTGAAACCAACTCACTATTTTTTACATTATTACCCTTGATTTTTTGTATTTTAATATCATCTAAATTAACAAAACCAGAAACGCTCAATTCGGTTATGGCATTAACAATAATCTCGGATAAAATTTCTTTAGAATCTTCTGCGCCCTTCCCAGTCATCGCAGTCATCGCAATTTGTTTTAATATTTCCCTATCTTTTGATGTAACTTTAAATGCAATCTCTTTAAGAATTTCCTGCGATTTTTCAACTGCAAGCCTATAACCCTTAACAATTAGAGTCGGATGAATTTTCATATCCAAAAGTTTCTCGGCATTTTCTAAAAGTTTGCCCGCAATCATTACTGCCGAAGTGGTTCCATCACCAACTTCTGTTTCTTGCGTATTCGCAATTTCAACCATCATCTTCGCAACAGGATTTTTAATTTGCATTTCATTCAGAATTGTAACGCCATCATTCGTAACAACAATTTCATCTGTTGGAGAGACAAGCATCTTATCCATTCCTTTCGGTCCCAAAGTAGTTTTAACAACTTCAGCTAACATTTTCGCCGCAGCAATATTTCCTCTCTGTGCATCTTTACCTATCTTTCTAGAAATATCTTCAGGCATCAAAAAAACCGATCTATCATTCATCTTATTTAATCTCACCATATTTTTTTAAGCATTGTTGTGATTAAAAGTCACTATCTAGTTCTAAATAAGATTTATAAGTAATTCATGCCTTCTATAAAAATGAATAACGTACTTGTAGCGGATATTATGACACGCGATCCAATAACTATAAAACCAGACACTAATCTTTTAGAATGCTCCAAAAAAATGATTAAAAAAAGAGTTGGAAGTTTGCTCCTAACTGAGAAGGGTGAACTAAAAGGACTCATAACAGAACACGACATCCTTTGGGCAATAATAAAAAAATCGAAAGAAGACCTATCTCAGATAAAAGCAGAAGAAATTTCTCCTCGAAAAATTGCAACCATTCGCCCATCAGCAACAATTGAGGAAGCATTCAAAAAAATAAAAAGATTGAAATTCGAAAGACTTCCAGTTGTACAAGAAAAACAATTAAAGGGTTTATTGACAATTCGAGATATATTGAACTTCAAACCAGAATTTTACCCTGAAATAGACGAAATTTCAAAGATAAGAGAAGAATCAAATAAACTTAAAAGAATTAAAAGAGCAAAAGAAAGGAAATCAGTTCACGAAGGAATTTGCGAGGAGTGTGGAAACCAAGAATTGCTTTACAGATTTAATGGAATGTTAGTTTGCGATTCATGTATGAAATAATTATTTCTTTTTTAATCTCGCTCTTACCATAAGAAAAGTAATAAACATTAAAACTTTTAGAACAATTAAAGTCACCAAAACTCCCGTCTTCTCGACTAAAAAATCTCCAACGACATAAGCAGTCATATTAAACGAACCTCGTATAGCAAATAAAAATGCAAATATAAATACAAAAACCAACAGAAACACTTCCCAAATAAATTTATGTTTTGACTCCATCTTTTACCTCAAAGGACTTTGAGATTTTTAAATATTGTTAAATCGAAGATTATTTAAATATAAAATTCATTTTTAAATCATGGCAGAAAAAGAGCAAGTATTTTCAAGCAAGATGAAATATACGGGAGTATTCAATTACAAAGACTTTTACAAATTTTGTTATCAATGGTTAACTGAAGAAACCGGCTTAGATGTTGAAGAGTCAAAATACGCAGAAAAAGTTTCAGGGAATTCCAAAGACATTGATATTGAATGGAAAGGTAAAGCAAAAATTAACGATTACTTCAAATTTGAAGTAAAAATAGTTTGGAAAATTATCGGCTTAGAACAGGTAGAAATAATGCAAGACGGGAAAAAGATAAAAACAAATAAAGGGCAACCCGAGATAAAAGTAAAAGGAACCTTAGTTAGAGATTATGAAGGAAAATACGAAACAAGCCCTTTTAAAAAAGTCATTCGAGCAATATATGAAAAATGGGTAATTCCTTCAAGAATCGAACAATTAGAAGACAAACTAATTGGAGATTGTGACGAATTTTTATCTCAGGCTAAAGCTTACCTTGATTTAGAAGGTCAAAAATAATCTATCCTAATTTCACAGAAATCTTTAAATAGAATTTAAGGCTCATTTCAAAATGAAAAAATTCATTACTCTCCTATCTCTTTTACTTATTTTGCCAGTTTTCTCTGCACTCAGTCTGGATGTTAAACAAATAAGTTCAGATAATGTAATGGTTTTGGATTTTCACGAACCAACTACAATAGATATTGAAATAAAAAATAAAGGTTCCTCTGCAAATCTTATGTTCTACACATTCTTTAGCCCAAGCATGTATCCTAAAGGAACTGTCCCAATATCTTCTGGAGAAACAAAACAAATAGAACTACAAATATACCCTCCCGCGGAGGCGGACACAGGCTCAAAAATAATAAAATACTATATCAGAGATGGTAATTCAGAAATTGAGGAAGAGTTAAGCCTAAGGATAACTGATTTAACAGACGCTTTTGAAATTGGAGCTGAAAATATTGACCCTCTCTCAAATTCAGTAGAACTTTACATAAAAAACAAAGTAAATTACGATTTTGGAAAGATTAATGCTAAATTCTCTTCAGTATTTTTCTCTCTAGAAAAAAACTTTGAACTGAATTCAAATGAACAAAAAAAATTCATCGTAGAATTAAACAAAGAAGATTTTGAAGAACTAACTGCAGGACACTACACCCTCTCTGCCAACCTAGATGTTAAAGACAAATCAACTAAAATAGAAAGCACAATAAATTTTGAAGAACAAAACATAATAGAATCAAAAGAAGACAAGTCAGGTTTTTTGATTGTTAAAAATAAAATACACAAAGAAAACAAAGGAAATGTAGTTCAAGGAGTTCAAACAGTTGTTAAAAAGAACGTAATCTCAAGACTATTCACATCATTCTCGCCAGAACCTAATAATGTTGATAGACAAGGACTAAAAGTTTACTACTCTTGGACTGAAGAACTTCTACCTGGAGAAAAATTAAATATCGTAGTCAAAACCAATTCTATTTATCCTTTTCTATTTATCTTGCTTGTTGTTGGAACAGTAGTTTTCACAAAAAGATATCTCGGAACAGATTTAAAGATAAAGAAAAAAATAAAATTTGTAAAATCAAAAGGAGGAGAATTTGCCTTGAAAGTCTCTTTAATTGTCTCAGCAAGAAAATCTGTCAATAGTATAAATCTAATTGAGAGGTTACCTCATTTAGTTAAATTATACGAAAAATTCGATAAACATCCTCCTAAAAAAATAGACGAAAAAAGAAGAAGATTAGAGTGGAATATAGATAGGCTGGAAGCAAGAGAAAAACGTGTGTTCTCATACATAATTTATTCAAAGGTTGGAGTCTTAGGAAAGTTTGCGCTTCCACGAGCAAGTGCAGTTTATGAAAGAGATTCAAGGATTAAAGAGGCTTCTTCAAACAGAACATACTTTGTGGTAGAACCAAAAAAGGAAATCGAATAAGAAAAACCTTTAAATAACTAACTTCTTATCTTAAAATAACCCTCCATAGCTCAGCGGTTAGAGCGCCTGGCTGTAGAATAGGGCGGATATTCCATTATATTCATGGAAATTAAATGAAACCTGAGAAGTCAGCTCCCACGCTGTTATGCAGTGCCCGGGAGATCCCAAGTTCGAATCTTGGTGGAGGGATAACAGGGATTCTTTTGAATCCCTTTCATATTCTAATCTTGGT
>CAZSGW010000003.1:0-81486 GCA_964606775.1 Candidatus Woesearchaeota archaeon
GAGAAGTTAATTTGGTTTAATGGGTGACTACAATTATTTATTTTTTTAGATTTTGGGCCTCCTTTTTTTCATTCTCCCTTCTTATCATCGTTCTTCTCATCTCTTTTTTTAACCCATGAAGCATTCGTAGGGCATTGAGGATTGAAACAGAAAACCCAGGGTTTTCTTCCCTTTGTTAGTCTCATTAACATTGGCCAGTTACACTCTTCACAAATCTTTTCAGTTTTCTTGATAATTCCGTTTGGTGGAAGAGTAAATGTATTTTTACATTCGGGATAAGCATCACAAGCAACAAAGAATCTTCTATTTTTCTTTGAGTAAGTTATTGCAAGGTGCCCTTTTCCACATTTAGGACATTCTCTAATTTGGTTTTCAATTTTCTGCTTCTCTCGATATTCAATATTTGCTTCAATTAATTCTCCTCCAATTTTTTTCTGGTTCTTATCAAAGTCTTTTGCAATATCTGTAATCGTTCCTTTTGCTTTTTCGATTATTCTTTCTTCTTGTTTAAGTTGTTCTTCTTTTTTATTTGCCGATTCAATTTTTTCCATATCCTCTTCAAAATTTTTAGTTAAATCTTCATCAATAATTATTGGAGAGTATTTCTCAAGAGTTTCAATTAAAGAGATTCCTAATGGTGTTGCAGTGATTGATTGTCCTTCAATGTATCCTCGATTATAGAGCGTTTCTAGGATTGATGAACGAGTTGCTTTTGTTCCTAAGTTTCTTTTTTCTAACTCTGAAACAATTGAAGCTGGAGAAAATCTTTTTGGAGGTTGTGTTTCTTTTTCTTCAGTCATTAAATCTAAAATTTCTTTTTCTCCTTCAACATCTGGGATTTTTTCTTCTTTCAGTTTTGAGGGATAAATTTCCATCCATGCTTTCTTCCGAATTACTTTTCCAGTGGTTGAAAATTTCAGTTTGTCAATTTCTGCTAAAACTGTTTTATTGTCGACAATCGCATCTTCACAAAATAAACTTAGGAATCTTGTAACAATTAATTTGTATATTTTATCATCGTCGCCAGATAGAGCTTGTGTTTGCCCTGTTGGATAGATTGAAGGATGGGCTGGATCGGTTTTTTTACCTTCAATTGGAGTTTTTCTTTTAATCAAATGTTCTGCTTTAAATTTTGAGGCTAATTTTTTCAAAATATCTTTGTATCCAACTTCGGCGGGTAATTTTTGGGAAGAGGTTCTTGGGTATGAAATTAAACCAGCTAAATACAAGCTTTGTGCAATCTGTAAAGTTCTTGAAGGAGTTATCCCATAGAATTTGTAGGCTTCTGTTTGTAAAGTGGTTAAATTAAAGGGAGGGTTTGGAGGTAATTTTTGCTCTCTTTTTTTAGTTTGAACGTCTGCATTCCGACCTTTCAAATTATCAAATTTACTTAAATCATTTTTATCAAAAATATCTTTATTGTGTTTTAGTTTCAATCCTTTTATTCCATCGTCAATTATGATAAAAACTTGCCAGTAAGGCTCGGATTTGAATTTTTGAATTTCTTTTTCTTTATCGACAATCAATTTTAAGGCAGGTCCTTGAACTCTTCCGATACTCATAATTTTGAATTTTCCTGTTGTTTTGATTGCGTTCATTAAAGCTCGTGATAAATTGATACCATAGAACCAGTCTAAGTAATGTCTTGTCTCTCCTGCAATTGCTTGTCCCCAGTTGATATGTTTTAATTTATTCTCATATGCTTTGTTTAATTCGTCTTTTGTTAGAGTTGAGAACTTCATTCTTGATGCGTCGGGTTGATTACAGATATATTGCATAACGTTTCTTCCGATAACTTCTCCTTCGACATCGAAGTCTGTTGCGATTGTAATTTCTGAAGCATCTTTAACTAATTTTAATATTACATCGTAGTACCTTTTTGTGAAATCTTTTTTTCTTACTATGTAATTTGGTTTCCATGAGATTTCGAAAATTGGAACTTCCGTACCCTTTTTATCTTGGTGGAGTGTGAACAAATGACCTACTGCACATGCGATGTTTATTTTTTTCCCATCTTTTTTTACCTCATAATAAGGAACCTTGTTTATGTTTTTTTGGATTGGGGGAGAATCGGAAAGTGCATTTGCAATTTTATTTGCTGCCTGAGGTTTTTCTGTTATTATTAATTCGTACCCTTTTTCTTTTAGTTTTATATTTGGTATTTTGTATTCTTTTGGGACCTTTTTTTTCGTAACTTTCTTTTTTGAAGTTTTCTTTTTGGTTTTTTTACGAGTTTTTTTTGAAATTTTTTCTATCGTTTCGTAATTTGAAGTTTTGTATTTTTTTTCTGTTGTTGAAATAGGATTATCTTTTAATTCTTTGATTTTTTTCTCAGTTGCGTAATTTACATCACTTTTGTCTACGTGGAATGCACCTTCTACCGCCTTTTCTTCTCTTGTTTTCTGTTGTTTTTTTGGCATTTTCTTAGAATTAGTTCGTTTCTAAACTTTTTATAAATATTCCTTTAAGTTTTCCTTTGCGTAGTTTTTCAATCTTCTTACGCCTTGGTCTTTTAATTGACGTATTCGTTCTCTACTATAGTTCATCTCTTTTGCAATTTCTTCTAGAGTGTATTCAGTACAACCAATTCCGTAAGACCTTTTTATTACCTCTACCATTTTTTTATTTGGAAAATTGTTGAAGAGTGTGTCTAATTCTCTTTTCAAAGATTCATCATAAACTAATTTTTTATCTGTTTGTTCATCTGGATCTTCCAACATATTTGCTAGATTTCTTTCGTCATTTTCGTGGAGGTCTTTTTCGAGACTTGTTTTTTCTTCGTATCCTTTTAATTCCGGAGTTAGGTTTAACTTTCTGCTTATTTGTTCTTTTTCTATGTATGAAGGATCTCTTCCTTCTTTTAATCTAAATTCTTCATAAATTTTCTCTCTTTTATTTAGACTCGATATTTTATTTAGGGGTAGTCTTATTTGCCTCGCATTCGTACTTATGGCCTGTATCATTGATTGACGTATCCACCAAACCCCATATGAAATAAATTTGAATCCTTTTGTTTCATCATATCTTTTAGCGGCTTTCATTAGACCTAAATTTCCTTCTGCTATTAAGTCTGGAAGTTCCAATCCTTTATGTTGATATTGTTTAGCAACAGATACAACAAATCTCAAATTCGCCCTAATTAATTTTTCGAGTGCGGCGTTATCTCCTTTTTTAATTCGTTGTGCTAGTTCTACTTCTTCATCTTCATTTATTAATTCATCTTTGCTGATTTCTTGAAAATATTTTTCTATTAAGGGACTTTCTCTGTTCGTAATTGATTTTGTAATTTTTAGTTGTCTCATAAATTTTAAGGTTTTTTAGCTATTATAAGTTTTTATATACTAAATGATGTGCTGATTTTAGATTTCGAAGATGGCAGGGTTTCTTGCTACGTTGAGAATTCTTGTTTTACCTATTTGTTCTTCGATTCCACCTGCTTCGTGTATGTGTCCAGATAAAACTAAGTCTGGTTTGAATTTTTCTATGGCCTTTCTTACTGCTTTTGAGCCTGGAAATCCGGAGAATTCTGCTTTTCCTTTTTCATGGGGTGCGTGAGTTACCATTATTTTTTTTGTAGAGTTCTTCACTCTTTCATGACCTTCTTTTAGTGCCTTTTCAATTTCTTTTTCTTTTACTAGGAAAGGTCCAGTGTTGTGAGAGTAACCCGCTCCAAAAATCCCTACACCTTCTTCTTCAACCCCGTAACCGTGAATATTTTTTGTATTTGGATAGGTCTTTGATAGAAAATCAATAGTCGTTAGAGGCTCGTGATTTCCAGGTATTAATAGAACTTTTTTGTTTGCTTTTATGAATGGGCCAATTAAATCTTTTGTGTCCTGATCTAGCCAGGTTATATCTCCTGGAATTATTATTGTGTCAACTTTCTCTTTTTTTGCTTTTTCAGCTAATTTTTTTGCCAACCCTCTGTCTCCATGTATGTCTCCAATAGCCATAAATCTTGTCATATTTTATACTATAATTCATAGTTAATAAGATTTTTGTTGAATATAAATTCTTATAAAAGTCTTTTTCCTTTGTTTTTTATGGAATTTGAGAGGCCTTTTGTCCTTGACCTTCTGAAAGGGATAAAGGATTTTTACCAGGCGCCATTTCATTGGGAAAATCATAGGAAGAATAATTCTATCTTTCTTGGTTATTGTATGGGCTGTGATGCTTTAGTTCCTCTTACTAATAGTCGGGAGTATAGGTTAGATACTCCTTTTGGAACGGACTATAAAACTCTTGAAGTTCCTTTGCAATGCTATATGCAGGGAGATAAAAATGTTATGCAATTTTCTGTCGAGGGTTTTGATTATTTTTTGAGGTATATCGATTTTGTTAATAAAAATAGTTTTCAGAATTTCCATTTAGTTTTTGCTCAGGATAAATGGGAGAAGTACTTGGATAAACCTTTTTCTAATGATTCCTATTCTTCTTTTGTCAAATATTTGGATGCTTGGCCGGAAGAAAATTTGATTCATTTTGGAGAGGAAGTTTTACCTTTACGAAAACTTTATGGCAAATGGAATTCTTTAGATGGAGGAGATAAAATTCTTCAAGCTTATAGTTTGCACAAATTGTCTAAGAACTATGCGAAGGCTTGGAATAATGTTTTTCAGAAAATTGAACCTTTTCAGAAAATTCTTTATTTTTAATTTTCACTGATTGTTTGTAGTGAAAATATAGTTTCCAAAAGATTTATAAGAATAGTATTGTCTGAATATATACTTTAAACCACACACATCCAAAATGAGAGATAATTTTGATCTCTTTTTCAGACGAAAGCCAGCTATGATGTTGGTCTGTTTGAAGAAGAATTCAAGGATGAGGTATGGTAGTGTTTTGGCTAAGGAAGTGGATTGCACTTATAGCCACGCAGTGAAGATACTGCAAACTTTGGAAGAGCTGAAGTTAGTTGAGTTTGAAAAGAAAGGAAGAATAAAGATAATCAAACTCACTAAGAAAGGACAGGAAGTTGCTGATGCAATTGAGAATATCCAAAGGTTGATTAAGTAGGTAGAGGTGATCGCTACCGAACTCTGAACGCTCAGGAGGAGCTTAGATAGTTTTTGCTGTCGTAAGATTTTTATAGATGTTTTTCTTTTATTTCGTATGGGAAGATTAGTTACAATTGCTTTAGCTGTTTTGGTTGTATTATTAGTTTGGGGTTTTCTTGGTGGGCAGAAAGCGAATGATACTGGAATAACTTGTGATTTTGGTCTTGGAAAGGATGATTCTTTATGTTGGAATTGGCATAAAAATGTTGTTGGAGAAATTCAAGAAGGATTAAAGGAAACGGGAAGTGCGATAAAAACTTTTTTTGAAGATAATTCTTAATTATGGTTTTGCAATATAAGAAAAAGGGCGGTGGAAGATGGAAAGATTATCCTGGGAAGGATGAAATAGACGGTTCTGTTAGAGATTATGATTTTAGGTTATTGAGTGAGGATAAGAAAAAAGTTTTGGCAGAAAAAGGAAGTTATGATAAAGTTATGAAAAGATTTAGGCAGATTGAGTATTTTAAGCATAGGCGTTGAATTTAAAAGAGTTCTTTCTTTGTTTTTGTTATGGTTGATTATAGATATCGAGGTCCGAAGTTTGATCCTTTGAACTCTGAGGAGATTGAGGAGAAGCTTGCTGGAGCAAAGGAAGAGATGGAAGAAGTTTTAGAGTGGAAGAAGGAAGAGGAAGATAAATTGGCTGATGAAAATTCTAGTCCTCAAAAGAAGGCAGCTGCGAAGAGAGCTTTGAAGAAGGTCCATAGAAGGATTAATACTGTTAAGGGAAATATTTTATATTGGGAATTGAGGGTTGAAGGTAAAAGTCATTTTAAAGCAAATCTTGAGAGACATGAACTTTGGGATAAATTGAAAAATAGCCCTGAAGGGATTTGTGCAGGTGAATAACTCACCTACTTCGATAGAAGCAATCTAAAGATTCTTCATCGATGCAAAGAAATAAGTTCTTTACGTCTTTCATTTTTCAAATGAACGAAACCCCAAGGGCTTCAAATCTTTATGGCCCTGAAGGGATTTGAACCCTCGACACCCAGATTTCTTTGCGACGTGTCGTTAAGAATATACGACTAAGCCATACATAAGAGTCTGGTGCTCTAACCAGGCTGAGCTACAGAGCCATAGAAATATGTTAGAAATAATTCTTTAAAAGATTAACTAATTATAATCTCTCCAAGTAGTTTCACATTTTGTGCATTTGAAGAATTTTGTTTCTGCTTCATCTGAAGCTCGAGTTTGAACGGTCCAGAAATATGCTTTTTCATTTGCGCATTTTTTACATTTTTCATTAACTATGGGGTAAACGCTTTTAGGTTCTTTTGAAACTGAAATTCCTTTATTTGTTTCTTCATTCTTTTCAGAAGTAGATAATTTTATTTTCTCTTTACTTGAATAATTACATCTTGGGCAGCCGTAATTTTTTGTTTTTAAAATCAGAACCGCGCCACATTTTGGGCAAAACTCCATTTTAAATTTTAGTTCTTTTTGTTTAAAAATCTTTAGTTTTTGTGTTATTTTAGTTTTCTTCACAAAACCC
This sequence comes from Candidatus Woesearchaeota archaeon, assembly GCA_964606775.1. Taxonomy (GTDB): domain Archaea; phylum Nanobdellota; class Nanobdellia; order Pacearchaeales; family GW2011-AR1; genus CAZSGW01. Next base: position 6,553 of record CAZSGW010000003.1, read on the forward strand.
TTTTTCTGATTCTGGGCGTAGATGCTCAAAGAAAATTAATTTTCCCCATCCTAGTGAGGGTGTTATTCTGAATACTGCCTTTGCTATTAATTTGTCTTCTTGAATTTCTTTTTCTGAACTTAATTGTCCTTCGTTATTATCTCCTATTGTCGAAAAAATGTATTCTCCATTTTCCTCTTCTATTTTTATTATTCTATGAATTATTGGATTTCTCCTTCCTGCTTCGAAAATTATTACATCACCTATTTCTAATTTATCTGGTTTTGCTCTTATCATGAAAAGAATGTCTCCCTTGCTAAATCCTTTTTTGAATGGAAATTCTCTAAATTCTTTTTTTGTTATGTCTAAATTTTCGTATTTATTTTCGTGCCTTTCCCACCAATTGTCAAAGTTTGAAAATAAGTTACCTTTGTGATACATTGAACATGATTCTACTATTGCCATTGGTAATTCCGTTCCTGTTGTTAGGGTTAGTAGTGGGAAGAAAATTAATTTTATTACGATAAATAAAAAAATTAATGAAATTACCCATCCTTTTGGAGAGGGGTCTTTCCAGACAATCCACCAAAATTTTTTCCAGAATTTTTTGAATTTACTCTTTTTTTCCATACTTAAAAATAGTTAAAAGGTTTTTTAAATTCTACCAAAACATTTAAATAGTATCTATTTATTGTGTATACATCAAGATATATACATCTTGTTAACCTCTTTTACCCGGCTCCATCAAATTGGTGGAGCGTTCATAATCAAAAACGACAGAATGGCAGACATATTTGATAACAAAATTTTATGTAAGAAATGCAATGTTGGAATGGAAAAAGTAGACGTTTCCAAAAATGGATTTAGATTGCGTGCGGTAGTTTGCCCTAAGTGCAGTTCTAAAATTATTCACCCTGTTGACGAATCCGAATATAATCGATTCCAAAATTTAAAGAAAAAAGAATTTAAAGTCAAAATGCGATTAGTTGGTAATAGTTATGCTGTTTCGATTCCAAAAGAAATAGTATCTTTTATGAATGAGCAAAAGAAAATGATGGATGAAATGGTTAGATTATGTTTTGAAGATATGGGAAGGTTAAGTTTAAATTTCAATAGATTTAAGGAGACAATATAATGGCAAAAGATGAAATTCAATTGAATGTTGTGGAGGCAATGCAGGACGATGTTTACAAAGGTATTGCGAGAATAGATTTAGCTATTATGAAAAAACTTGGAATTCAGCGAGGTGATATTATTAAGATAAAAGGAAACAGGGAGGCATTTGCTATTGCTGATAAGGCTTATCCTTCAGATGGTGGAGAAAAAATAATTAGAATGGATGGTATTTTGAGAAGGAATGCCAGAACTGGATTGGGAGATATTGTTACAATTTGCAAGGCTCAAATTAAGGAAGCTAAAAAGGTTACTATTGCTCCCGCTCAAAAAGGGATTATGGTTCAAGCTGATCCAAATAATTTGAAGAGAGGTCTTTTGGGTAGACCTGTTGTTAAAGGAGATTTGGTTTCTTTAGGGGGAATGCAGAGAAGGAAAGATTTGTTAGGGGATGACTTTGGAGACTTTGATGATATGCTTGGAAGTATGTTGGGAAACATGGGCTTCGGAAATTTGGGGGGAGGAATCACTCAGATAAAGTTTGTTGTTGTAAGTTCAACTCCTAGTGCTCCGGTAATTATTTCTGAAAATACTGAAATTGTTTTGAATCCTAAGGCTGTTGAAGTTAATGAAGAGAGTTTACCCGGAATTAATTATGAAGATATTGGTGGTTTGACGGAAGAGATTAAGAAAATTAGAGAGATGGTTGAAATTCCTATTAAACATCCCGAGATATTTAGAAAATTAGGGGTTGAGCCTCCGAAAGGTGTTTTATTGCATGGACCTCCAGGAACTGGTAAGACGCTTTTAGCTAAGGCTGTTGCGAATGAATCGGACGCTAATTTTATTTTGTTAAATGGTCCTGAGATTATGTCTAAGTTTTATGGAGAATCTGAGAAGAAGATTAGGGAAATTTTTGAACAGGCTTCTAAGAATTCACCTTCTATTATTTTTATTGATGAGATTGATGCTATTGCTCCTAAAAGAGAGGATGTTGGCGGAGAAGTTGAAAGAAGAGTTGTTTCTCAGTTATTGACAATGATGGATGGTTTGAAAGCCAGAGGAGAAGTTATTGTTGTTGGTGCTACGAATAGGATTAATGCCGTTGACCCTGCTTTAAGACGTCCGGGAAGATTTGATAGAGAGATTAATATTAATGTTCCAGATAAAAAAGGTAGATTAAGTATTTTGAAAATTCACACTCGGGGAATGCCTTTGGTTAAGGTTGATTTGGATGAGATTGCGGGATTGACTCACGGATTTGTTGGTGCGGATTTGGAGTCTTTGGCAAAAGAAGCTGCGATGAATGTTTTGAGAAAATTACTTCCGAAGATGAGATTAGATGAAGAGGAACAGATTCCTTCAGAAATTTTAGAGAAATTGAAAATTAAACATGATGATTTTGTTGATGCTTTGAAAGTTGTTAGACCTTCCGCGATGAGAGAAGTTTTAGTTGAAACACCTAATGTTACTTGGGAAAATGTTGGAGGGTTAGAAAGTGTTAAGAGAGAATTAAGAGAAGCTGTTGAATGGCCTATGAAATATGCAGATTCATTTGAGAGAATGGGAATTAAACCTCCGAGAGGGTTGTTGTTATATGGTCCTCCTGGAACTGGTAAGACACTTTTAGCTAAGGCTGTTGCGAAAGAATCTGAGGCCAATTTTATACAGGTTAAAGGTCCTTCTTTATTGAGTATGTGGGTTGGTAAATCTGAAGAGGGTATGAGGAAGATTTTTGAGAGAGCGAGACAGGTTGCACCTTGCGTTATCTTTTTCGATGAAATAGATTCTCTTGCCGGTAGAAGAGGGGGTGAATCTGGAACTAAGGTTACTGAAAGAGTTTTGAATCAGATGCTTGCTGAAATGGATGGTTTAGAAGATTTGAATGATATTTTGGTTATTGGTGCTACGAATAGACCTGACATGTTAGACACTGCTTTATTGAGACCTGGAAGGTTTGATAAGATTTTATTAGTTAATGCTCCAAGTGAAAAAGGAAGAGAGAATGTCTTGAAAATTCATACCGAGAAGATGCCAATTACGAATAAGACTAAAGTGATTAAAGAATTAGTTAAGAAAACTGAAGGTTACACTGGAGCGGATATTGAATCTCTTGCAAGGGAGGCGGCGATGTTGGCTTTGAGAGAGAGTGTTGATGCTAAAGAAGTTAAGAAGAAACATTTTGATGAAGCTTTGAAGAAGGTTAGGCCTTCTGTTACAAAATCAAGTATTGATGCTTATAAGAAGATTGAGGAACAATTTTTGCAGTCGGCAAAATCTGCGGTTCCAAATGAAAAAGGTTATTTGGGATAAACTTATAAGTTTTGGTTTGTTGTCTATCTTTATGGAAAAAAAGAGGAATTTGGATTTAGAGGCTGAGGAAATTGCCTGTTCTGTTTTGGGACTTTCTAATTTTGAGGAGGTTGTAGATAGAGAGTTTTCTAAGGGATTTGTTAGTAGAATTTCGTCTGAAAAATATTCTTCTTTGTATAGAGATTTAAGGCTTAAGGCTGGAAAGTTTTATACTGAATCTGAATGGAAAGACCGAATTGAAAATTATTCGAATTCTATTAGGTTGTAAAAAAGATTTGAGAATTATTCTGTTGTCACAATTTTCTCACCTTTGTCGTCTATAAAAATTGTATGTTCTGCTTGTGCAACAACTCCTCCCGAAATTTCTACAAGTTGTTCGAAGTGGTGGAGAATTTCGTTTCTTTCCAATTCTTTTAATCCAAATAATGCCTTTGTTCCAAATTTTTTTATTAACCATCTTGAGCAAAATGGAAGGCTTTGATATTCTTCTAAAATAAATTCTAATATTTCTCTTGCGATTGGGCTTCTTGGATTTCTCGGATTTGTTAGCATGTAAATTCCTGATGGTCTCCCGTCCTTTACTTTTCCGTTTCCATTTGTGGAGAATGGTTCAATTGCGTATAATCCCTTTTCTATTTGGTTTTCTGATTTGTTGTCATGGTTGGGAATTGTTAATCCTGCGTGTAAGTCATACTCGTCTATTTGGTGTCCGGATAAATTTATTATGGGATTGAATCCTGAACTTTCTATTTCGGTTTGAATTTCTTTTCCTATTTCTGAAGTTTTTGTTCCTTCTTCAATTTTTTCTATGCCTTTTTTTAGTGCATTTTCTGCTGATTGAATTAATCTTTTGTTTTCTTCGGAGTTTTCTAAATCTATTGAGAATGCGGTATCTGAACACCAACCGTCTACCGATGCTCCAAAGTCTATTTTTAACAACCCATGTGCCTTTGTTTCGTCGTTGTGAGAAGGAGTATAATGCGCGGCTATTTCATTTATGGATAAGTTTGTTGGGAATGCTGGTTTTCCTCCAAGTTCTATTATTTTACTCTCTATTTTTTCAGCTATTTCTAGTAAAGGAACGTCTTTTTTTATTTGTGGCTTTATATATTCTTTGACCTCTTTTGCGATTTTTCCTGCTTTGAGTATCTTGTGTCTGTCCATATGTAATTTAGATTTTCTTTATCTTTAAAATACTTTTCCCACCCTTTAATTAACGGAAAAACTTTTTTTACATAGTTTTGACCCATTTTGTTTTCTGGGGTGAGATCTTTTCCTGAATTGTAGACGCTTAAAATGTATTTTATTTTTTCTTCTTTACTTTCTTTTTCATTTGTTTTTGGGTAGAATCTTTGTTTTCCTTCAAATGCTTCTTTTATTCTTTCGGAGGCAGATTTGATTTGATTTTCTATTCCCTTGTATTTTTCAGGATACTGTTCTCCTCTTGTAAAACCCATCAACCAGAATTCTCCTGGTTCGTTTTTTTCTTTCCCTGCTTTTCTGGATGCCCCCATACTTGTTTCTTGCAATGCTATTGAAGTTAAAATTGCTTTGAATTCTATGTATGAGAGATTTTTTGGAGTATTTAGATTCGCGTATTCTGTAAATAGAGAATCAAATTTTAGTTGTCTTGCTTTGTAAATAGAATCGTGTTTTGGAATACCTGTTATTGTGTAGTTTGGTTTTGAATTGTTTTTCTTTTCTTGAAATTCTATATCCACTTCCCAAGCAGAATTCGTATTTTCATATTTTGTCGTTTCTTCTTTTTGAGGATTTATTGTTGTTATTAGTCCTGCCAGAATAAAGGGAGACATAAATGGAATTAATTTTGAAAAGGGTTTTTTCTTTTTTATTTTATTTTGTTTTTTGTTTCTTTGTTCTAGAATTTTAGAGAATTCACTTAATACATCGTTTCTTTTTTGAGAAAGTTCGGTTTTGTTTTTTAGATATCTGTTATTTAGTATTTTATGATAGTTGTATGATATCTTGTCGAAGTCTTCCTGAGATATTTGTTTATTCTTTATTATGTCTAATTGACTTCTAAGTATGGATAATCTTGATTCTAGTGTGTTTTTTCCAGGTATCTTGTTTGCAATTAGGTTTTCCATATTTTCTAAGTTATATTTAATACTTTTTTCTGATGTTTCGTTGTTGTATTTATTTCGTATTTTTTTGAGATTTTCAAGAGTAAAGTTTATTTTTTCTTTGTTTATTTTTCTTGACTCGTTGTTGATTACTCTTTTTAGGTAAGGATTATTTTTGTTATATGTCAAATAATCTATTGTTTGATTTAATTTTTCTAAAAATTCTGGATTTTCCCTTCCCATTATTGGATTTGTTTTTTCGTTTATTTCTATTGTTTTTGAAATTATTTCGTTGTATTTCTGTTCAATTCTTTTGTTCTTATTTGTTAAAGTTTCGTAAATGTTATCTGCAATTTTGTTTAGATTTTGTTGAGAGAAATTTTTTTCTTCTAAGATTATTTTTGATGTTAGAAATTTCATTTTGTAAGATACTCTTCAGGGATTTCAATTTTTACTCCCCATATTTTGTCGCTCTCTTTTTCAGGTACTTTTTTGTCCCCAAAAGATTGTTTAAATTCATAGTTTTCTTTAACCAATTGCGGCTTTGAATAGTTTGAAAATTTTCCTCCGAGAGTATTTATTATTTGTAATGCATATCTTGTTCCAATTCCTTCATTTTCTCCACTTATTCTTCTTTGCATGTGTTTTTCGTAATTATTCTCCATTAAAATTTCCAGATATTTTCCATTAATTTTTATTCCTTGTTTTATTATGGTTTCTTTAGGGGCGTGGTTTAATGAGTTTCCGAGCAGAGTGCTCCATATTAATCTTAAAGGAGTTTCTTTTATGTATAGGGAAATTGGTTCTATGTTTGAAAGGTGGTTGTAGTGAATATTTAATTTTAATTGATTATTTTTTAGCAGGCTTTCATTTTGGAGTATTTCTTCTGTTGCTATTCTTTCTAGGCTAATTGGAGAATTATGTTTAAGTGTTTCTTTTGTAGAATTTCCCATTTTCAAAATATCCAAAATGTTTTTTTGTTTTTTTGCGCTTTGTTCCAGGTGTTTTAAGTAGTCTAATGCTTTTTCGGGCTCTTCTTTTCCAGATTCTATGTAATCAATCATTAATCCGGTAAACCCTGTTATTGCATTTAGAGGGCTTCTTAACTCGTGTCCTAACATTTTTTGATTGGTTCTATAATTTTCATTAATCTCTCTTAGGTTTTTGTTTTCTTCTCTTAGCTCTGTTATTATTCTTTTTGCTTGTGTATATTTTTTTTCAAATTCTTTTATATCGATTATTTTTTTATTTTTCATGTTACTACTTTATAATTTATATTTTTTAAAGGTTTTTATGTTAGAAATTGTTGTTTAATCTATTTCGTTTTTTTCTTTTGGATTATCGAATTTGCTCACACTCCACCGGACTATCAAAATTATCAGTGCAACTGTGACTATGCCAATTAAAAAGTATCCTATCGATGCGAAAAGGGTTATACTTGTTATTTCCTTTATTCCTCCGACTTTTTTTGATAGTGCCCATGAGAGAGTTCCAATTAAAGCTAAAATTGCTAGTCCTGACCAAGTTGCTTTCAACATCTTTTTTTCTTTTTTAAAAATAAGTTTGGATATAGAATGTCGCTTATGCAACACGGAATTATAACTGCTAGAAAAATTGTTATTGTTGATAAAATTAATGTCGTGGTTGTTAGTGTTTTACTAAATGTTATTAGGTAAGTCAAACTTGCGAAAACTGAAAGGAATACATGGATGAAGTGTGGAACTTTTGTTATCTTTTTTGAAATTCCTATCAGACATCCTATTAATGAGGCAGAGAGAATTAATGCTGGTTTTTCTATTATTGGAAGATGAAATTCTGTTTGAAGGTTTAGCAGCATCCCTCCTAGATAAGGGAATAAAACATCACTTATTGTTCCAATTATTATTGAGCCAGATATTCCTATTAAAATTGCAAGAAGAATGTTTTTTTTATATTTTGAATAAATTCCCGCCGTTACTATTGCAGATGCAATTACGTGTAGAGGATGAAGTGTGTGAAATACAGGTTCTGGAATTTCTTTACATAAAAATATTTTTACAAAAATTGCAATTATTATTGCGAGAATTGTTGCTGTAAGCGTGAATGGAATGTGCTCTTTCACCTCTTTTGCTAGATTTTTTATGTTCACCTCAAAAATCCCCTAGAGTCATTTGTTTTTTGTTTTCTGTTATTTCTTTTATGTTTATGTTGAAAACTTGGAAAATATTTTCTATTGAAGGAAGAATTTGTTTGTTTAAATAATAATCTATGTCGTATTTTCCTTCTTCAATTGGCAACTTTACCTTTTCTCTAACTAGTTTCTTCTTTTCTTTTGTTTCTGCAATATAGTATTCAATTAAGTTCCCGGCTGAAATTGGAATCTCTTTTTCTTTCATTTTTCTTGCTGCGATTACGTGAGGGGAAATTGCTTTGTATTCGGAAAGAGGTTTTTTTAATTGAGTTTTTATTACTAGGTCTTCTTTTTTTATGTCCCTTGTTTTAAGTTTTTTTATTGTTTCTTTTAGGTATTCTAGTGCTTTTTTTTCGTTACCGTTTTTTAAGACTAATTCGATTATCTTGTTTTGTGTCTCTCTTGCTAATTTACACCAATCTCTTCTAACAGTTTCGAACCCTCTTATTTTTATTTTTCCGTTATCATCTATTAGGGCGTATTTCTTTTTTGCTCCAATTTTTCCTGAACGTTTTGTAACCCATAGACCTCTTTTAAAAAATCCTTCTAATTCTAGTTCCATTATTCCAGGAAGTTTTGAATTTATTTTTTTAAGAAATTCTTTTACTTCTTTTTGGCTTTTATTTTTTTGAAGAAATGCGATGGAATCTGTATCTGAATAAATTGTTTTGTAGCCTTCTTTATCTATTTCGTTTATTGCATCTTGAATTGCTTTTTTTGCAAACGCGGCTGTTGCAGCTGCTGCTTCTCTGCAATAATATCTTGCTCCAAAAAATCCTTGGTATCCATAGGAAGCGTTTGCTAGAAGTTTGAATGCATTACTTCTTGCTTTTTTTAATACGTCTGGGTGAGTTTTCAATTCCTTCTTGAATTTTTTTCTTTTTTGAATTATCTCTTTTAGCATATTTGGAAAAAAACCTATTTCTTTTGTAAAATAAGATTTTTTTTCATCTATTTCTATTGAGTACGTGTTTTTTTCGGGTTTTTCAAGGAGAGTTGATTTTGAGAGGTTGTAGGTTACTATTGTGCTTCCGTAACTACTTGTGAAATCGAAGAATACTACTTCTTCATATAGATTTGGAATTGGCTGGAAGACAAACGCACCCGCGTATTTTCCTTGTTTTTTTCTTTCAGAAATTTCTTTATATCCTGGTCGTCTTTCCGGAATTTCATCATATTCTTCTAATTTGTGTAAAATGTATGATTCAATATTTGAAGCCATCCCATTTCTTGTTACATTGAATAGTGGCTCTTGCATTACCTTTGTGAATTCTAAGATGTCTGGCCAGAATTTTTCAAATAGTTGATATGTTAAAACCGAGTCATGTAAATTGTATTCGTAGTAGTTTTTCCAGTTTTCTATTTTTGAAGAATGTTTTATTTTGAAATCTTTTTTTGTTTCTCCGAGAAATTCTTTTGAGACTTCGTTTAGTGTTAGAGTTTCTGATTGCATGTATTGAGAGTATGCGGTTTTTATGAATTTTAATAAATCAACGTGAACTATCCCATTTATTTTTCCGGTCATGCTTACCCCTCTTGAAAATTTTGGTCTTGAACCCTCTAACCCTAAACTTAGTTTTATGTTGTGTTTATCTGCTCTTGCTCTTAAATAAGGTAAATCGAAACCATCGGAAAAATATCCTGTTAGAATATCTGGGGAAACTTCTTTTACGCATTCTGTAAATTTTTCTAAGAGTTCTGCTTCGTCTTTGACAAGTTCTGTGTAGGAAGGCATATTCTTTGATTTTTTCCATGTTATAACTTTTTTGAAATTCTCTGAAACTAGAGAAACCATCAATATCTCTCCTGAACCTATTTTTAATTCATCTGTTTCAATGTCATAAGCTAGAACTTTTGGTTTGAATTTTTTTTCTTTGAGAGGTTTTATTGTATTTACTTTCATGGTTAAATCCACATCGTATGCCATATCTATTCCGGAGTATTCTTGGGAATTGTTTAAGAGTTCTCCTTCTATTTCGTACTCGTGGAGTGGCTTTACTTTTTTCTCTATTATGTAATGTGTTATATATCCTATGTCATACCCCCTTCGTTTTTCTATCCCTTCCATATCTAGATTATCTGCAATTTCGTGTAAGTCTTTGTAATTTGTGGCAAAAATTTTCAATGCGTTTACTTTTTTCCCAAGGAAATTTTTTTCGTGTAGTTCTACTTTTTCTACTTTTGTTTTTCTTCCTTTTGTTTCAAGTTTTATTTTTTCAATCTTTTCTATTAGGGATGTTATTCTTGATTCGCTTAAATTGTCTTTTAGAATTGCCCATAAATAAACCGGGCACGAGTCGATTATTAATATTCTTCTTGATTTCTCATCTCTTCCGATTATTCTTGCATAATTTTTTCCTTGCCAATCGAAGTAATCGTAATCTATTGGAATGAATTTTGTTTTCATGTTTATAGAATGTATGCTGAGTTTTTATAATTGATTGTTAATTTCATTTAGAAAGTAATTTTTTATTTCAGTGTAGCCTTTTTCTATAGATTTTTTTTGTTTTTCTAATCTTCCTGGAAGAAGATATTCTATTTTATTTGTTATTTCAATTAATATTTCTTTATCTTTTATGTAATAGTCAAGATGTATCCCTCCTTTTTGACTTGGATAACTTAGAGGAATTAGTCCAGTTTCGTTATACATTTTTTTTAAGAATTTTATGCTTGTTTCTATATTGGATGTTTTTGTTTTTTTAGCTTTATATCCGTTCCATTTTGCTTCTAATTTTTGAAAGTTTTCTATTTCTAAAATTGTTTCTTCGAGTGATTTCTCCATTGATTTTATTGTGTTCTGGAGTATAGAAAGCTTTATATATCACTAATGAATAGTAACTATATGATTCGAGAGCCTTTGGAAAGCAGATTGAAAGGTATAGAAAATTTAAAAGATGACGTTTATATCGCTTTTTCTCATGAACGTTATAATCCTGAGAATCGTAAGTTTGATTTAAGGGGAATTAATGGCACATTAAGAGATATTAATTCTTATCTTGACAATAGATTTGATTTTAGTAAAAATACTTGTAGGTCTATTTCGGCTACATTTGGATTGCCTATGATGAAGAGAGCGATTTATGGTGCAATGAGTCTTGGAAAATTACCTAAAGAATATTTATCTAAATTTAATGATTGGGAAAAGACTTATCTTTTATTTGGTAGGTGGGATATTAAAGTTCCTGATTTTAGTAAGTCTCTCGAAAATTTTAGTCTGGAACATTTGTCTAAAGGTGTTTCCCTGATTAAAAGGAGAAAAAAGATTCCTGAAAATATGCATAGAAATGGAGGGGATGAGAGGATTCCCTTTTCTAAAGAGATTAAAAAATTGTATCTAAATCGTATTGAGGGTGAAGATGTTCTTTTTAAGAAAAAGTCTGTTGCAAAACAATTGTATTTATTTTAGTTAAATATTTATATTTCTGATTTTTGGTTCTTTTATGGGATTAAGTATTAAGGATATCATTCCTCGGAAGGAAATTGAAATCAAGGATTTGAATAATAATGTTGTTTGTGTTGATGCGTTCAATATTTTATATCAGTTTTTGTCAACTATTCGGCAACCGGATGGGACGCCTTTGATGGATTCGAAAAAGAGGATTACTAGCCATTTATCGGGAATTTTTTATCGAAATATTAATTTGCTTTCTAATGGTGTTAAATTGGTTTATGTTTTTGACGGCAAGCCTCCGGAATTGAAATCTAAGACCCATAAAAAAAGGGGTTCTTTGAGAGAAGTTGCTAAGGAGAAGTATGAGTCTGCGAAGGCAGAGGAAGATATCGAAGGCATGAAAAGATATGGAAGTCAGTTGTTAAGATTGGATGGAGAGATGATTGAAGAGAGTAAAGAACTACTTGAGGCTATGGGAATTCCCGTTATTCAAGCGCCTTCGGAAGGTGAGGCGGAAGCGGCTTATTTGAATAGGCACAGGGAAGATGTTTATGCAGTTGTTAGTCAAGATTACGATGCTTTGCTTTTTGGTGCAAAGAGACTTATTCGGAATTTTGGAATTTCTCGAAGGAAAAAGACTTATTCTGGTTACATTGAAATTAAACCAGAGATTATAGATCTGGATTTGGTTTTGAATTATTTGGAAATAAGCTTGGACCAATTAATTTGTTTGGGAATTTTAGTTGGAACTGATTATAATCCTAAAGGTGTTCCGAGAATTGGACAGAAAAAAGCTTTAGATATTGTAAAGAGATATAAAACTCCGTATGAAATTTTTAAAAGTGTTGAAGAGCAAATTATGAGTTTAGATGAAGAAGATAGATTTGATTGGAAAGAAATTTTTGAGTTGTTTCATAAACCAGCGGTAAAGAATTTTGATTTTGAATTTAAAGATATGGATGAAGAAAAAATAAAAGAAATTTTAGTTAAGAAACATGATTTTTCTGAGAATAGAGTTTCAAAGCAGATTGATAAATTAAAAGAAGTTATTAAGAAATCCAAACAAAAAGGATTGGATAGGTGGTTCTAAGACTTTCCGAAAGCGGATTCAAACATTGCTTCGCAAGTTTGCATAAAGGGTTAAATAAGTGGTTTTAGATGTTTAAGGACGTGCAGCTCCGAATTTTATGACATCTCTTCCCAATTCTTTAAAATATTTTTTATATTTTTTAGGAATCTTTTTTTCAACTTTGCTTCCTGCTGAGGCTATCCCTCTTCCCATTTTTCTTCCTGCCTTATTCCATGCTTGTTTTTGTCTTGCAAGTTTTTCTGCTTTTTTTCTTGCTTTTGCTTCTTTTCTTTTTTGTTTTTTTAAATCTCTAATTGATTTTGCATTTTGTTCAATTCCTCGTTCATCCGCAAATTTGTTTCTCGCCTTTCTTAATTGTTTTTCTTTTCTTTTCTTTTCTTTTTTTGCTTTTCTTTTTGCTAATTTTTCTTTTAGTTTTTTATGTTCTTCCGGTGTTCCAAGTAGAGTATGTTTAAGATTTCTTCCAACTCTTGAGCCATGATATCCGATTTTGTTTCCTGCTTTGTTCCATTGTTTCCTCGCCTTTTCTTCTCTTTTTGCCTGTTTTTTATCATGTTTCCATTTTTCATAGTTACTCATTTCTCCATATTTTCTGTTTTTCACTTTTTTTCTGTGGATTTTGTATCCTATTAGAAAAATTATGATTCCTATTGTGATTAGTGCTCCTTTTGAATAAACCCAGTCTGTGAATGTTGCTATAAGTATTGCTGTTATTCCAGCAATCATTAAGACTCTGTTCCATCCGAATCTCCAACCCAACAAAATGAAACCTGCCGTTAATAAGAATGGCATAAGCGTATTTAATAGCCCGTCTAGGAAAGGTGTTGCGTAGAGTATGGAGTCAAGATTTATTGAGGGACTTTTAACCATCCAGTATATAGAAAGTGCCGAAATACAGAATGCGATTATTGTTCTTATTGTGTTATTTTCTTTGAAAAGCGTTTTTCCCAGAACGAACATTAAAACAGCAAAAAAGATTATGAATAAAATTCCGTAAACTACGAATGAAGAATCTACGTTATAAAATAAACTTCTAAAGTCGAAATTTGTGTAAGTTGAGGAGATAGCACTTGTAAATTTGAGTGATAGTAACCCCATTAATGCTCCTAAAATACCTCTTTTTTCCATATTAAAATTATGGATTATATTTTTATAAAGTTATCTTAAATAAAAACCTTTAAAATTTGTTTTTGGTTCTTTGATTGATGAAACATAGAAGTTTTAATGTTTTGGGAAATATTGCTGTAATTAATTTTTCAGATGATGTTAAATTAAAAGAAAAGAAAAAGTTTGCTCAGGAAATTTTAGCTAAACATTCAAATATAAAAACAGTTGTTGAAAAATCAGAAAAGTTTTCTGGAAGGCTGAGAAAAATGCAGACTCGTCATTTAGCTGGAGAAAAAAATAAAGAGGTTTTGTATAAAGAAAACAATTGTGTTTTTAGATTTAATATTGATACAACTTATTTCTCTCCAAGATTATCTAATGAAAGAAAAGAGATTGCAGGGAAAATTAAGAAAGGAGATGATGTTTTGGTTATGTTTGCTGGTGTTGCACCATTTTCAATTGTTATTGCTAGAAATTCAAATGTAAAAAGGGTTGTTTCCAATGAAATTAATAGGGAGGCGAATAAATATGCTAAATTGAATATTGAGTTGAATAAAGTTAAAGAAAAGGTTGAATTGGTTCCAGGAGATATTAAGAGATTAGTTAAACAAAGTAAATTAGGTGAAAAATTTGATGTTATTGTTATGCCGCGTCCTAATTTGAAGGATAGTTTTTTACAAGAAGCCTTTAAGTTGTCAAAAAAGGGAACACGAATTTTTTATTATGGTTTTTGTAAGGTTGATGAGATTGAAGATATTATTGATAAAATTAAAACAGAAGCTAAGAAAGCCAAGAAGAAAATTAAAATTTTGAATAAAAAAACAGCAGGTGAAATTGCTCCCTATAAAATTAGGTTAAGAGTTGATTTTAAGCTATTTTAACTCTATTTAAGATATATTCTGTTTCTTTATCTAAATCTTTTTCTAATTCAGAAGGGAATTTTTTATGTTTTTCACAAATTTCTATTAAATCTTTTTTATTTCCATCAAATGCTGAGAGTTTTTTAGAAGGGACCCCAATATCATAATTTATTTTATTTGCAATGTATTTGAAACTTAGTTTGGGTAAAAGTGGAGAAATTATTTTTTTAATATAATTTGAGGTATTGTATATACTACCTTTTATTATTCCTGGCCCTTGAATGTTTTTATAATTGTCCATGAAAAATCTATTATGGTTTAGTTTAAAAGAATTTATATGTTCCAAAATATCTTTGATTTATAATTTCTTTTCTTTTCTAATTGCCATTGGAGCCTCACCACCATGCCAGGTAAATCTTGGATGAACTCTCATGGGGTAAATTCTTTCTGAATTGTCGTCGAGGATTATCGCTGAACCTTTTAGTGCTGGAAGGTCGTTCATGTATTGTCCGATACTTTCTAACATATAACTTTGCATTATTTTATTTAATGCTCCTAAATCTTGGGCTGAAGTAACTCTGTGTGATAACACAATGTCTGATTGGGTCATGACATCTCCATGAATTTTTCCGGGTTGTTGTGTTGCCATTACCATAGAAATTCCGGGTTGTCTTCCTTCTCTTAGTAGTTGGACAAGCGAATCTGTTGCAATACTTTTTCCGTCTAGAGGGAGGAATTCGTGTGCTTCATCAATGAACATCCATACTAAAGGCATTTCTTTTTTTTCTGTATTTCCTGAAATATCAAATCTTTTTACGATTGAAGAGATTTCCTCTTTTTTTCTTGCTGCCATTCTTTGTTGAAATAATTTTCTTGAGACGATACTTACTGTTAGTGCTCTTACATTAAAACTTCCTATTGGACTATATACACTTAAATCCAAAATTGTTGTCATTCCTCCTGTAACGAGGTCGGTTATTTTTGTGGGTTTCATTGTTTTTTTTGCAAATATTCCCCAGGAGTCTGCTGATTCAAATAACCCTATCGCAGCATTTATTGATTCTTTTGAACTTCGTGAATCTTTGTCTATCTCTTTTGTTATATCTGAAATATCAAATTTTTTCCCTGTTTCTTTTAGATTATTTACTGCTGTTTCTACCGCCACTCCAACTGGGTCTGTTAGTTTTAGTCCAAATGTTAAAATCCAATCTTCTGCATTCATTTCTCTAACATCTAATGCGAATGCTTCGTCTACAGGAATTCCTTTTTCTAGGTGGTCCTCAAAATATCCATAGGGGACGAAAATTTTTATTGGAAGATTTTTTGCACTCATATTCCATTCGTCAAGTAATTCGGTATCCTTTTCGTTTTGGTATTTCATAGTCCAATAAATTCCCATTGTATCAAACATTAATGAAGCAACATTTTGACTAACTTCTTTTGGAAGATTAGAAAGCTGTTCTGCTAAAACTCCGAGGGTATAGGATTTACCTGAACCTCTTTTACCCGCAACTAACATTACGTGTGTTCTAACGACATCTAAAAATATTTTATTACTTAGGGAAGTATATTGTCCCATTTTTACGAAACCTTTTCCAATGTAAACTAGTCCTCTATCTCCGAATTCTTTTTTGTCTGATTCGTTCCTCCCAATAATTATGTCGTATGCCATAATGAAAAACACCTCATTTGTATCTTATCTCTTTTTTTCATGTTAAAACTTAGTTAAGTTGATTTTAATACTTTTTTATGTTTGATTGAGATTATATGTTATTTTTACAAAAAACTTTATAAAGGCGTTTTAGTTTGGCATTGTTATGGAGAGTGAAAAGAATAAGGAATCTCAAAAAAAATCAAAGGAGTCTTTGGTTACAAAACAAATTAGAGAGAATCCTTGGATGTTATCTACACTTGTTTTAGGTATTTTGGTTTTAATTCTTGTTATTGGAAGCACTAATGTTGCAGGTAATGTTGTTTCTGAAGATGAAATAGGAGGCGCGGTTGTTTCATATTTTGAAGATCAAGGTGCTTCAGGTTTGGAATTAGTTTCTGCGGAGGAAGTGCAAGGTCTTTACGAAGTTAAGACGAACTACATGGGTCAAAAGATTCCTTTTTATGTTACTAAAACTGGTTATCTGATTGCAGGTAACGAGTTAGTTCCTTTATTTGGGGAAGAGAAAGGATTGGATAAGGCTGCCGTACCAGTTGTTGAATTATTTGTTATGACACATTGTCCTTACGGAACTCAGGCTGAGAAAGGTATCATTCCTGTTTTTGAAGAGTTAGGTGATTCTATTGAAGGCAAAATTAGATTTGTTCATTATTTTATGCATGAACCTGAGGAGACTGAAACTCCGATACAACTTTGTATTAGAGAAGAACAATCTGAAAAGTATTTGGATTATTTGAAATGTTTCTTAGAAGACGGGGATTCAGAGAGATGTCAAACTGAGACAGGTATAGATAAGACTGCTTTACAAGATTGTATTGATTCTGGAAGAGCTGATGAGTATTATGCCGAGGACTCTGCTTTAAGTCAAGAATATGGTGTTCAGGGAAGCCCTACTTTAGTTATTAATGGAGAGCAAGTTAATTCAGGAAGGGACCCAGTTTCCTATCTAGATTCAATTTGCGTGGCATTTAGTGATGTTCCTGAAGAGTGTGGAAGTGAACTTTCTTCGGAAGCTCCTTCTCCAGGGTTTGGATGGGAAGGAACAGGAAGTTCTAGTGGCGCTCAGTGCGGTTAGATTATATAAATTCTTATAAATATATTTTTTTATTTTTGTTTAATGGTTAAAGATAAAAAAGTTTCTGGTTTAGCTAAACATCTTTATAAGGTGTTTCCAAATATTGCAAAGGGTTATGAGGCTGCCAGAAGGGTCTATGAAAAACAGCGTAATCCAAATTTAATTACCTTGACTCATTGGGGAGGTTCTTTTTTTGCAGGAGTTGGAATGTATGAACTCCTTAATTCTAGAAAAGTCAATAAGTATAATTCAAATAGGAAAGATTATTTCACTAAATAATTAATTTCTTCTTCATTTAATTTTAATTCTTCTTTTATTTTTGGGTTTGAATTAATGATTTGCTTTATCAAAGGAAATTCTTTCATTGCTCTTTTAATGCTTATATGTACTGCTTGAGCATATTTTTGTGCGATGGATTTTTTCTTTGCTGTCTTTTGATTGTTCATCCAAATTTTTAGGATTCTCGAAGGTCTTTTATATTTTGTGAAGTTTGTTCTTGGTTTGCTGAGGTCTTTTGATGCAGATATTCCGTAACTTAGAAGAATATTTTCGTATAACATAAATCTCCAATATTGTTGTTTGTATATTCTCCCTTTGAAAATGTCTGCTTTGCTTAAGCTTTCTACAGCCTTTGCTAGTTCTATTCCAGAATATTCTTTTGGAATGTTTTCTTCTACCCATAGCATTATTTCATCTAAAGGCATTTTTACTTCGTCAAATATTCTTGATGTTTCTTTTTCAGGTTTTGATTTGAAAATCTTTTGAAGTGCTTTGAAAATGTCTAGTTCTTTGTTTCTTTCATCGAATGATATTTTTGAGGGGTCTTCAAGTTTTGATATTGTTTGTAAGTCATTTATTGCGGCTCTTAAATCTCCTCTAGACTTTTTTGCTATTTGTGTTAAAATTTCATTGTTGATGAATTTTTTTTCTATTTTTAGAATATCTATTAAGGTCCTTTTTATCTCTTGGTAGTCTATTTCCTGTAGTTGAACTAGTTCGCATAGTTTTCTTAGGGGGGCTAGTTTTTTTGTCCATGCGTCGTTGGCAGTTATTATTAAGGGGTATTTTGAATTTTGAATTAGTTTTACCAGTTCTGGTACCCCTCCCCTATCAGTTCCCATTATTCCATCGGCTTCATCCACTAGAATTATTTTTGATTTCTTTATAAGTGATTTTTGTTGTAGTACTGGTTTTAATATTTCTTGTAATCTGTTTTTATCTCTAAAGTCTGAAGCGTTTAGTTCGAATATTTCTGAGTTTGTTTCGTTTGACGCTACGTAGGCAAGAGTTGTTTTACCTATTCCCGGGGGTCCGTATAAAAGTAGAGCTTTTTTTTGATTTTTACTTCCCGCTAAATTTGTAATATTAAAGCTTGTTATGAAATTTTTTATTTTTTTTATGGCTTCTTCTTGTCCTTTTATTTCTAGAAAACTTTTAGGTCTGTGTCTTTCTGTCCAGGGGCTCATTTTATTTTCCTAGTCCTGCTAATACAAAACTCGCTAGTAGAGATTGGAGTTGTATAAATGGATCAGAACCTTCGATAATCCTGAATTCTATTTCACCTGTTTTTTCAGTTAGTTTTACTTTAACTTCTGGTTCAATAGGTAAATTCCAAATTTCTTTTTGGATTGCCTTTACCGCATCTTGGCCTGAGATAGATTCTTTTAACATTACGTCTAATAGTTTATCTTTTGCATTTTCAAAGTCTCCAGAGAGAGCGTATTCTAAAATTAATTTGATGTTTTTTGGTTTTGTGTTTGAGATTACTGTTGAAACTAATTCTGGAGTTACCTGTGGAGAAATTGATGCGGTTGATTGTAAGATATTTACTGCCCGTCTACAATCTCCCTCACTGCCTTCATAAATTATATCTATTGCTTCTGGATATAGTGCAAGACTTTCTTTCTCGGCTATTCTTCTTAGATAGTTTTCGATGTCTTTTTTTTCTAAAAGTCTGAATCTGAAAATTGCACAACGGGATTGAATTGGGTCTATGATTTTTGAGGAGTAGTTGCAAGATAGAATAAATCTACATGTTGAAGAGTAGTTCTCCATAGTCCTTCTTAGTGCTTGTTGTGCTTCAGGTGTTAGTGCATCTGCTTCATCTAAGAAAATTACTTTGAAAGGAATGTTTCCTAAAGATTTTGTTCTTGCGAAATTTTTTACTTTCTCTCTCACTACTTGAATTCCTCTCTCGTCTGATGCGTTTAGTTCTAGATAATTCTCTCTCCAATTATCTCTAAAAAGTTCTTTAACGGTTATTAATGCGAGGGTTGATTTTCCTGTACCTGCGGGACCTGCGAAGAGTAAATGAGGAATGTTTAAAGAATTTGTTAAGGACATAACTCTTTTGACAGCATCTTCCTGTCCTACGATGTCTGCGAATTTGTTTGGACGATATTTTTCAGTCCATATTCCACTTATCATTAAATTAACCTCCTCTGAAATCTCTTTTTCATAAGATGAATATTGATTTTTCCTTAATAAAGGTTGTTGTAGTGAATTGGTTGTTTTGGAATTATTTTCTGAAATAAATTAAATTTGTTTACAAATTTATAGAGAATTATCTACTTCTTGCCTTTCTAACTTTACGTTTGTGTTTAGCTTTTCTAAGTTTTTTTCTTTGCCATTTCCAACGCATTTGGCCTTCCTTCTTCCATCTTCTACTTGATCTTTTCATGGGAATTTGAAAACCAATTTAGTTTAAAAAGCTATCGGCTTTTTGTGATATTAACTCTTTTACAATATTTTTTTACTGGGCAAATTGAACATTTTGGCGAGACTGGTTGGCAAATTTCCCTTCCAAATTGAACGAATATTGCGTTGAAGTCTGGCCAGTATAACTCCGGAATTATTTTAGGTATTTCTTTATCTGTTTGTTCCGCTGTTTTAGTTTTAATCCATCCTAATCTATTTGGGATTCTATGGCAGTGAGTATCTATGGGAATGACTGGTTTGTCAAATGCAAAAGCCAAAACTATTTTTGCAGTTTTCGGGCCTATGTGTTTTATTGAAATTAAGTCTTCGTAATTATCCGGAACTTTTGAGTTGAATCTTTTGATTAATTCTTTTGATACAGATTTTAATGCCTCCGCTTTTTTATTGTAGTGTCCTGTTTTGAAAATTATTTTCTTTAATTTTTTATCAGGTATTGAAATTATTTTTTTGGGTGTGTTTGCTATTTTAAAGAGTTCTTTTGAAATTACTTCTGTTGTTTCGTCTCTTGCTCTCAAGGATAATAAACAAGAAATTAATATTTTGAAGGAATTTGGTTTTTTTCTCATTCTGTTTAGAGTGGTTTTATCGGTTGAAACATATTTTTCAGAGAGAATTTTCATTATCTTTTCGATTTCTTTTTTAGATGCCATTAGATTTTTACATCTTGAAAATTATTTAAAAGTATTGAATGTCAAAAAGAGAAAAATATGAAGAATTGTAATTGTTCTTATTCCGGTTGTCCCGGGAAAGGTATTTGTTGTGAATAGTTAATCAAAGAACAGTTTGATTTTATTTTTTTTCACCAAGTATTTTTGTAAATAACCAAATTCCCAATACACCTATAATCGTTATTATTATTGCGCTGGCCAGTTTTCCTTGAAGAATGCTCAATGCAGTTATTTTTGCAACAGCTTCGCTAATTACACTATTCCAAGCCAATGCAATCACTAAGCTAAATGCGGTAACTATTGCAGTAAGTGTTATTTTTTTAAATTCTTTTTTTAGTTTTTTTACATGTTTTTTTCTTTTTTTCATTTAACAATTTCTCCGTAGGTTTTATTTTTAATTCCTGCTGCATTTCCTTCATCTGTGTCTAAGTGGAATGAAGATTTATATTCTGGTTTTACCCTTATTTGAACATCATTAAATGTTACTGGTCTTTTTGTTTTCATTTTTACAGAAACTTTTTGTTTATTTTTTAGTTTGTATTTTTTAGATTCTTTTTCTGAGAGATGTATATGTCTTTTTGCAATTATTGTTGAAATCATTGCTGTTCCTTTTTTACCTTTAACTTTTATTTTCTTTACGTCTGCAAGATCTCCAGAGATTCTTAGAGGAGGATTTATTTTTAGTTTGAATGCATCTGTTTGAGAAATTTCTAATTGGGATTTGTTTCTTGTTGGTCCAAGAACTCTTACATTTTCGATTTTATTTTTTCCTGAGGTTATTGTAACTGTTTCTTTAGAAGCGAATTCTCCTGGTTGAGATAATTTCTTAATTGGTTTTAGTTTGTGGTTTTTTCCAAATAATTTTTCTAAATCTTTTTGAGATAAATGTATATGTCTTGCTGAAACTTCTGTTAGTATTTTCATATAATTTCTAAAACCTCTTTTGCTATTTGTAGTTCTTCTTTTGAAGACTCTGTTATTATTTTAAATTTTTTAAGGTATTTTAAGTTTTTGCAAACGTCTTTTCTTATCTTTGAGTTATTTGAACCTATTGCACCAGTAAAAACTAGGTTATCTAATCCGTTAAGTGCTGAGACATATGCTCCTATTTTTTTTGTTATTGAGTAAACGAACATTTCGTATGCTAATTTTGAATTTTTGTTTTTAATTGTTGAAAGTATTTTTCTGAAATCGGAATGTCCTGAGATTCCTTTTAGTCCGGATTTATTGTTTAATATTTCTTTAACTTTATGACCTTTTTTTTGTAAGAAGAAAATTATTTCGGGGTCTATGTTTCCAGAACGAGTTCCCATCATAACTCCTGCAAGAGGAGAGAATCCCATAGATGTTTCTATTGGTTTTGAATTTTTTATTGCGGTTATGCTACATCCTGCTCCAAGATGACATACTATTGTTTTTCCCTTTGTTTTTTCTGAGAAGTATTTATGGGAAATTCCATGAAATCCGTATTTTCTTATTTTGTATTTTGTTGAGATGCTTTTTGGAATTGCATATATTTTTGATATATCTGGTAAGTCTGTAAAAAACGAGGTATCAAAAACAGCATACTGAGGAGTTTCTAATTTTTCACATATTTTTATTGCCATTAATTCTTTGGGATTGTGTAATGGAGCGAATTCTCCGAATTTTTTTATTTGTTTTTTAACTTTCGAATTTATTTTTTGAGGTTTCTTGTATTCTCCTCCATGGACAATTCTGTGTGCTATTAAATCTATTTTTTCTTTTGATAATTTTTTTAGTGTTTTTTCTATTGCTTTTTTGAAATCTTTTTTGCTTGTTAGTTTGTCTTCTTTTCCAGATTTTATTTTTTTCAGATTATTAAATAAACTGTATTTTATGCTGGAACTTCCTACGTTGAAAATTAATATCTTTTTCATTTTAGAGTTTTATTTTTTCTGCGATGTCTCCTATTATGAATGTGTTTATTTTTTTCCCGGAGAGTGCATTTATCCATGACGCAACCCAAAGAATTATTATGAATATGTAAAATAGCCAACCTATTATTTTTATTTCCATTAGAATTTCGGCAATTACAAATCCAATGAAGATTATTAACCCTTGTTTTGCATAGAACATCACATATTTATCTTCTCTTGAAATTAGGATTGCAATTAGAAATCCAACTATTGTAAAAAATGAAGCAATCCAAGCTAATACTTTTTTTTCACCCTTTTTTGGCATGATTATATGAGGTATTCGGTTTTTATAAAGTTGATGAAAAATATTTAAAGGAGAATGGTTAACTTTAGTTGAAGCCCGTTAGTACAGTGGTCAAGTATGCTAGACTCTGGATCTGGCGACCCAGGTTCGAATCCTGGACGGGCTATTTTTATAAAGTTAAGTTTTCTTATTGTTATATGAAAACAAAAGTGGTGGCTACAATTGGACCTTCTAGTTTTAAACATTTAAAGAAGATGAAAGATTCTGGAATGAATATTGCAAGAATAAACACTAAGTATGGAAATAATGATGAATGGGAATGGGTGATTTCTCATTTAAAGAAACATAATATTGAGATTATGGTTGATATAAAAGGTTTAGGGGTTTTAGATTGGGTTTTATCTCAGGATATAGATTATCTTGCAGTATCTTATGCTAAGAATTCAGCCCAAATAAAAAAAATTAAAAAAAAGTTAGATAAGAACGTTAAGGTGGTTTCAAAAATTGAGACTATAGAAGGAATTAAGAATATTGATGGACTGATAAAAAATAGTTATGGTCTGATGGTTGCTAGAGGGGATTTATCCGAGAATGTTTCTTTTGAGAAGGTCCCGTATTATAAGAATATGATAATTGATAAATGTATTAAGCAGAATAAATTTACTATTGTTGCTACCGAGATGTTAATGTCAATGGTTGATTTTAAGAAGCCGACTAATGCAGAGGTTGACGATGTTTTTAGTTCGGTTATTGAAGGTGCTAAAGGAGTCATGCTTTCTGAAGAAACGGCAATTGGGAAATATCCTGTTTTGAGCGTTAAGACAATGGTTAAAATTGTTAAAGAAGCCGAGAAATATTTGAAATTATAAAGGTTTTTAAGGATAGTAATCCAAGTTTTTTTAGTTTGTAGATAAAAGCCCCGATAGTACAGAGGCCAAGTATGCTACCCTCTCATGAAAGACCCGAGGGAAAAAAGTATTATATTCTAATATTTATACCCCGAAGGAAGAAGAGGTGGTGACCAGAACTTGATGAAAGGAAAGGTCTAGCGTCTCAACGCAACTACTTTTTCAGAGAACGGTGGTGACCCGGGTTCGAATCCCGGTCGGGGCGTTTGAAATTATTGATATTTAAATTCATTTCGTGATAATTGTTTATATGTTGAGTGCATTTCTGAATCAATTTTTTTTGGATGTCTAATTATTACTGCATTTAGTTTATTTCTCATCCTATATGCGAGATCCGAGATCTCTGATGAATTTAAAGTAATCTCTTTGTTTTTTGAATCAAAGTAAATTCCTATTCCTTGTTTTTTTCCGTCTTTTCCTTTAGCATAAAATTGGCCTTCTGAAAATTTTAGTTCTTCTACAGAAAATCTTAAATTGGAACCTCTGTCTAAAACTATTGGCCCATCCATCAGTTTCTTTTCTATTACAGAATTGTATGTCTTTGCAAGTTCGTTTCCACTTAGCGTCATAGTTAGTTAAATCTCTTTATTTTTTTAAATCTTTCTGTATTGTAACTATTTTTGGGTTAAAACAACAGAAAAATATTTAAAAAGAAGTCTCTTTGAAAAATTATGAAAAAAGATTTTTATATAATTTCAACATATCCAGAAAGAGTTTGTGGGGTTGGAACATTTACACGAGACTTTACTAATGCTTTGGGAAAATTCTCTGAAAAAGTAGGAAAAATAAATATTGCGGCAATTAATGATAAAGATTCTAATTATTATGCTTATCCTGTTACAAAAGAAATAAAACAATATGACCCTGATTCTTGGAGTTCAGTAACTCAGGAAATAATCTCTGAAAATAAAAATAGAAATGTTAAGCCCACAATAATTCTTCAACATGAATATGGAATTGATCCTGCGGATGATGGAGAATATGGAAAAGGTATAAACTTTGTTAGAACTGCAAAACAGTTTTACGAAGAAAGTTTTCCTGTGATTTCTTATTTACATACGGTTAAGGAAGAACCAGAGCAACATCATAAGGAAGTTTTAAGAGACCTCTCTAAATATTCGGATGGTTTGGTTGTTACTGCAAATAAGGCGGTTAAGATTTTATCCTCTTCAAATTATGGTGTAGATCCTGCTAAGTTGAAGCATATTGATCATGGAACAAGAGATTTTTCAAGAGAAGGAAGGGACGAGGTTAAAGAAAAATACGGATTAGGAGGAGTTCTTCTTTATACTACGATGGGTATGAAGGGAAAGAGAAAAGGTTTGGAATCAGCTGTTGAAGCATGGGGTAAGTTTTTGAATGAAAAAGTCTCGAATGAAGACAGAAGTAAACTTTGTTACCTGATTGCTGGAGGGTATCATCCAAATGCTGTAAAGCAGGGATTTGATTTAGAATATGATGAAATATTGGAGAAGAGTATAAAGAAAAGTAATCTTAAACATCTTCTTACCCAATCTCCTTCTGAGTTAGGAAGTGCGGCAAGAGATAATGATTTAGTTTTGTTGGAACCTCCAGTGAGAGACCACTTTTTATCTGAACAGATGTTAATAGATTTATATACAATGAGCAATGGAGTTCCATTATTATATCCTGGAAAGGACCAAATTTCAAGTGGGATTCTTGCTGATACAGTTGGTTCTAAAAGAGTCGCAATAACTACTAAATTTTTGTATGCTAAAGAGTTGTTATTGCCTGAGCCTGAAAAAGGAGATAATAAGGGAATAATTGGAATAGATGATCCGAGTGCAAGAGGTATTCTCGTTGATTTTGAGGATGTTGTGAATCAAACTTCGGAGGCATTTGATTATCTGACTTACAACGAAAATTCAAGAATTCATATGGAATCTATGTCTACGTTGAGAGGTTATGAGATGAGATGGCAAAATGTTGTTGAGAATTTCTTGAAGTATTTGGAAGTTATAGGAGAAAAAAAGAAAATGAAACAAGGAAAAGATCCTGTTTTCAGAAGAAAATAATTATAAATCTATTTCTGTTGATTATTTTATGAGAATTCCAAATAAAACACATAAGATTAGAAAGGAATGTTTGAAAAATATTCGTAGGCAGAAGCCAAAATATCCCGAATTGCTTTCAAGGATAATTGAAGATTCAGACATAATTCTTGAAGTCTTGGATGCAAGGTTTCCTGAACGGACAAGAAATGAAGAGGTTGAAGAGCAAATAAAAAAGAAGGGCAAGAAAATAATTTATGTGTTGAATAAATCTGATTTAATTGAGGGTGAGAAAAATAGGAAAATGGATGTGACTCCGAATATTTCTGTTTCCTCTAGAGAGCGAAAAGGGATAAAAAAATTGAGAGATCAAATTAAAATACAAGCTAAAAAAATAAAGAAGCCTGTAGATAAAACAGGAAAAATAAGTATTGGAGTTATCGGATATCCTAATACTGGTAAGAGTTCTTTGATTAATATTTTGATTGGAAAAAGTTCTGCAGGAGTTGGAAGTGATGCAGGGTTTACAAAAGGAATTCAAAAGTTGAGGTTGGACTCTGAAACTATTTTGTTGGATAGCCCTGGAGTTATTCCCGAGGAGAAATATTCTGCAACGGAAGGAAAAAAAATTGCTGAACATACTTTGGTTGGAGGGAGATCTTATTCTCAGGTAAAAGAGCCGGAAATGGTTATCTCAAATTTGATGAAAGAATATTCTGATGTTCTGGAAGAGAATTATGGAATCGATTCGGAGGGTGATTCAGAAATTTTGATTCAAGAGTTAGGGAAGAAAAAAGGTTTTATGAAAAAGGGTGGAGAGGTTGATGAAGATAAAACTGCGAGATATATTTTGAAGGATTGGCAAACAGGAAAAATTCCTGTAAAAAAGTAATAACATTTTTATAGTTCAAGCTTTTAAAAAATGCATGAAGCAGAAATTAACGTTAAAAGAGAAGGTTAGCCAATTATTTATCTCTAAAAATCCAGATAGCATTGTTGATATTGAAGAATTTATTAATCAAGGGATAGGAGGCTTCATGATTGGGAAAGGGGGAGAGATTGTTAATTATAATCAAAAGGATTTAGAGGGAGATTCTAAAGAATCTTTGAAAAGGTTCATTAAGTCTATTCGGGAATTGTCTGAGAAAAATAAGAAGACTCCTTTGTTCTTAGCTATAGATGGAGAAGGAGGTTCGTATTTTAATAGATTGAAATCTTTTTCTACTTTGAAATCAGCTAGGATATATGGAAAAAAATTTGAAAGGGATGGTAATTTGGATTATTTTATTGGAGAAATCTCTAAATTTGCTAAGTTAATGAATGAGTTAGACATTAATATGAATTTTGCTCCTTTGTTGGATGTTGCGAAAAAAGGATATAGGGGCTATGTTGCTGAAGAGAGAATAAAAGTACGGAAGAATGATTTGACAAAGTCTGAAATGGAGGCATCTAATCGTTCTTATTCGGATAAGCCTGAAGTTGTGAGTATACTTGGAACAACTGCAATGAAGGTTTATCAAGAACATAATATAATTCCCACACTGAAACATTTTCCTTCTTATGGAATTTTGGATGATAATGAGAATCCTCATGAAGTGTTGCCGGTGTCAAAATTGTCTTTATCTACTATTCTGAAACAAGTTAACCAATACAAAAAGGCAATAAAGATGGATGCTTATGCTATGATGACAGGCCATGTAACTACTGCCTTGGATAAAGATAGACCTGCATCTATTTCGAAAAAGGTTTATAAGTTTGTTCGGGATAAATTAAGATTCAAGGGGCTTATGGTTGTTGATGAATTAAATATGGGCGCAATAAAACAATTTTATGGATTTACTAGTGTTGAGAAAGCAGCTATCGATGCGATAAAGGCAAACGATATTATTCTGATTTCACATCCAGACACCTTTGTTTTTATGAGAAACGCAATTTTTGAAGAGGCGAAGAAAAGTTGGGAAATGCGAAAGGTAGTTAATAATAGGTACAAGAGAATTATAAAATATAAGAAGAAAATTGGTTTAATTTAGAATGGTTGATTCAAATGTTGAAAGTTATGAGGAGTTATTGTCTCCTTCGAGAATTATAGAAAAAATTCCTCTTTCTGAAGATGTAAATGAATTTGTTCTTGAAACTAGGGATGTTTTGAGGAGAATAATTGATGGGGAAGATAAGAGAAAAATTTTGATTGTTGGTCCTTGTTCAATACATAATTATGATTCTGCGAAAAAATATGCTTTGAAATTGAAAGAATTACAAGATAAAGTTAAAGATAAAATTTTAATTTTGATGAGAACTTATTTTGAGAAGCCTCGGACTTCATTAGGTTGGAAGGGGATGTTATATGATCCTGATTTGGTTGAAAAATATGACATTGAAAAAGGGTTGATTGAATCTCGGAAGTTACTTTTGGAAATTAATGAATTGGGGTTGGGTTGTGCGACAGAGTTTTTGAATGTTATAACTCCTCAATATATTGGAGATTTAATTTCTTGGGCGGCAATTGGTGCTAGGACAACAGAATCACAACTTCACCGTGAGATGGCTTCTGGACTTTCAATGCCTGTTGGTTTTAAAAATAATGTTTTAGGAGATATTTTGCCCGCGATAAATGCCATAAAATCTTCGAAAAACCCCCATTCTTTTTTAGGGATAAGTTTTGAAGGTAAAATAAGTAAGGTTAAGACAAAAGGGAATGAATATTGTAATATTATTTTGAGGGGGGGAGAGAAGGGTCCAAATTATTCTTCTGAAGATGTTTTTGAAACTATCGGGAAATTGAGAGAGAATAGTTTGAATGAAAAAATTTTTGTTGATTGTAGTCATGGAAATTCGGATAAAAATCCCTTGAAGCAGAGTGAAGTCTTAGAAAATATTTCTGGTCAGATTAAAGATGGTAATGAGAGCATTATTGGGTTGATGATTGAATCTAATTTGAAAGAAGGAAATCAAAAAATTGGTTCGGATGTTGATCCTGAAGTATCAATTACTGATGCTGGTTTGGGATGGGAAGATACCGAGAGAGCAATCTTAGACTTTTATGAAAAATTAAAATAATTGTCTGATTAAATGTCCTACTATGAATGTAATTGCAATAACGACTATTGCTACAAGTAAATGTTCCCCTATTTTCATCCAAGGATTGTCTTTTCTTTCTTTAGCTACTTTATAACTAAATAGGCTTAGGATAATTATTCCAATTCCTATGTCTATGAATATTGCCAACCTTAGATAGATAAATAAAATTGGAAGTATGAAAATGCTTGCGAAGAGTAGTTTTGAAAAGAATGTTGCGAATGTTGCTTTCCAGATGTTTTTGTGACTTGTTTTGTGGTTTGCAGATTCTTCTGAGAGGTGGATTCCAAAGGCGTCTGAAAATGCGTCCGCGATTGCAACTGAAAGTATTCCTCCTAGAACTGCTAGTTTTGAATTTGTGCTTGCGTACAATCCAATTATCACTCCAAGAGTGGTTATAACACCTGAAGTAATTCCAAATCCAAAACCTCTTTTAATGAATTGGTTCATAATTGTCCAACGAAGAATTGTTATAAAAACTTAACCATGTAAGTTCTTTCGAGTTTGTAACTGAGTTTTTTGTAATAGTTCCTTACACCCACTCCTGAGATTACGAGAAGTTTTCTGCAATCTTTCTTTTTAGAAATATTTTCAGCTTCCTGCATTAGCCATTTTCCTAGTCCTTGGTGTTGCGCTCCAAAACCTTCTTTCATTTTTTCTCCTATTTTCAAAGCTTTCCCATAAACATGAAGTTCCCTTACAACTGCATATTTTCCCATAACCCTTAGTCTTAGTAATCCAAACAATATATCGTCTTTGTTTACAATTTCTAAAAAATATTCATCTCCTTTTGATGATCTGTATTTTGTAACTTTTAGATTTAGGTCAAGATTAACTTCTCTTTTGTCTCTTAGTGCAAAACCTATCTCTCGGTATCTTATTTCTTTCAATTTAGAATTCTTTTTTCTTAATTTTTCTTCAATGTCTTTTCTTAGGTCGATGTTTTTTGTTCCTGAGACTATGAATTCAGGGGGAATTTCTCTCATTACTCTCATTACTCTGCAATATCTTGGAACTTGTTTTAGCATTTGAACTAAGACGTCTTCGATTTGTTTTTTTGAATAAGTTGTGTATTCTTTGTCCCAATACATTTTTTCTAGTTGGCTTCCGGGCATGACTTGGCAAGGATAGAGTTTTAGCTGATCTGGTTTGAATCTTTTGTCGGAGAATAATTTTTTGAAAAGTTTTATGTCTTTTTTTGGATTGCTTCCTGGAAGTCCTGGCATTATGTGGTAACCGACTTTGAATCCTGCATTTTTTAGACAGGCTGTTGCTTTTGCTACATCTTCTACGGTATGTCCTCTTTGGACTTTTTTGTAAATTTTATTGTCGATTATTTGAACTCCTAATTCAACTCTTGTGCAACCGAACTCTCTCATTCTGTCAGTGTATTTACAGCAAACATCTGGCCGTGTTTCTATACATAATGCCACGCATCTGTATTTCGATTTTTCGTTTAATCTTTGGGCTTGTTTTAATGTTGAAGATTTTTTGTGATTGAGTGCATCGTAAATTCCTTTTATGAATTTGTATTGGAATCTTTTTGGATATTCTAAGAAAGTTCCTCCCATAATTATTATTTCAATTTTTTCTGTCGGGTGATTCATTGCTTTGAACGCTTTGATTCTTGATTTTACTTGTTTGTAAGAATCGTAATCTAATGCTTTGGCTCTTAGAACTACGGGGGATTTTGGAGTGTAGCTTTGAGGAACGTTTAGATTTGGACAGTAGATACAATTTCCGTGTTCACATTTTCTTGGTGGAAGCATAATTGCAACAGGAGTTATTCCAGATATTGTTTTTGTTGGTTTTCGAACTTCGTTTTTTTCTGGAGGTTTCATTATAATGCTATATTTTTTAAGCTTAAATTTCTTTGGGATTTTATGAAAGATCAAGAAAAACTTTGGGATGAGATTGCTCCTGAGTGGCATGAGTATAAAAAAATTCCAGCTGAGAAAACTCGGGACTTCTTAGAGAATACTTCGGGAAATGTTTTGGATTTAGGTTCTGGTTCTGGGAGAAATATGATTCAAATTAAGAATGGGAAGATGTTCCTTGTTGATTTTTCTCAGGAGATGTTGAACTTAGCAGAGGATAAGGCCGGGAAAGAAGGTATTGATATTGAAACAAAACAAGGACAACTTTTTGATATTCCTTACGAAGATAATTTTTTTGATTATGCAATTTGTATTTCTGCTTTACATTGTATTGAGGGCGAGGAAAATAGGAAGAAATCTGTTGAAGAGCTTTATAGGGTTTTGAAAAAAGGTGGGAAGGCTTATGTTGGTGTTTGGAATGTTGCTTCTAAGAGATTTAAACATAAGAGAAATAAAGGGAAGGAACAAATGATTGGTTGGACAGATAAAGGAGAGAGGTATTATTATTTATTTTCGGAAGAGGAAGTTCATAAATTATTTGAATCTGTCGGATTTAAGATTGTTTTAACCCATAATTCTGAAATGATGGTAAATTTTGTTGTAGAAAAAGTATAAAAATAAAAAAGTCTAGTAAGTTAAATGGAAAAAGAGGTTGAGTTATTCACTGATCCGCAGAATTTGATTGTTTCAATTCTTCTTTTGGCAGGAGGAGTTCTATTGGTTATAGCTTCAGTGGGAACTTTTGATTTGGATAAAGAGCAGACTATAACACTTTCCGCGGTAACTACAACTGCATTGTTAATTCTTATATCAGTTTTACTCAAGCCAAAAAAGCGTGAAAGAGAGAAGGAACAAAGAATTATTGAAAAGCCGATTATTAAAAAAGAGGTTGTTAAAGAAGTTCAAAAGCCAATAATTAAAAAAATAATTGAAAAAGTTGAGGTTCCTATTAGTAAGGAGAAAAAAGAAAAATCTAAGCCTGTTAAGCCGAGGAAAAGGTACGATTATGTTGGTTCAAAATTAACTGAGACATATCATAAAAGTAAATGTAGGTTGGGAAAATCAATAAAATCTAAATATAGGGTTAAGGAAAATGATAAAAAATACTTCAAATTAAGAGGGTATAAAGCTTGTAAAGTTTGTAAACCTTAATGGAAAAGTCCTTTAGTTATTGTTCCTCTTTCCTTTGCTTCTCTTTTAGCAACTCTTGCAGCGGCGTTATAAAATTTGTGATTTTCTAGAATATTTATTGCAGTGTGGTAATCGTCTCCTCTGTGTTCAGCAAATCTTGCAGCTTTTCTAATTCTTCCTGCTTTTAGATAGTCACAAACAGCTCTTTGATATGGCTTAAGTTCTCCTTGATCTTTGAATAAATCTTTACATTCTTGGCAATCGTCTTCCCTGAAAATATTCTTTTTTTTAGTTGTAGTTCTAGAGGAATTTGATTGAGTGTTTGAGGCATTGTTATTTCTTGTAAAATAATTAGTTCTCGAAGAATTTTTTCTTGAATCTTTTAACTCGTGATATTCATTGTAATAGTAATTTAAAGTAGATTGAACGTCTCCTAATTTAGAAGTTAGATTTTTGTTTTTTCCCTCTAACTTTTCGGCTTTATTGCAAAAATAATTGGCGGTCTTAATTTGGTCGTTGATAACTTCTTCTTTTTTTGCAATTATCTCGTTATCGTGTTTTTTAGTTAAACCAAAAGTAAGTAAACCTGTCAGAAAAACTGCAGAGGTATAACCAATTATATTTTTTCGATTTTCGTTCAACCATTCTTTAATTTCGTACCATTCCATGGTTTTTATAAAAAATGATTATTTATAAATCTTTGTGTATTGTAGTCATTATAAAATTAATACACTTTTAGGAGGTTTTTCCTTTCTTAACAATTTTCATCATATCAAAGAATGATTTCTTTTTGAATTCTATTATTTCTTTTTTATCTAGGTCAAAACTGAATTTAATTAGCCCTAATCCAGATATAAAAATTGTTCCAATTAAAACGTTTTTTCCTTTGGAGGTTTGTAGACTCCATAGTATCTTTTCAACTTTTTTGTTGATTTTTTCTTCTTCCATTTTTTTGATTAAGGATTCTTCAATTTCTTCAAAATTAAAGTCCAAATCCTTTGGAACTTTTTCTGCGATAAAATTACTTTTAACCTCTAAATCAGATTTAAACTCTTCTTGTGGGACCAATTTTATTGGATTTAACTCGAAAACAAACATTTTTTTTGAGGCGGGTTCATAAAAATCTAGAAGTTGTTTATTTTCTTCACCCTTCTTGTCGATTGAAAAAAATGCGGAGCAAAAAAATGCTTCTGGATTTTCCTTCTGAAATTTTTTGTATTCTTCTGAATTGAATAATTTTTCTAAGTAAAATTGTAGGTTCATGATTTTACCAAAAATAGCTCTTTTTAATATCTTGTGGTGGTTTTAATCTATATTCAAAAGTAAAGAAATAAATAAAAATGCTTTAATGTTGGTATTTTCATGAGTTTAGAAAAAATTGGTGTTCCTAAAAAAAGACTTCCAGAGAAAGTTGAGGGGGTTGCTAGATTTGGAAAGGTCCTTACTTTAGATGATAATTTTTTTACTATTGGAACAAGGCATCACGGAAATCATACTTTTTGGAAAAAATATTCAAAGAATTTTGAAAAACCAAGTAAAAATGAAAGGGTGTATTTGGTTTTTTATGGACATGGAAAAAAAGTCCATCCTTTTGCGTATAAAGTTATTTCTGATGTGGAAGGAAGAACTCTTTATGAGGAATGATTAATTTTTATTTTCAATTTCATTCTTAATTTTTGAAATGAATTCGTTTAAAGGGATTGTTTCTAATTTTTTCTCTCCACCTTTTCTAATCGCTATTGAATCTGCTTCTTGTTCTTTATCTCCAACTGTCAATATGTAAGGAATTTTCATCATTTCAGCATCCTTTACTTTTGCTTGAATTGTTCTTTGTGTGAAATCTGCATCAATTCTTAGGTTTGGAATCGCTTCTGCTAATTTTTTGATTACTTCTTTTCCGTATTCTTCGTTTCTGTCTGTGAAGCTTAAGACTCTACATTGGATTGGAGCTATCCAAGTGGGTAGTCTTCCATTTGTATGTTCTAATAGGATTCCTAAGAATCTTTCTAAACTTCCATAAATTGCTCTGTGAATCATAATGGGTTTTTTCTTTTTGTTGTCTTTGTCAGTGTATTCCAACTCGAATCTTTCGGGCATTGAAAAATCAACTTGAATAGTTCCACATTGCCAAGTTCTTTTGAGAGAATCCGTTAAGTGAAAATCTATTTTTGGACCATAAAATGCTCCATCACCTTCGTTAATTTTGTATTTTATTTTTCTTTTGTCTAAAACTTTTTTCAGGGCTTCTTCTGCTTTGTCCCAAATTTTTTCTGAACCTATCCTTTTTTTAGGACGAGTAGATAATTCGATGGAGTATTTGAAATTAAATTTTTTGTAAACCAATTCCATTAAATTTATTATTTTGAAGATTTCATCTTCTAATTGTTTTTCTGTGCAGAATATATGTGCATCATCTTGGGTGAATTGAATAACTCTAAATAATCCTCCTAGAACTCCAGATAGTTCTTGTCGGTGTACAACACCGAACTCGCCTGATTTCAAAGGTAAATCTTTGTAGCTTTTTGGAGAATTTTTATAAATTAATAGTCCCCCTGGACAATTCATCGGTTTGATTAAAAATTGCCTTCCTTCGTAATCTGTGGAGAAATTATTTTCTTTGTATTTATCCCAGTGTCCAGAAATCTGCCAGATTTTTTTGTCCATTATTTGTGGAGTTAGAACCTCTTCATATCCCTCTTTTTTCATCAAACTTCTCATGAATTCAATTAATTCGTTTCTTATAATTAGTCCCTTATTATGCCAAAAAACCATCCCTGGAGCTACTTCGTTGAAGGAAAATAAATTCATTTTTTTCCCTAGAATTCGGTGGTCGTTGTCTTTTAGTTTTGAGGTATCTAGTTTTGATTTTGATATTTCTTTCAGTAGTTTTTTGGAATCTATTTCTTTTTCATTCCCTTTTACGATTATTTCTCTGGATAACTCAGAAAGAGGATGTCCTTTAACTTTTATTTCAAATTCTTTATAGTATCCGAATGGAGCTCTAAAAACATTGAAAATTTTTTTCAGTGCCTTTTCTGCTTTTTGTAAAAATTCCGATGCAGTTTTCGGGTCTGCTAAGTTCTTCGATAAGTGGGCATAAGGATATAAAACTACATTGTCAAATTTAACTTGTTTTGCAATTTCTTTTACATTTTCTACCAATTTTTCAACAACAGATTCGACATCTTCATCATGTTTTTCAACAGCAGTCATTACTGCCAAAGCGTTTTCTACATGAACTTCTTCTTTCTCCTTTTCTGGAAGGTCATCTATACTTTTGATTGCTTTCTTCAATGGCTTAAATTTAATATAATCTGTATGTAAATTTAGAGTTTTCATTTGAATATTTTGTTAACTTCCTTTTTAGCTTTTTCCAATTTCTTTTGATGCTCTTTTAAAAAATCACTTATCTTTTCAATGCAATATTTTTTCATTTCTCCAGTGGTCATTTCTCCTTGTTTGTATAATCGGTAGATTTCATCTAATTTTTTATCATCTTGCTCAAAAAACATTTTTAGGTATTGGAATGGGACGTCAATGTCGGGGTTTCCTCCCTTTTTTTTATGTTCTTCGAGAGTTGCTTGTCCTCCCGAAAAAGCATACTTGTTAATTTTTTTCTTTACTTCTGAAGCTGAATCTGTTAGTGCGATGAAGGAGTTTGGATTTGAAGAACTCATTTTTCCTCCACTTAAACCAGGCATAAAAGTATGATAGGTTGAACTCAATTGAGTGAATTTAGGGTTTTTTACTCTTTTAGAGATGTCTCTTGCTAATCTCAAATGTGGATCTTGATCAATTCCAACAGGAACTAAGACAGGTAAAGGTTTTCCTTCAAATTCTTTCAATTGAGGGTGTAACATGTCCGATGCTTGTAATAAAGCGCTTAACATTTTTCCAGGAGTTATTTCTCCGTAAACTCCTTTGAATTCTGCGAAAGTTGCGTGTCTTGCCAAGAGATTCTGTAATTTGTAATATGCGTTTGATTTGGTTGGATCTTGGCTTCTCTCAGATTGAAAGTAAATATCTGCTTTTTTTAAATCTAAACCGAGAGCAACATAATTTGCAATGTATTCTTCTAGCGCATTTTTTCTTGCCTCTTCTAAACTTAGTCCTCGAGCATTGTAGGATTCCAGGTCTGCGACTGCAATATAGATTTTTGCTCCAAGTTTTTGCCAGAAAATAAATTGTTGGGCAACAAGCATATGTCCTATGTGGAATTTCCCTGTTGGCATTAAACCCGTCATCATTACGAAAGGTTTTTTTTCTTTTATTGCATTTAAAATTCTTCCAATATCTCTATTAGCAAAAACAACACCTCTTCTGAATAATACGTTCTCACTAAAAATTTTTGGAAGTTCTTTCATAGGAGAAATACCGAACTTTTCAACTAATTTCTTGTAATTTATGTCTCCTTCAACTTCCCAAGGGTTAAACACGTCTTTTTTCATCTCTTTTTTAATGAAAACATATTTTTAAAGTTTAGTAAATAAAAGTTTAAATAACTCTTTTTGATTGAATTTTATGTCCGTTTTTAACAGGTTTTGGAAAAAGCAGGTTTAGAAAATCAATATAACAAATATTTGGAGTGATTTTCGTTTTATTTCTCTATAAGAATATTTATAAATAATATTTCACTTGATAATTTATGAAAAGAGTTATTTCAATTGTGTTCGTTTTAATGTTGCTTTCGTTGGTATCTGCAGAGATAATTATTAACGAGCAACCGAAAGAATTGTATAATTTGGGCGAGGGATTTTCTGTTCCTGTTACTATAAAAACAACGGAAGATGTTTCAGATATTTTTGATATGAATCTTATTTGTAATGGGCAAGAAATGAATTTTTATAAGAATGGGGTTTTTCTTTTAACTGGAGAGGAAAAGAAATTAGAGCCTTCATTAATTTTGACTACTGGTTTGATAGGAAATTTAAAAGGGACTTGTAAGGTAAAAGGAAGTCTTGGAGAGGACTATGTGTTGAGTGAGGATTTTGAAATTTCTGATGAAGTTATTGTGAGTGCTGAGTTGGGAGCAACCGAGATAAATCCTGGTGAGGAATTGGTTTTTGAAGGGAATGCAATTAGAAAGAGTGGCAAAGAACTTAATGGATTTTTAGATGTTGAAATTATAGAAAATAATTCGGTTTTACTTTCAAAGAAATCTACGATAAATAAAGGATACTTCTCCGAGAAGATTCTAATTCCCGAAGATTTTGAATCACAGAAATATTTGTTGAAGTTGGTTGCTTACGAGGTTGATTCTTCTGACGAAGTAACTAATAGTGGTTTTGCAAGCTTCAACATTTTTGTAAAACAAGAACCCACTAGTTTAGAATTGGTTATGGAAGAAGAAATTGAGCCTGGAACTAATTTGAATATTAGGCCTATTTTACATGATCAGACAGGGAAGAATATTGAGAAACAAATTAAATTGACAGTAAAAAATAATTATGATGAAATTGTAGTTCAAACATCTGTTCCTACAGATGAAGTATTTAACCAAAGCATAAAATATAATGAGCCTTCTGCGGAATGGGATGTTATTGCAGAGTTTCAATCTTTAAAAGAAGAAAAACAATTTAGAATAGTTCAAAAACAAGATATTGGTATCTCCATTGTTAATGATACTATTTTGATAAAAAACACAGGTAATATTCCTTATAATAAATCTGTCTCTGTAAAGATTGGGGAAGAAGATGTTCCGATAGAAGTTTATTTAGAAGTAGATGAAACTAAGGAGTATCAGTTGAAGGCTCCGGATGGAACTTATAAAATTGAGGTTCAGGGAGAGGATAAATCAATAACCGCGAGTAGTTTTTTAACGGGAAGGGCGATAGATGTTAGGGAACCTAGAAAGGGATTTATAAGACATACTCTCGCTTGGTTTTTTATAATTCTTGTTTTAGGAATGGCAACTTTTATGTTATTTAGGAAGAGTAGGAAACGTACTTTTTTTGGATATATGCCAAGTTTCAAAAAAAAGAAACCTTCAACAGAAAAAATGAATTTGGTTCCGGTAAAGAAAGACGCTCTACTTAAAACAAGACATCATGCTGAGTCTTCGCTCTCAATAAAAGGAGATAAACAAACAACTTCTCTTGTTTGTCTTAAAATAAAAAATCTGAAAGAGATAGAATCTAAGAAGAGTGGTTCGGAAGAGACATTACAAAAGGTAGTTGATTATGCTGAAAAGAAAAAGGCATACATATATCAGAATGGAGAGAACATCTTTTTTATTTTGGCTCCTACAATAACTAAAACATTCAAGAATGAGCCAACTGCTTTGGAAATTGCAAAACATTTGGAAGATACATTAAAGCATCATAATAAATTTTTCAAACAGAAATTAGAATTTGGAATTTCATTAAACAATGGGAGCATGGTTGTTAAGAAAGAAGATAATGTATTGAAATTTATGAGCATGGGAACAACTACAACTATGGCTAAAAAATTGGCGAACAAGGCTTCATCTGGAATACTATTAACTGAAGGTGTGAAAGATAAACTAAGATCAAATGTTAAGGAAGAAAAAGTAGATGAAGGTATTTATAGAATTAAGGAATATAAAGAAAATAAAGAAGAGAGCAAAAAGTTTATAGAAAATTTTGTTAGGAGACAAAAAGAGGAACATAAAGAGAAATCAAAGAAATAGTTCAAGATAACTTTTAACAATAGAATGTTTTAATTCTGGGTGTTCTTTTTCGAGTTTGTTTATGAAAGAGACTATTTTGTTTTCATCAATTTTTGGTTTGGTATGTTTTAATCCTTTTAATTTTGCGTATAGTAAAACTTCTTTATCTAAAAATAAATAAAGCGGGCGAATAGTTTTTCTTTCTTTTGGAAGTTTTTTCAGTTTTGATAAATCTCCTTTGAAAACCTTTTGGGATATTTCGTAAGAAATTGAGTCACTTGTATCAGGAATTGCTTTTTTGTCATATTTTCCCGATGTTATTAGTTCTATTGGAGATTTTTCTGCAAACATTTTTAATAAATCTTTTAACACAACATTTCTAAAATTTTTTTTGTCTTCATAGAATATTTTATCTCCTTTATTGACTAAATTAAATTTTCTGATGGTATAGAGGAACTTTTTTTGGAACCATCTAAGAAATTCTCTTTTCGTTACTTTTCTCCCATTTGTGAAAGTATATACATGTTTCATAATTTAAACTCCTCGAATTTTTTTCTGTCTTCTAAAGAGGCTTTTTTAGAGTATGCATAGATTAGTTCTTCAATTAACCCTCGAGTGTCTTTGTCGCATTTATCTAATATTAAGGCGGTTGGACCAATAAATTCGGGTTCAATTAATTCTCCGATTCCTATTTCTTTTAGGAACTTATTTTCTTCTTTGTTTTTTCCTAGGACAACCCAACATCCATTAATTAGAAAATGTCTTCCAGAATTAGTTAATAAAGTTTCTTTGTTGTTTAATCCTCTTTGGAATAATTTTTTGAACCTCTCTTTAAGAAGTTTCTCACAAAGCAGACAACCTCCTGCGGGCGAAGGGTATTTGATTCCAAGTTTCTTTGCTAATGAAATTTGTTCTTTTCTTTGTCTTCCAGAAATTCCTAATTCTATTAATGGCCGAATTATTCTGTCTTTTAATTTGGTTTCTTTCTCAATCAATTCTATTTGTTTCTTTTTCTGAGACATTGGTCTTTGTCCGGTAACTTCTCCAGAAACAATGTATTTTATTTTCTTAGAATCTGCAAACTTCTTTGCTTTCTTAAACATAAAAATCTTACAATCAATACAGGGATTAAACCCTGCTCCTCTTCCATGTTTACCCTCTTTTATAATTTTTAAATAATTTTTAAATAATTTTCCTTTGGTGCAATCAAAAACTTTCAAATTAATTTTCTCTTTCTTAACAAACTCCTCGGCTTCAGAAAGACAGCTACAACTGAAAGGTAATTTGAAATATGTGGCTATGACTTTGAATCCTTTTTCTTGCATTAATTTTATTGCTAAACGAGAATCTAGCCCTCCTGAAAACAATACGACACATTTTTCCATGAAACTGTAAGCAAAAATGATATTATAAATTATTTGCCTTATTAAATTCGGATTCAGTATAGCCAGCTTCTAAAATAGTTGTTTTTAGATTTTTAATATCATATCCTTTTGATTGGAATAATTATAATTGTTAAAAGAACAATGAAAAACCCCTTTTAATTATCCTCTTTTTTAGAAACCTTCTCAACAACTTTGTTTATTTTAAATCCAATCTTAAAAACTTTTAATAAGATTCCCCCTGCGATTAAGATTAAACTGATTATGAACATTGTTAAAAATACTGAATTTGCAGATGAAAAAAATACAGAAACAATATTTGAGATGGAATCTTTGGTTAGAGCGTTTGATGCTGAACTTACGGGGTTCATTACAGCCTTAATGATTGCTGTCCCGATGCTGTCCAAACCGGAAACAATTAAGGAGACGACGAGTAATATTGCCCCCGCAATTATTGGTAAATTGTTTTTCCTTGAATATAGAAAAAACAGACCTGTAACTAATAAAATTGAAATAAGTAGAGAAGTGTAGTACTTAGATTTCCAAAAGTTTTTGGAATGTTCTGAAATTAGGAATAAAGGATTTTGTTCTTGTTTAAAACATTTCCAGAATTTACATGAATATTCTTTGTAATAGTACTCTTCGATTTTTGAATTGAGAGTATATTCAATTATTGCATCCGAGCCCTTGCTTGCGGTTTCACAAGGTATTACTAATGTTTCTCCTTCTGAATTGAATATAAAATCTGAATTATTTTGGCAGTAAATTTCTATTTCTTCAGAGTTTTCGTCTATGGCAGATAAATCATTTTCTTCTCCAACCATATCTAGAATTAAATTTGAGGCATGGGGTTTTACATTTTCTAATTTTAATGAACTATTTAATGTTCCAAAGATTCCTACGGATAATAAAGATAAAAATAATAAAACACTCAATATTACTACAAAAAACCCTTTTATTACACCCATTTTAATTTAATATGAAAATAAGTTTATAAATTTATTTTAATCACATTCTTTTCAAAACTTCAATTCTTTTTTCTAAAGGAGGATGAGTACTCCCCAAATTTTTGAAGGGGTTTGTGAAGAATAAGGGTGCAACTGCTTTACTTATTTTCTTTTGTGTTTTGTTCTCTGGTTTTTGATAGTCGTCTCTTATTTTTTCTAAAGCGCTGATTAGTGCTTCTGGGTATCTTGTGAATTTTACTGCTGTTGCGTCTGCAGAGTATTCTCTCTTTCTTGATATTGATTTTTGGACTAAGTAAACAGCGATTGGTGCAAGTATTGCCAGAGCTATTCCAATTACCATGAAAATTATTTGTGATTTGTCCCTATCTCTTCCTCCAGAAAACCATAGGCTTCTTAGGAAGATTTCTGAGATTATTGCAACCATTCCTACCATTACTGCTATGAGAGTTATGAATCTGATGTCGTAATTTCCGACATGTCCTAATTCGTGTGCAAGAACCGCTTCAAGTTCTCTTCTAGTTAGTTTGTCTAGTGCTCCTTGAGTTACACATATAACGGCGTGTTTTGGGTCTCTTCCTGAAGCGAATGCGTTAATTTGATTCGATGGCATAACATATAATCTTGGTTTTGGAAGTCCTGATGCTAAAGTAAGTCCTTCTATAATGTTGTGGTAGTCTTTGTACTCTGATTGTTTGGCTTCTTTTGCGTTCACTGATTTTATCGCTATTTTGTCTGAATTGTAGTAACTTATTACAACATAAAGTATCGAGAAAATTATTGCAATTATCATTATGATGAAGAAATACTCAGGGGAGAAAGCCATTGAAATTACGTAACCTAATGCTACTAAGAATATAGAGATTGTTAACATCAAGAAGAAGGATTTTCTTTTGTTTTTTGCTATTTGGTCTCGGAAGTCTATTCTGTTCATGATAATTTATTTTCAACATATTTTATTAATTTATCTAAAATTGTCTGTAATTGTTTTTGGTTGTTTTCTAAAAACATTTGGTTTATTTTTTCTCCGTAGTATAAGGTCCCATTTCTTAGTTTTCTTAGATTGTCTATTTGTTTTATTTCTGTTTCTGAAAATAAAGAGTGTTCTTTTCCTAACCATTCAATCATTTTTATGTGGCTCAGAGTCTTGATGCCCCTTGAATACATTAAAGATACAATTAGTTCTTTTATAGATTCATAATATTCTTCAACTATTTTGTAAACTTTTTCCTTGGGATATATTTTTATTAATTCTGCTCGGTCTTTTGCTAGTTCAAAAATGCTTTTTGCTCTTTCAGTGTCCTTTCTAATTTTGAATATGTCTTCACTCATAGTAAATCAAAGCCTCCACAAATAACGAATCCGTTTTTTACTTTGTTTAGTATTGGTTTGTCAAGCTTATTAATGTTGTCTAGTTGCATGGGATTTATCTCTCTTTTTAGTTCTTTTTCGAATTCTTTTAATTTAATTTCTTGTTTTGATTTTGAGATAATTAGTAAATCGATGTCTGAATTTTCGATGTCTTCTCCTAGCGAATAAGAGCCAAATACCAGCGCGAGATTTGGAGAGTGGTTTTTTTCTAAGTGTTTTTTTATTTTTTTTATGGAGTATAAATTGTAAATTCTTTTGTAAAAAATGAAGTCTTCGTTTTCTCTGTTTGCAACAAATCCGTTGAAGGGTTTTGATTCTTTTTTTAAGATAAGTCCTTGTTCAAGAAATTCATTTAAGTATTTTTTTACGGATGTTGGGGCGAGGTTTATTTTTTTGCTTATTTCTCGGATGAAATGGATTGTGGTTGGCTCTAAGAAGAATACTTTTAGAACTTCTATATTGCTACATTTTTGTACCATATGTAATAAATATGTTTATATTGGTATATAAATGTTTTCTTTGTTTTTAAGACTTACCAAAACTCTTAAATATGCTCATTTATCCCCTAAAATAACTTATTCTTTTTTTGAGGTTGGCAAGGTGATGTATTTGGAAAACTAAAATGACAAAAGTAAAAATTGCTAAGCAGTATACGAAAAAGCAAATAGAGAAAAACTTGCACCCACTTATTCGGGAATGGTTTTTTTCGAAGTTTGAGGATTTTTCTCCTGCGCAGAAGTTTGGAGTTGTAAATGTTCATGAGAGAAGAAATACTTTGATTTCTGCTCCTACTGGAGGAGGTAAAACTTTGACTTCTTTTTTATCTATCTTGAATAATTTGGTTGAATTGGCAGAGAAGAAAAAGTTAGAGAAAAAAGTTTATGCAATTTATACTTCTCCTTTGAAAGCGTTGAGTAATGATATTCATAAGAATTTGATTGAACCTCTTGAAGAGATTAATGAGTTGGCGAAATCTAAGGGAGTTGATTTACAGGAAATTAAGGTTGGTTTGAGGACAGGAGATACTACGCCTGCTGAAAGAGCTAAGATGGCTCGGAATCCTCCTCATATTTATATTACAACTCCAGAGTCTTTGGCAATTTCTTTGACAACGAAAAAATTTATTGAAGCTTTTTCAGATGTAGAGTATTGTATTTTGGATGAGATTCATTCTTTGGGTAATAAGAGGGGGACTTATTTGAGCTTGAGTTTAGAAAGATTAAATGACATTTCAAAATCATGGCCAGTTAAGATTGGTCTTTCAGCCACGGTTGAACCTTTAGAAGAAGT
The DNA here is from genome assembly GCA_964606775.1 of Candidatus Woesearchaeota archaeon. Classification (GTDB taxonomy): domain Archaea; phylum Nanobdellota; class Nanobdellia; order Pacearchaeales; family GW2011-AR1; genus CAZSGW01. The sequence continues at coordinate 49,613 of CAZSGW010000003.1, forward strand.
TGCAAAATTTTTGGTTGGTATTGATAAGAATCGGGAAGTTGAGATTGCGAAAGTTCCTTCAAATAAAAAATTGGATATTGATGTTCTTAGTCCAGTTAAAGATTTAATTGATCATAAAAATCCTTATTTGGAAATTTATCCTCTTATGAATGATTTGGTTAAAGAACATAAGACAACTTTGGTTTTTACAAATACTCGTGCAGCTACAGAGAGGGTTGTTAATTATTTGAAAGACAAGTATCCGACTGAATATGGCGACCATAATATTGCGGCTCATCATTCTTCTTTGAGTAAGGATTTAAGATTTAAGATTGAGGAAGAATTGAGGAATGGAAAATTGAAAGTTGTTGTTTGTTCTACTTCATTAGAGTTGGGAATTGATATTGGTTTTATTGATTTAGTTATTTTATTAGGAAGTCCTAAAGCTAGTTCAAGAGCATTACAGAGAATTGGTCGAGCCGGGCACAAGTTGCACGAAATTGCTAAGGGAAGATTTATTATTTTGGATAGGGATGATTTGGTTGAGTCTGCTGTGATTCAAAAAGAGATGGTTGGAGGTAAGATTGATAAGATTCAGTTTCCGATGAATGCTTTGGATGTTTTGTCCCAGCAAATTTATGGGATGGCTATTAATCAGATTTGGAATCTTGATGAAATTTTGAAAGTTATTAGGAAGAGTTATTGTTTTGCAAATTTGAGTAAGTCGGATTTTTTATCTGTTATTAGTTATTTGTCTGGAGAGTATGGGCTTGAGAAGAATTGGGTTTATGGTAAAATTTGGTATGATGCCGAGGAGAACACTATTGGTAAGCGAGGGAAGATGGCAAGGGTTCTTTATATGACAAATATAGGAACTATTCCTGAGGAGTCTTTTGTGACCGTTAAACTTGCTGGAGGTTCTGGAGAGAAAGTTGGAGTTGTTGATGAATCTTTTGTTGGGAAAATGAAGAAAGGAGATGTTTTTGTTTTGGGAGGAAGTAAATATTGTTATCAGTATACAAAAGGAATGAATTTATATGTTCGTCCTGAACTTTCTCGGAGTCCGACTATTCCTTCGTGGTTTTCTGAGATGTTGCCTTTGAGTTTTGATTCTGCTTTGGAAATTTCTAAGTTTAGGAAAGTTGTTAAGAAACTTTTTGATGGAGGCGAAGGTAAGAGAAAGATTGTTTCAGAGATTAAGAAATATTGTCATGTTAAAAATCAAGTTGCTCAGCAGATTTATGATTATTTTTATCAGCAGTATCATTTTGCAGATTTCCCTGATTCAGATACAATTACAATTGAGAAGTATGTTGATGAAAGAGATAATAAGAAATATATTTTAGTTAATTCTATGTATGGTCGGAGGGTTAATGATGCTCTGTCTCGGGCTTTGGCTTATTTGATTGGTAAGGAAGGTCATCGTGATTTGGAGATTGGGATTTCGGACCGAGGGTTTTATATTTCTTCGGAGAACTTGGATATTGAGAAAGCGTTTGAAGAGTTGGCTCCTGAAAATTTGGAAGAGATTTTGAAAGAGGCAATTGAGAAGACAGATATTTTGACTCGGAGATTTAGACATTGTGCTACCCGGGGTTTGATGATTTTGAGAAATTATAAAGGTGATAGGAAGAGTGTCCGGAAGCAACAGATGAAGAGTCATTTTTTGATTGCTGCGGTTAAGAAAATTTCTAAAGAGTTTCCTATTTTGAAAGAGGCTAAGCGTGAGGTTTTGGAGGATTTGATGGATATTGGAAATGCTAGAAAAGTTTTAGATTGGATTAAGAAAAGGAAGATTAAATTGGAAGTTAATTATGTGAAAGTTCCTTCGCCTTTTGCTTTGAATATTTTGTTACAGGGGCATTTGGATTTGATGAAGATGGAAGATAAGCAGGAGTTTTTAAAGAGAATGCATAAAGTTTACATGGATGAAATTTCTAATAAGGGAAAAGAAGTTTATCATGACCACCAAGATTTAGAGTATTGGTGAAATCATAATATTTCTAAACTTCTCTTTAGAAACATTTTTATAATCTTGATATTTGAATATATTAGCAGTAATGCGGTTCGGCGTTTCATGTTTGTCATGGGACAATGTTCGTCACGGCTCTTAGAGCCCTGGTTACTGCTATTTTTTTATTATTTTTATCAGTTCTTCTAAATTAAGGTTAACTTGGTTAAATTCTTTTAAATTTTCTTTATCTCTATTTCTAAATGTTTTTGCTGCATCATCAATTAACGAGGGTTTTTGAAATCTGGTTAGGACAATATCTTCTAGTTTTAAAGAGGGGACTAGTTTCTTAAAATATTTGAAAATCATATCTTTTATTTCATGAAAATGTCCGTCAATGTCATTACAAAGCTCCAAATTTATTTCATTTACGGATCCTAGGTCATAAATCGCTCTTTCAAGAATTTTGATAATTACTGCCGTATGAAATCGTATCCTTAATCTGTTTTTCATTTGTTTTTCTGAATGATGGTTTATGTTTAATGCACCTGTTTTGAATAAATTTAGAACCCTATCTTTTATTTTCTGAGGTATGTTTGTTCCATAAACATGTTTTTTATTTAAAATCACTACAACTGAATAGTCTTTTTCGAAAATTTCGTTTCCAGATTTATCAACTTGAAATAAATTTATCATTAACTCTAAAAACAAAAGTAATTTATAAGTTTAATCTGTGAATTTTTCATGAAATACAAAATAATTTCAAAAACAATATTTTTTCCTGAGAAGGGAATTCTTGCAATTGGTGATTTGCATTTGGGTTATGAAGAGATGCTGAGAAAACAGGGACTTGCAGTTCCTTTTAATCAGTTGGATAGGACTAAGGAGGAATTGACGGAGATTTTTTCTAAGATAAAGAAACAAGGTTATGAATTGAAGAAGATTGTTTTGCTTGGAGATATTAAACATCACTTTAATTTTGATGTTCAGGAGAAATTTGAGGTCCGGAAGTTTATTGTTTTTTTGAAGAAATATGTTAGGGAAGGGAATATAATTTTAATTAAGGGAAATCATGAAAAATTTGAGTTAGATAAAATGACTTATTTAGATTATTATCTTGAAGATGGTTTGGCTTTTACCCATGGAGATAAAATGTATAAAGAACTTTTAAAGAAAGATATTAAGGTCCTTGTTATGGGGCATGTTCATCCTGCGATTAATTTGAAGGACCCTGAGGGAGTTAAAAAAGAAAAGTATAAGTGTTTCTTGATTGGGAATTTTAAGAAAAAAGAATTGATTATTGTTCCTAGTTTTTTTCCGTTGGTTATTGGTTCTGAAGTTGATGAGATGAGAGAGGGGGGAGAATTCTCACCGATTGTTTCTAAAAAGCAGATGAAAAATTTCAAAACCTTTGTTGTAGGAAAAGATAGGATTTATGAGTTTGGAAAGTATAAAGAAATTTAATCAAATTTAACTTTTACAACTTTTCTTTCAGAAGGTTCAATTTGTAAGTATTCTTTTTCTTTGAATCCGTACATGTTTGCAAACATAACTGCTGGGAATTTCTTTGTCATATTGTTGTAGGTCAATATTGAATCATTGTAAAATTGTCTTGCGTATGCAACTTTATCTTCTGTTGCTGTTAACTCTCTTTGTAATTCTAAGAAATTTTGGTTTGCTTTCAAATCTGGATAGTTTTCAGCGATTGCAAACAATCTTCCTAATGCTCCCTCAAGTGTTTTGTCTGCCCTAACTTTTGAGGACAAGTCTTTTGCACCAACTAATGCTTTTCTTGCGTCGCTTACTTCTTTTAGAACTTCTTTTTCGTGTTTAGCGTAACCTTTAACAGTGTCAACTAAATTAGGAATTAAGTCTGCTCTTCTTTTCAGTTGAACGTCAATTTGAGATAGTGAATTATCTATTCTGTTTGAAAGAACTACGAATCTGTTGTAATAACCTGCGAAAATTGCAATTAATAAAACTGCAACACCTCCGATTATCCATCCTATCATGTTCTATTTAGAGATATTAAGTTTATAAAACTATTTCTCTCAGGTCTGGTATGATTGAGAAACATTCAGGGAAACTTTCGAAGGGATGTGAACTTTGTTTTGAAGGGAAGAAATCGGTTTTGTTTATTACAGGCAAATGTCCTAGAAATTGTTTGTATTGTCCACTTTCTGAAGAGAAGAAAAATAATGACGTTATACATATTAATGAATTGAAGACACGAGAGATTCGGAGAATTATTTTTGAGATTAAGGAAAGTGATTCTTCAGGAGTTGGAATAACTGGCGGAGATCCTCTTGTTGTTTTAGATAGGACGACTAAGTTTATTAAAAAATTAAAGAAAAAGTTTGGAAAGGGTTTTCATGTTCATTTATACACTTCTTTGTTTCTTGTTAATTCTAGGACAATTAAAGAATTACAGAAGGCAGGGCTTGATGAGTTTAGAGTTCATCCTGATTTGAATAATAAAAAAGAGTGGGAGAAGATTAAGTTGTTGAAAAATAAATTTGATGAAGTTGGGATTGAGATTCCTGCGATGCCTAAATCTGAAAAGAAAATTTTTGAGTTAATTGAGTTCTCTAAGGATTTTATTAATTTTTATAATTTGAATGAATTGGAGTATGCAACTTTGTATGGGGATTATTATAATAAAAATGGTTGGAAAGTTAGAGAAGATTATTCGGTTAAAGGGAGTGAAGAAGTTGCTATAAAAGTTATTAAGAAATTTCCTGACTTAAGAATTCACTATTGTAGTTCTAAGTTTAAGGATTCTGTTCAGTTTACAAATAGAATAAGGGTTCGTTCTGAGAATGTTGCGGAGAGTTTTGATAAAATTAGTGAAGATGGTTTGTTGGTTCGAGCCAAAATTGAAACTTCGAAAAATAATCTTAAAAAATTGAAGAAAAAATTGGTGAAAGAATTTGATTCTGAGTTTAAAATTGATTTGAAAAAGTCGAGAATTATTTTTGACGTTGATTTGGCTGAAGATGTGGCGAAGAAATTTAAGAATGTTTTTGTTATTGAGGAGTATCCAACTGTTGATGGGCTTGAAGCTTATCTCGAGAGGTTGAGTTAGGTTTATAAATTCTGAAATTTATTTTATTTTATGGTAAGTATAGACAAAGAGGCATGTATTGGATGTGGTGCTTGTGCTTCAACCTGTCCTGAAGGATTTGAGATGAAGGATGGAAAGGCACATGTAAAAAACGCAGATGCAAAATGTGCTAAAGAAGCGGTAGATATATGTCCTGTTGATGCAATTAAAGCATAACCTTTATTAATTCCTTAATTTTAATTTTATTATGGAAGAAAAAGAGGATAAGCGTTCTAAACCGGATTCTGTGAAATGGTTTAAGGAATTGAATCGAGATTCTGGAAAGTATGCCGGGGGTAAAGGCGCTAATCTTGCTGAGATTTACAATTTGGGAATTGATGTTCCACCTGGATTTGTTGTAACTGCACAGGCTTATGATTATTTTATTGAGGAAGCTGGAATTAAGGAACAGGTTTTTGAGATTTTAGATTCTATCAAATATGAAGATACTGAAGATTTAAACGAGAAGACAAAAGAAGTTCGGAGATTAATCGTTAAGACGGATTTTCCGAAAGAGATGAAGGTAGAAATTTTGGAAGCTTATGAGCATCTTGGTGCTGTTGCGTTTGATAGTCAGAGTAGCGAGGCTATTGACATTTTGAAAACATCTTCTGAACCTATTTTTGTGGCAGTTAGAAGTTCTGCAACCGCAGAGGATTTAGCCGATGCGAGTTTTGCAGGTCAGCAAGATACTTATTTGAATATCAAGGGTAATTCGGATTTACTCGATAAGGTAAAAAAATGTTTTGCTTCTTTATTTACTTCGAGAGCCACCTATTATAGGCATAAAAAAGGATTCAAACACGATCAAGTTAGTTTAGCAGTTGTTGTTCAAAAAATGATTGATGCAAATAAATCAGGAGTTATATTTTCAAAAGATCCGACTTACAAAAGTGAGGATACTATCATTGAGGCTGTTTGGGGATTAGGAGAAGGAATTGTTTCAGGAAGAGTTACTCCAGATAAATATGTTGTTTCAAAGGATTTGGAAATCGTAGATAAAAAAATTAAAAATAAGAAAGTTGCTATAACAAGGAATTCTGCAGGCGAGAAAGAAGTTGTGAAGTTGAATGAAGATAAAGCGAAGTCGCAAGTTTTGAAAAATCATGAGATAAAAAAATTAGCTGAAATTGCAAACAAACTGGAAAAGCATTATGATAAACCTCAGGATATTGAATTTGCGATTGAAGGTTCAGAAGTTTATATTGTTCAAACCCGTCCTATAACAACTTTAGAAAAAAGAATTGAGAAAGGTGGACGAGAGGAAATTGAAGGAGAACCTGTTTTAGAGGGGTTGGCTGCTTCTCCTGGGATTGCAGTTGGGAAGGTGAAGGTTGTTGATAGTTTAGAAGATTTACATAAAGTTCAGAAAGGAGATATTTTGGTTACGGGAATGACTAATCCAGATATGGTGGTTACGATGCAGAGGTCTTCAGGAATAGTAACTGATGAAGGAGGGATGACTGCTCATGCTGCGATAGTGTCTAGGGAAATGGGCATTCCTTGTGTTGTTGGAACTGATACTGCAACTTCTACTTTAAAAGATGGAGAAATTATTACTATTGACGGATATTCTGGGAAGATTTATCAAGGAGAAGTTGCGGAAAGTGAAAAGAAAGAGGTTCAAGAAGTGACAGCACAAACTAAAACAAAGATAAAAGTTATTGTTGATTTGCCGAGTTTTGCGGAGAGAGCTTCAAAAACAGGAATTAAGAAAGTTGGATTAACGAGGGTGGAAGGAATTATTGCAGAGTCTGGAAAACATCCAAATTATTTTTTGACTAAAGGAAACGTGCAAGAGTATGAAGACATAATTTACGATGGAATTTCTGGTATTGCTAAATATTTTGATGAAGTTTGGGTAAGGACTTCTGATGTTAGGAGTGATGAATATCAAAATTTGGAAGGAGCACCAAAGCAAACAGAAGCTAATCCTATGTTGGGAATGCATGGAATAAGATTTGGGATTAAACATCCTAAAATAATAAAGGCAGAGATGAAGGCACTTCAAAGAGTTGCGCAGGAAAATAAGAAAGTTGGATTGTTGTTCCCTCAAGTTATTTCTGTTGAAGAACTTAAAAAAATGAAGGAGTTTAGAAGCGAATTAAATTTTAATAACGCAAAGCTTGGAATTATGATTGAAACTCCTGCTTCTATACAGATAATTAATGAATTGTGTAGCGAAGGAATAGATTTTATTTCATTTGGTACAAATGATTTGACACAATATATGTTGGCTTTAGATAGAGGAAATCAGGCTGTCCAGCATCTTTACGATGAAATGCATCCTGCGATTTTGAAGCAATTAGAGTATGTTATAAGAGTTTGTAAAAGAAATAAAGTTGAGACTTCTATTTGTGGACAGGCAGGTTCTAGGAAAGAAATGGCGAAGTTTTTGGTCGAGGCAGGAATTGATAGTATTAGTGTTAATGCAGATATGGCAAAGGAAATTTCTGATTATGTTGCAGAAATAGAGAAAAATCTTCAGGAGAAAAAAGGAGAATTGCCGAGGCAGTATCAACCTAATAAATTTAAAAAATTTCATAAAAAACAATTTAAGAAGAATGAATATTATGAGAAGAATAAGGAAAGAATCGATAGGGATTTGGAGGCGCTTGAAAAGGAAAAAATGGAGTGTATTCGTAAGGATAAAAAAGATGGTGGGTACAAACAAGGTAATGAGAAATGTTTGGAGGCGCTTGAAAAGGAAAAGCAAGAATACTTGAAAAAAGAAAATTTATAAACAATAAAACCCTTTATAATTTATGGCCAAGAAAAAGAGTGTGAAGAAAAAAAGTAATAAGAAAAAATCTACAAAATCAATAAAAACTCCGGAGGTTGAAAATATCTTAGTTGAGAATTTTATTTCTTTGCAAAAGGTTATGACTAATCTTTCAGGAAAATTTGATAAATTAACTGCTCAGATGACTAAACTTTTGGAATTGTTTGAAGTTTCTGCGAAATCTCTTGCAGAGAAAGAAGTTGAATCAAAGAAAGATGCTAGGGAAGAGAAAGAGATTATTGAAAAATTGGATAATTTATTGGAACAGAACAAAATTATTGCAAAAGGATTGACTTTGATTCATGAAGGAAAGGGAACGCCTTCAATGCCTCGGCTTCCACAGAAATCTTTCCAAAGACCTCCTCAACCTTCTGCCGGAATGTCACCTCAACAATCATCTCATGTGAATGATATGGCCTCCCAAGCTGGAGGATACCAAAAATCAATGGGTTCTTAAGATGTTAGCTACATCATCTAGTGATTTTAAAAAGAAATTTATTTTGGAATTTACTCGGGAGTTGATAATAAATTCTTCTCCTATGGAACTTTTTAAATTAGAACATATTTTAAAGGATGAAAAAAAATTAGAGAATAAATTTGTAAGTAAAATAAAAGAAAAAGTAAAATTGAAAGCTCCGAAAAGGGATATCTCGAGAGAGGATATGTCTCGAATGCCTTCGGTACCTAAATTTATTCAACGTCCTTCTAGGGCTCAGCCTCTTCCTCAAAAACCTTTAAGTGTTCCTCGTCCTCGAAGACTTCCACCTCAGTTTCAACATTTGAGGCCTACGTTTCAAAAGGCAGAAATAAAATTGGGGAAACTGGACCCGTTTATTAATGATTCTCAAGTTAAAAATATAGAATGTAATGGTCCTGATTCTCAAATTCAGGTGAGTGGGAATATGGGAACTAAGCCTACAAATGTTACTTTAACTAAGGAAGAGATTGAAGAGGTTTTACAGAAGTTTTCGGAAAAAGGGAAGGTTCCTATTGATGAAGGTTTTAATAAAATTATTGTAGGAAATTTAATTTTGAATGCAATTGTTTCTGAAGACGAAGAATCTGAAACTAAATTTACTATTACTAAGATGTCCTCGCCACCAAGACCTGGAATGATGCCTCGAAGATGAAGATTATAAAGAAAGAAAAATTAGACAAATATTTTAAATTGACTTCTACAGCTTTGAAGGAAGTTAGGAAAAATATAATTTCTGGAAAGCAAAGTTACGCAAAAGAGATAATTGAGATGGTTGAAAATTATTTGTCTGATGCTAAGCATTTTGAAAAGGAAGGAGATTATGTTAATGCCTTTGCTGCTTTAAATTATGCGCATGGTTGGTTAGATTCTGGAGTTAGATTAGATGTTTTTGATGTTAAAGATGATAAGTTGTTTACAATAAAGTAAATATCCAAAACTTTATAAAAAAATCTAATCATAAGCAAGTATGAAGAAATTAAAAAATCTACTATATGGAATAGGTTTAACAGCGCTTAGTTTAAATTCTTTTTCACAAAATCGAGAAAAGTACCTTGAGAATATTGTTCCGTATCAAAAAGAGATAGTAATAAGTGATGAGAGTTTGAAACAATATGCCAAAGAAATAACCCAAGGATGTAAGACTAAAGAATGCGAGGTTTCTAAGATTTATAGTCATATTTTGGAAAATTACGAATATGAAAAAGATTCAAATGGAAAAGAGATTATAAAAAATCCTTATGAAACATTTAAAGATAAAAAAGGAGATTGTGAGGATTTAACCATCTTACTTAACTCTCTTTTAGAGAATATGGGGATAGATACCTATCTTGTATGGAATGATAGGGAGGGATATGATACAATAAATCACATTTATAATTTAACCTGTGGGATTGATTTAAATAAGATAGCAGAAAATATACACTCTACAAGAATAAACAAATTATATAATGATTTTTTAAAAAAAGGATTAAATGTTAAAAAGGTAGATGGAGATTTGTTTCTTCAAGTAGATATAAATAAATCTGTATGGATTTCTCCTAATGATTTTTATGCTTTAGGTTCTCCTGGAGAAGAATTAGAAAAAGTTTTTGATTGGAAAAAGATAGAATATAAATTAAATTCTACAAAACCTCTAGATTTATTAGCTGTTCCAACCATGGAAGATTATCAAAACTTTGTTGATGGAAAAAAATATCAATATTATGTAGATTCCAAAAAAGAAAATGTTTCCAGATTAGAAGAAGATTTAGGAAAATTCAATAAAAAAATAGCATTAATAATTCAGAATAATAATTCAGAAAAAGCACACTTGGATTTGCAAATCAGAGATTATCGCCATATCTCAAATAAAGAGATACTTAAAGATGTGCAAATAAAAAATTATAAAATAAATCAAGAAAGATGTATTGTTTTAGAACCAAGTTTTGAGGATAGAGAATCTTTATTCTATCCGGGAGCAGAAGGGGAAAATAAAGGAGAAAACATTGCAATAGGCTCAAAAACAAAAGAATTAATCTATCTTGGTAAATTATAAAAACCCTTTAAACTTTTTTTAATTATGAAAAAGAAGGTGATAGTTCTAAGTCTAGGCGGTAGTCAAATTATTCCTGATGATGTTAATGTAAAATATCTTAAAGAATTTAAAAAAACACTTCTAAAAAATAAGAAATATAAATTCATTGTTGTATGCGGGGGAGGAAGTTTAGCAAGAAAATACATCTCTGCTGTAAAAACTCAAACTTCAAACCACAAATTTCAATCACTTGCAGGAATTGCAGCAACAAGAACAAATGCAAGATTCATGAGTTATTTTTTTGGAATTGAACCAAAGCAAGGAATTCCACAAACGATGAAAGAAGTAAAAAATTATCTAAAAAAACAAGATGTGATTTTTTGTGGGGCTCTGGAATATAAGCCAAATCAAACTTCGGATTCAACTGCTGCTGACGTGGCTAAAGTTTTTGGTGCCGAGTTTGTTAATTTAACTAATGTTAAGGGCCTTTATGATAAAAATCCTTCAAAACATAAGAATGCAAAATTTGTTTCAGAAATTTCATGGAAAGATTTTGATAGGAAGGCAAATGAATTGAAGTTTAAACCCGGGCAACATTTTGTTTTAGATCAGACTGCTTCTAAAATGATTATGAAAAATAAAATTCCAACATATATTATTAAGGATTTGAAACAATTGGATAATTTCCTAAAACAAAAGAAATTTATAGGCACGGAAATTAAAGACTAAATGATAATCTCAGAAACTACTTTTGAAAGAGCAAGAAAAAAAATAAGACAAGCAGAAAAACCAATTATTTTTTCTTCAGATAACGACGAATTAAATAGAAAAATTCTAGAAAAAGAAAATATAGATGTTCTTTTAATTAATTTAGAAAACAGAAAAGATTTTCAAAAACAGAGAAATTCTGGTTTTAATCAGGTGCTTGCAAAAATAGCTAAAAAAAATAATGTGGCTATTGGAATAAATTTTGATGAAATTGTTGATTCTAAAAATAAAGAAATTATTTTGGCGAGAATCCAGCAGAATATAAAATTGTGTGTTAAGAATAAACTGAAGATGAAATTTGTTCAACAGGTTCATAAAAGAAGCGTTAGAGATTTGAAGTCTCTTGGATTGGTTTTAGGTATGCCTACGTGGATGACAAAAGAATTATAATTATTTTAGTTCAAAAACTTTTACGTTTCCAAACCCTTTTACATTTTTTGTTCCCAGCTCTTTATATTTGAATCTATTTCCGGTTTTCTTTGTGTTTTCATCTACAAAAATTTGGTTTTTCCCTGCCAAATTTGTTAATCTGGAAGCTAAATTAACTTTTTTACCGATAACTGTGTAGTCCATTATTTGTTCATATCCTATGTTTCCTGCAACAACCCTTCCTGTAGCAATTCCAATTGAAACTCCACTTCCTTTTATTTTGTATTTTTTTATAATTTTTTTACCTTTTTTTCTAATCTCTTTTGCTGTAGAGATTGCTTTGCTTGCGTGATTTTTTTGGGGCAGCGGGGTTCCGAAGACGACCATTATTGCATCCCCTATTAGTTTATCGATTGTTCCTCCTCGTTTTAGGACAACTTTTGCAATCTCTTTGAAATAGTGGTTCAAAAAATCTATTACTTCTTCGGATTTTGAGTTGTTTACGTACTCTGTAAAACCATTTATGTCTGCGAATAAAACACTACAATTTTTTCTTTCACCTGCGACATATTTTTTGTCTGGATGTTTTAATATTTTTTTTAGAGTTTTTTCATCAACATACCTCTTGAAAATTGCTTTTAGACCCACTGAATCTGCTTCATGTTTAAATCTTCCATCTAAAATTGTTTCACTTGATTCGGCATATGCTAAATCTTCTTTCGTGAATTTTTTACCAAATAAATAGATTAATCCAAATTTTTTATCTTTTAAGAGAATTGGTACTGCTAATTCATTTCTTTTTAAAATTGATTTTGATTTTGTGAATGCTTTTTTTACAAGTTTTAATTTTATTCTTCCTTCTTTAGATAAAATTTTTAATTTGCTTTCTATGAAGTCATAAATAAAGAGAGTCCCTCCTTTAGCACCTGTTTCTTTTATAATTTCATTTAATATTTTTTTAGAAGCCTTTCTAATCTCAGGATATAAATCTACTATCTCATCGGTTTTTTTAAGAACCCTTAAGTTAGTCTCACAATCCATATTGCATTAATGCATTGAAGCTATTTAAAATTTAGCATAAGTAACCTTTTTTAATGCATTTTCATTAGGTATAAAATGGATATGAAGAAGCTAATTGAATCTTTGAGTCCCAATGAGAGAAAAGTAATTCCTCATCTGGAAGAAAAAATAGAAGATATTTGTAAAAAGACGAATTTGGATAAGACTTCTGTATTGAGGTCGTTGGAATATTTGCAGAATAAGGGGATTGTGAAATTAAAAAGTAAGAAAATAAAAACAATCGAAATTGGTGTTAATGGAGCACTTTATAAGAAAAAAGGTCTTCCTGAACGAAGGTTGCTTAATTTACTTGATAATAAGAAAATTTTGCAGTTTAATGAAGCAAAAAAGGAAAGTTATTTATCTGATGATGAATTTAAAGTTGCTCTGGGAGTTCTAAAGAAAAAGGCATTAATTGAAATAAATAATGGAAAAATTTCGCTGAATGCTAATAGGGAAGAGATTGCAAAAAAAACTCTTGAAGAATCGTTTATTGATTTACTTCCGTTAAAGTATGATTTACTGGAGCCTGAGCAATTATTTGCTTTAAAGAATTTACAAAAGAGAAAAGAGATTGTTGAAATAAAAGAAAAAAATAAGGTTGATATAAATCTGACTGATCTTGGAAAGAAATTGATGAAGTCCTCATTGTCTAAACAAGATTTAATTGAGGAATTGACTCCTGAGCTTTTGAGGAAGGAAGCTTGGAAGGGTAAGAAGTTTCGAAGATACGATGTGCTTTCACCAGTTCCGGAAATTAAGGGAGGAAAGAGACATTTTGTTAACCAGGCTTTGGATTATGTTAGAAAAATTTGGGTTGAATTAGGATTTCAAGAAATGAAAGGAGAGATGGTTCAGAATTCTTTTTGGGTATTTGATTCTTTATTTACTCCTCAAGACCATCCTGCAAGAGAATTGCAAGACACTTTTTTTATCGATGACAAAATAGAAATTAAAGATAAGAAATTGTTGAGTGCTATAAAAGAAACTCATGAGAAAGGAATTTCTGGAAGTAAGGGATGGAGATATAAATGGGATGAAGGAGAGGCGAAAAAAGCTTTGTTGAGGACGCACACGACTTGTTTGTCTGCTCAAAAATTATATGAATTAGGGAAATTACCTTTGGAAAAACGTAAAGGGAAATTTTTTGCATTAGATAAAAATTTTAGAAATGAAACGGTTGATTGGTGTCACGGATTTGAGTTCTATCAAACGGAAGGGATTGTTGTAGACGAGGATGTTAATTTTAGGCATTTGTTAGGTTATTTGAAACAATTCTATAATAAGATGGGGTTCGAAAAAATAAGATTTAGCCCGGCTTATTTTCCTTACACAGAACCTTCTGTTGAAATTCATGCATATCATCCAGAGAAGAAAGTTTGGTTGGAATTGGGAGGGGCTGGAATTCTTCGTCCAGAAATAACTACTCCTTTACTTGGAAAAGATATTCCTGTTCTTGCATGGGGTCAGGGAGTTGATAGAATAATTATGGATTATTACAAAATAAAAGATTTGAGAGAACTTTATAAAAATGATATTAAACAATTAAGAGAAATGAGGTATTGGATGAAATGAGTAATGTAAAATTTTCAAAAAAGGTTTTTGAAAAAGATATTGGGAAATTAACAGATGAGATGCAACAAAAAATCGCCCTGTTTGGAACTCCTGTTGAATCCCTCACGGAAAATGAAATTGAGTTAGAGATATTTCCGGATAGACCTGATTTATTAAGCTACCAGGGATTTAAGAGAAGTTTTCTGGCTTTTTTGGGGAAAAAAGTTGGATTAAAGAAATATAAAATAAATAGCCCTGGGAAGAATTACAAATTGGAAATAGATTCCTCTGTTAAAAATGTGCGACCTTATACCCAGTGTGCTATAATAAAAGGGTTGAAATTGGATGACGATAAAATAAAGGATATAGTCGAGATGCAAGAAAAACTTCATACTACTCTTGGAAGGAGGAGAAAAAAATTGGCTATAGGTATTTATCCTTTGGAAAAAATTAAACTCCCTATATCTTATAAGGCTCTTGAACCAGATAAAATCAAATTTGTTCCCTTGGAAATGGATCGGGAAATGTCCGGATTACAAATTCTTCAGAGACACCCTACTGGAAGAGATTATGCTGATTTGTTGGCAGGGAAGTCCAAGTTTCCGGTATTTATTGATGCAGCTAAAAAAATTTTGAGCATGCCTCCAATAATTAATTCTAATGAAACAGGAAAAGTTACTGAGAAAACTAAGGAGATTTTTGTTGAATGTTCAGGTTTTGATATGGATGTTTTGGAGAAAGCTTTGAATATAATTGTAACTACTTTTGCTGAAATGGGTGGAAAAATTTATACTATGCAATTAAAGGGTTTAAAAAATACTCCTAGTTTGAAGACGGAAAAAATGAAAATTTCTTTAGATAAGGTGAATAAACTTTTAGGATTAAAATTAACTGAAAAAGATTTGAAAGTTAATTTAGAAAAAATGGGACACAAATATTTGAATGGTGTTGTTGAGATTGCTCCTTGGAGAGTTGATATTTTACATGAGGTTGATTTGATTGAAGATGTTGCTATTGCGTATGGGTATGAAAATTTTGAGTCTGAGATTCCCGAGATTGCAACTATTGGTGAGGAAGATAGGAAAGAATCTGTTAAGAGAAAAATTGCAGAGATTCTTACTGGAATAAATATGTTGGAAGTTTCTAATTATCATTTAACAACCAAGAAGGATCAATTTATGAAAATGGGCGTTCCCGAGAAACAAAAAAAGGATTTTGTCGGATTGAGAGAGTCTAAGACTGATAAAGATATTTTGAGGAAGGATTTGATTCATTATTTGGTAAAGATAATCTCTGAAAATAATGATGTTGAATATCCCCAGAAAATTTTTGAAATTGGGAAAGTCTTTGGAGAATATGGAGAAAAGGAAAAGTTGTCTTGTGCTATAATTCCTGGAAATTTTACTGATATAAAACAAGTTTTATTATATTTTGAGAAAATGGCAGGCTTAAAGTTTGAGTTTGCTGGATGCGAGAATGTTCCCAGTCATTTTATTGATGGGAGAGTTGCAGAGATAAAAATTGGAGAGTGTGTTATAGGGCATCTGGGTGAAGTTCATCCTAAGGTTTTGAAGAATTGGAAAATCAAAATGCCTGTTGCAGTTTTTGAGATTTGTTTAGAGAAAATTTTTGAGAAATTTTAGCCAAAATAGTTTCTTTTACTTTTTTCTGTTTTTATGTCCATCTTTTTTTCTACGTTTTCTACAACTTTTACAAATTCAGTTTTAATATTGTTCCATAGTTCTAGAGAATTTTTAATGAATTCCGCCTCTTGCTTTTCATCATAAATTATTAATTTCATCGATTCTATTTCGAATTTAGTTATTTTGGAGTGGATTTCTTGGAAAGTTTTTTTCTCTTCTTCTGAAAGGCATTTTATGAAAGAATATAAGAACAGGGGAGCATTAACAGGATTTAAAATTAATTCAACAAATGAGATGAAATTTTCCATCGTTTCTGAAATTATCTTTCTTATATTTCTTAGTAGAAAGTCTGTTTCGTTTTTGGATAGTTTTTCTATTCCGAACTCCTTATTTAAGTCATTGAATTCTGGAAGTTCATATTTTTTTTGAATTTCTGAATAATTTTGTTTTAATTTTTTGAGATTACTTTCCATTTCAAAACCAGAGGAAAAGGATTTATAAAATTATGTCATCTTGAAAAAGAAGGTCTGTGTAGCTCAGTTGGTTAGAGCACTGCATTGGTAATGCAGAGGTCCCGAGTTCGAGCCTCGGCACAGGCTTAATCTGTTTTTGAAAATTGTTTGTTGAAGAATTTTGTAAAAGAAAAGAGGCTTGGACGAGTAGAGTGAGAGCCTCGGCACAGGCTTATTTTTTAGATTTTTTTAAAAATAAAAAGATTAGGAGTGTTAATAAGAATGTAACACTTATTGCTCCCAAAATTATTGATAGGAACATGAATAGTTCTTGGTAAGTTTCTGCAACTGAATAAATCATATATGAGACCAGAGTTAAAATTGCAAAGAAAATTAGATTGCTCAGAACAAATTTGAATTTCTTTTTTGTATATCCTTTTCGAGTTGTTTTTTTATTTTGAGATTTTTTCTTAGTAGTTTTCTTTTTTGTTGTTTTTTTCTTTACTGCTTTCTTTTTAGAAGTATTTTTTTTTACAGCAGTCTTTTTCTTCACACTCTTTTTCTTTGCCATTATTATATTATATTCAATTTACTTTATAAATATTACGAATAATCTTCTTTTGTGGAGTTTTTTGTGTTCCAGTTCATGTTTATTGCGTTCGCTGTTATTGTCTTCACATTATTGAATGCGTTTCCTAGCCAAGCTATATATAATCCCCCTGCTTCTTTAATTCCGTCGATTGAGGTGAAATTTATTTCTTTTCCTTTAATTGAAGATGCGAAGCCAAAGTAAGTAAATAGAATTAAGCCGATTAATATGAATGCAAAAATTTTATGGTTGAATCTCTTAAATTCTACTATTAACCAAATTGCAATAACTAAAATGCAGACGACCAATAATGTAACCCCTAATGCCATGTTATATATTGAGGTAAGAGAGGTATAAAAATATAACGCCCCGACCGGGATTCGAACCCGGGTCACTGCCTTGAAAGGGCAGTATACTTGGCCTCTGTACTATCGGGGCTTAATTGTTAAAGAAGAATTTGCTTTTTAAAAGTAACTATGACTTAATCTCGGAAAACTTTATAAAGATATTCTCCTTGTTTTTTTTATGGTTAAAGAGACAGTTCATCACCACCACCACCATCATTCTGAAAAGAAAAAAGTTAATTGGGTTACTTGTTTAATTTTGTCTATTTTTCTTGGAGGTTTGGGAGTCGATAGGTTTGTTATGGGCCATGTAGGATTGGGTGTTCTTAAACTTCTTACGCTTGGAGGGTGTGGAATCTGGGCATTAATAGATGTGATTTTAATCGCTACAAAACATGAGTTTCAAGGTGTTGAATGGGTAGAAAAATAAAAAAATTTATTTCTAAATTATTGACTTTATCTTATCCGAGCAGGGTATTTGTTTTTTTAATTGTTTTAATTTTACTTGCAGTTCTACCTTTAAGTATTGTTGAGAAAACTCATGATTTTTCAATTTGTTCTAAAATTTTTGGAGATTATTGTTATTCTGTTGGAATTACTCGAGGAATCTCTTGTTTACTAAAAGGGGATTTTCAGAAAGCAATCTCTTATAATTTTTTATCCATCTTTGTTTTGATAATTATCTTTATTTTAATTGTGAGGGATTTAATAAAATTAAAAAAATAGTTTGGTTTTTTGAAAATTTTATATGTTACGATTATTGTTAAAACTATTAAAGTAATCCATATTAAGATTGGAACTAAAATTAAAAATGTCCGCTCTCGGGAATTCTCTTAACTAAAGAATAATTTCCTCGTTATTTATTGAAATCTACGCCAACTAAGAGCATTGTATTTCAAATACTGGAAAGAAGATTATTGCGAGTATTATAGATGTTCTTCGGGAATATTCATTACGTTGTTGCTGTAATTTTTTATTTATAAATTTTAGTTAAATGCTTAGAATCGCGTATACATTTTTTATTATGAAGAATGTCATGAGTATTAGTGCTCCCCAGACCATTGCTTTTGGAGTAATCCATTTTGTCAATTTGAATTTTTGAAAGAAGCCACTTAAAACTGCTATGCAAAGTACAAGAATTATTGATTGGAAGATTATCTTTCCTGGAAGTTGTTCTTTTGGAACGTTTAAGATATTTATCATTTTACCTCTTAGTATTTTAGTTTTTGTTTTTTATAAAGGTTATGAGCCTGCACGGATTTGAACCGTGGGCCTCTGGCTTTCTTAGACTCAGAGTCTATGAAATCAACAATCCGAAGCAGAGGATCGCAGTCATATAAGACCAGCGCTCTGACCAGACTGAGCTACAGGCTCATGTAGAAAATTGTCTAATAAGATATTTAAAGGTTTTTGAGGTGGGATTATTATGTTATTGGGACTTGTAGGAAAGCCGTCGGTAGGAAAGTCAACTTTTTTTAAAGCTGCAACTTTGGCGGAAGTTGAAATAGCTTCGTATGCCTTTACTACAATTAAGGCAAATCATGGAGTTGGTTATGTAAAAGTTGATTGTATAGACAAAGAATTTAATACTCAATGCAATCCCTCGAAAGGATTTTGTATAAATCATAATCGTTTTGTTCCTGTTGAATTGATGGATGTTGCGGGTTTAGTTCCTGGTGCTTCAGAAGGAAAAGGATTGGGAAATCAATTCTTGGACGATTTGAGAGAAGCGGATGTTTTTGTGCAAATTGTGGATTGTTCTGGAACGACAAATGCCGAAGGTAAATTGTTGGAAGAGGGGGAGGCTTATGAAGTTCATGAAGATGTTGTTTTCTTGGAGAATGAATTAGATACTTGGTATTATAATATTTTGATGAAGGTTTGGAATACCTTTGCACGTAAAGTTGAAATGGAAGGAAGTAAATTTTCTGAGGCAGTTGTTAAACAATTTTCTGGATTAAAGGTTAATGAAAATCACGTTAAAGATGTTTTATTAAAATTGAATCTTCCTGAGAAACCTACTTCTTGGAGTAATGAACAGGTTAGAAGTTTTGCTTCTTGGTTGAGAAAAATTTCAAAGCCGATGATTATAGCTGCGAATAAGATTGATTCTGATAAGGGAGAGGAGAATTATAATAAGTTGAAAGAAATGTTTAAGGATTATTTGGTTGTTCCGTGTTCTGCTGATTCTGAATTAGCTCTTAGACAGGCTACCAAGTCCGGTTTGATTGAGTATGTTCCAGGTGAAAGAGATTTTAAGATTTTGGCACCTCAAGGTGTACCCTCTAAAGAAGGCAAAGATTTGGGAGAAAAACAGAAAGAAGCTTTGAATAAGATTAAAGAAAAGGTTTTAGATAAATTTGAGTTTGGGACGGGAGTTCAGAAAGTTTTGAATGCTGCGGTGTTTGATATTTTGGATTATGTTGCTGTTTTTCCCGCTTCTGCAAATAAACTGGGAGATAGCAAAGGGAATATTTTACCTGATTGTTTCTTGTTGCCTAATGGTTCAACAGCTTTAGATTTTGCTTATTATTTGCATACTGATTTTGGGAAGAATTTTATTAAAGCTATTAATGCAAGAAGTAAGATGGCTTTGGGTAAAGATTATGTTTTGAAACATAGGGATGCTTTAGAGATTATTACTCGTTAGATTTAATAATTCTTAATTCTTTTACTGAAGATGAATGAAGTGGTGAAGCTTGCAAAGAAATTGGAAAAATTTTTGAAGCCGTATTGTAAAAAGATTAAGCTTGCAGGAAGTATTCGTAGAAAAGTTGAAAATCCTTTGGATATTGATTTTGTTTTAATTCCCAAGGACAAAGAAAAATTGGAAGATTTTTTGAAAACAAAAGGCAGGAGACTTGAGGGCGGAGAACATGAGTCAACTTGGAAAATTGAAGGAGTTAAAGTTGAATTATATTATACAATTCCTGAAGAATGGGGTGCTGCTTTGTTAGCTTATTCTTCTGAAAAAGGGGCTGCCATTGGATTAAGAAAAATTGCAAAGGAAAAAGGATTTCATTTAACAAATCATGGATTGTTTAAAGGGAAGAAAAGAATTGCTGGAAAAACCGAAAAAGAAATTTATTCTGCTCTGGGAAGGACGTATAAGAGACCGGAAGATAGGTAGTTTTAAAAAAGAATTTTAATTGATGTTGCAATGGAAAAAAAGAATTGTGATGCTTGTTCTGGTTTGTGTTGTAAATATGTTGCTTTGGAAATTGATTGTCCTGAGGATGAAGAAGATTTCGAGGATATTAAGTGGTATGTTCTACATGAGAAAGTTGCTGTTTATGTTGAAGACGATGGAACGTGGAATTTGGAATTTATAACTCCTTGTAAATATGTTAATGAAGATGGCAAGTGTTCTGTTCATGAAGAATTCACGAACAATCCTGAAATTAAACGTCCTAATATTTGTAAGGAATTTAATGTGGATGTTTGCCCTTTTCATAATGAATATAATGAAAAATATAGATTCGAAAAAATTGAAGATGTCGAGAATTATATAAAGAACGTTTTTAAGAAGGGAAAACATTTTATTCCTGAAGATGAAGAAGATGAAGATTAAGTTGCATCCTGGGAGTTCTCAGGAGAAAATTGAAAAAATTTCTGAAGCACCAGAGGCGTACCCCGAAAAATCTTCGAAAAAGATTTTTACTAAGGGCGATTATTATGAGGTTTGGTTAAAAGAGAAGCCGATTGATAATAAAGCAAATAATGCTTTAGAGAAATTTTTGAAAAAATATTTTGGAAAGCCTGTCAAAATTGTTTCGGGATTTACTTCAAAGATTAAGAAAGTTGAGTTAGTGTCCAGGACATAATAAATTATATTCTACTTTGTCTAGTTTTTCTAAAGATTTTCCCATGTCTTTTGGTGAACTTTCTTTAAAGTCAGTTCTTCCTATTCCATTATGAAATAAAACGTCTCCTGAGAATAGAATTTTATTTTCTTTTAGTAAAATACATGTGCTTCCAGGTGTGTGGCCTGGGGCTTCGATTATTTCAAAAGTATCTCCTTGTAATTTTTTTATGTCTTGGATGTTATCATCTTCGAAGTCTTTTTTATTTCCGTAGATTTTTGCATTTTTGAAAATTTCAGTGTTTCCGACATGGTCCCAGTGATTGTGGGTTAGAATGATTGTTTTTATCTCTGAGGGTTTGGTATTTAATTCTTCAAGTGATTCAATTAATTCTTCTTGGTTTTCTTTTGAGCTTGTGTCAATTAATATTCCTTTGTTTTTCATTAGATAAACCCTTGATCCAAAGTGTGTTAGTTCTATTGAGAAAATGTTTTTGTCCATGTTTTTTATCATATCTTTTGGAAGTAAATAAACTATTTAAAGATATTTTTAGTTTTTTGTTTATGAAATATGAAGTTGCAGAGGATTTACAAATTATTGCGGACGAGATTTCTAATTTATTATTTCCTCATATAGATATGTCTCGTGTTAAATGTTTTAGGAGTTTTGGGAGTTCTTCTCGGGGAACTATTGCTCGTTGTCATGCTCTTGGAAAGGTTATGCAGATGACTATTGGAGTTGAGGCTCATTATTCTTTAGAGTTTTTGTGCCCTCGATTTGAGAAGCTTTCTGATGAAGATAAAGTTAAGACGATTATTCATGAGTTGATGCATATTCCTCAAACTTTTGGAGGAGGATTTAGACATCATAATTGGGTTACTGAGAAAAATGTGAATTTACATTATCAGACTTATCTTGCTAAAAAAGAAGGTCGAGAGAAAAAAAGAAGTTGGTTTGGAATTTAGTATTGGAATTTTAGATTTCTTTCAAGTTTGGATATTTCTTTTTTAGTTAAAGATACTAATTCTATTTTATTTTCTTTGAATATTTTTTCTTCTGTTTCGGAAGGATGAATTTCGTAATGGTTGAATCTATTCCATTTTCCATCAAATTGACAAAGTTCAAATTCATAATCTGTATTTATTTCGTATGGTGCTGAACAAACTGTTTCACAATTATGTGGTTGATAGGTGTGAAGTGTTTTGATTCGGTTGTATTTTAAACATTTGATCATTTCCTCGAATTTGAATAAAGTTCCAAATCCTCTTTCAAATTTTTCTATTACAGGGGTTAAAAAATTTTCTTTAATTGTGTATAACATGAATCCATTGTCGTTTAACGAATTGTCGTTATCATGTATTTCAAACCCGTAGATTTTCTTTTCCATTTTAATTAAGATTATAAATCCTTTTTATCTATTGTTGTTATGAAAATAAAAAAAGGTTCAAAGGTTATTGAGGTTAATCCAGTTAAGAAATTATCTTTATTTGGTAAATTTAAGGGGTTGATGTTTTCTCGTCGGAAAAAAGCTAAAGCTCTTTTATTTGAATGGAAAAATTGTGCGATACATTCCTTTTTTGTTTTTTATCCCTTCCTTGCTTTGTGGTTAGATGGGCATAATAAAATTGTTGATAAGAAGATTGTTAAACCTTTTAGTTTGTGTGTGTTTTCGGGAAAAAATTCTGAAAAACTTTTGGAAGTTCCGATAAATAAAAAATATCGAGGAGAAATTTTATCTCTCGTCGGTGAGAAAACATTTAAAAAGAATAAAGATTAACTTATATTAGGTCAAAATGCTTTTGACTAAAAATATTGAAAGGAGGTGATTGAAATGGGAAAAGTTATTGTTAAGAATGCTGTTAATAGAAAACCGGGACATCTTTACTATGTTGATGGTAAAGGAAATGTTTGTGAGGCTGTGATGGCTAGAGGTGGAAAGAAGAAAAAGAAAGCCACTAAGAAAAAAGCTGCAAAGAAAAAAACTACTAAGAAAAAAACAGCAAAGAAGAAAACTACTAAGAAAAAGAAAAGGTAAATTTTCTTAGTTTAATTTTTTTGTTTTTATTTTTTAATTAATTTTATTTTGTGTATTTTGATAATTCCTTGTAATAATTGAGGATTATTGTCATTGCTGTTTGAGAAGTTTTAGTTCCTAAATTATGTTCGTGCCATTCTTCGTTTTCAAAATATATTCCTGGATGAGTTCCAAGAGAGATTCCGTCTAAACCGTTTTTATTGTCCCATCTTAATTTTATTTCTGGTTTTCCCATCATGTCTTCTAATGAATTTGAAAGTTTTTCTGCCATCTCTTCTATTTTTTCTTTTCCTTTGTTTTTGTAAAAATCTTTAATTCCTGTTTGCCAGTTTTTTATTGGTTTAATATCTGGAAGAAAAACTTCTCTATTTTTATGCCAGTATAAATTTGGTATGTGTTCCATAATTTTACTAAGAAAAACTATTTATATTTATTATTATATTTTATTGATGTGACAAAAAAACCAACAATAAATAAAAAACATTAAAACGATTTTTTATTTATACATGTTAGGCACAATTTATACCTCAAACCAGTCTGTCTTAAAACAGAAAGATTAATTAATTTGGATTTGTTGGAGAGTGTATGGAATTGAATGAAATTGAGAAAGGAGATACTTTATTAATTAAAGGCAAAAATTTTCAGGTAGTAGAAGACTGGGATGAGGGATTTGATGAACTCTCTCCCGAAGAATATCGATGGTATTCTATATTTGAAATGATTGAGATTAAAAGTAAGAAAATGACTGCTACCCATACACTTATTTATTATCAGGATGAAAAAGATATTTTTTTAATAAACAAAATCAACCAAAAGAAACAAAAAGTAAAAAAAGAGGAGATAAAACTCCTCTCTTAATTTTTACCATTGACCTCCAGTATTTTTCGTGACTTTTCCTTCACGAAGATCAAACATGGAAGCTTGATAATTGTTTATTGGATTTTCATTGAATTTAGCCCCAGTAATAATCCCCTCTGGAGCGTGGACACTTAGTTTATCTCCATTAGGAAAGATTTTTATGTAATCTGCTTTCCCTTTACTTTTTCCTTGAGAACCTTTATAATCTGACATGACAACCCCCTTTTTTTTAAGTTAGACAATGAAGAACTATTACAAAGTTATTCCATGAATGTTAATTTTATGTTAAATTAATGTTAAGAAATTGTTAAGAAAAGTATTTAATTGAAAGATTCTTTTGTTAAATAATGGGATTTTTAGATTGCTGTCCTTTATTAATAATCTATGGAATAATATTTTTAATAGGTGTTTTATTATTGATTATTGCATGGACTTTTGACTTTTTCAAAAATAAAAAGTTCGCAGATTTTTTTGAAAATTTAGCAGATAAAATAAAAGATTTCTTTACTTAGCTTTTGATTTTCCTAAACGAGATAAAATAAAATAGATTACTATTATCATTCCTGCTCTAATTATGATGTTTAAGGTTATATTTCCCGAAAGACCTATTCCAAATGTTGCTGGATTTATTACAACACCTATTCCACAAGAAAGCAAAAAGGAAACGATTTTCCATGTTTTGTATGCCATAACCAAATTTTTAATTAAAAATCTGAAAATTAAGAAAATAATTTTTAATTTTATAAAATATTCTTTAATTTTGTGTATAAACTATAAAATTAAGATTATGAAAAAAATAATTACTCTTTTGGGAATTGTTCTTATTGGACTTTTTATTATAAATCAATCTTGTAAAAAAGATAAGGATTTTGAAGAAATTTCAGAACAAGAACAAACTGAAATTGGCAATATAATTAATGTGGATATTGAAGGAGATGTAGGAACAATGAATTTTAATGATAGTATTATAATAACTGATAATTCAGTTTGCCAAGATACCGTAATAAAATATGATCTAAAATTTTTTAATGAGAGCAATAATCAAATAAAAAATTTAGATATTAATTATTATAATCGTGAGGGAAAGTCTCATATTTATATTTATGATCCTGAAAGAAGATATGAATCTTGTTATCTCAGCGGAACCCCTTTAGAAATAAAATCCTATCTTGATTCTTTGTCAAATACAAAATCCTTAAATGATATTGTAGATATTGAAGAATCAGACGAAGTAATAACATTAACAATTGCTGCAATTGTTTTTCTCGTTGGGATTACAAAACTTCAATTAGATGTTATTGAAAATGTGCATGAAGTCGATAAATTTTTAACTTCCGATATAATTGAAATAAATAATAATTCTGTTACATATTGTAAAACCATGTCAGAAATAACAGATTATTATGAACATCTCAAAACAACTAAAAAAAGCATTAAAGAAATAATTATAAGTTATATTACTTTTGTTGCTAATGGTCAAACTTATATGAATACTTCTGTGAAAGATTTTGCAATTGATTGTTCCAAAAATTTTATTAATGATAAAGTAAAAAGTTTATTGAAAAATAAAGCTCAAGAAGTTTGGAGTTTAAATAATTCTTATATTGATACAGCTAAATTTTATTTTGTTGTAAATTATCCTTGTGATTTATTAAGTGGAGATGATGAATGTTCTCATATAGAAATACTTTATGCAAAATCAAATATCATCTTTGGAACTAATTATTGTAGTGATTTACCTCTTAAAATTCCAGTAGCAAACTTCACTGCTAATAAGACAACAATAACAAAGGGAGAGTCAATTAATTTTACAGATCAATCTACAAACACTCCTACAAACTGGTTATGGGATTTTGGAGATGGTAAGACTTCTTCATTACAAAATCCATCTCATACATATAATTCTTTTGGCATATATTCTGTTTCATTGACTGCCAGTAATTCAGATGGTTCAGACATTAAAACTAAAGTAGATTATATTAGTGTTGAAAGAGAGATTGTTTATGGTAATGGAGTAACAGATTATAATGGGAATACTTATGAAACAATTATTGTTGGGAATCAGGAATGGATGGTAAGCAATCTAAAAGCAACATCTTATGCAGATGGGACTCCTATCCCTAGTGGAAATCAATATTGTGATTTAGATGGATGTCATTTTATTAGGAATAAAGGAAATTATACTTCTAAATATTATTTTTGGCTTTATGAAGACAAACAAAATAAAAATAAAACAGGAGCTTTTTATACTTGGGCAGCAGTTATGAATGGTGCACCAGGCAGTAATTTAAATCCTAGCAATATTCAAGGAGTTTGTCCAACAGGATGGCATGTTCCAAGCGATGCTGAATGGAAGGAACTTGAATCTTTTATGGGAATGGGTTCTTTAGAGCTGGAGAAATATGGATATCGTGAACTTTTAGAAGTGGAAAGTTTGATGTCTGAATCAATGGATGGAACAAATAGTACAGGGTTTGCTACAATTGCAGAAGGTTATAGATCAACTTATCTTAGTCCTAGTTGTCCTGATTGTAGTTATTCTTGGAAAAATAATGGACATGATGCAGTTTTTTGGACAAGTACAGATAGTAGTAATTCATCTATTTATCGTCTCTTTTATAATAATTCAGACTATATTAAAAGAGATAAGTTTACTAAAGATTATGGTTTAAATGTAAGATGTGTAAAAGATTAATTTGGAATATTGTCTTTTAATTTTTTCTTGCGACTAATCAAAATCAATATTATTTCAATCAACAAAAATAATCCTACTCCTAAGAAAAAATTAGTTTTAACATATTTTGAAGTAGCATCTATTATTGCATTTTGGACAGGGCTATATTTAGTTAAAAAAACATATAAATTTTGACTCAGATACAATAAAGGAATCAATAAAATTCCCAAAATTCTTTTTTTCTTTGTTATAAAAAAACTTATTACAAAAACAATTATTGCAGTTACTATATTTAATAGGTATAATTGCATCATGGGATAATTAACAATTTTATCTTTAAAAATGTTGAGATATAAAAATAAAAAGTGCCTAACAATGCATAATAAAACATTGCTTACTTTCTTCTAAAACCAAACCCCTTCTCTAATCATCTTTCCGGGAAATTCAAAATTCCTGCTTCTATTCGCAACGTTTTATATGCAGTACGTTAGGCACAATTTATACCTCAAACCAGTCTGTCTTAAAACAGAAAGATTAATTTTTGTTTAGTTCATTAAAAAGAACAGGGAATTCTTCAACCATTTCAGGCATTTCTTTTTTTACAACTTTAAGGAAATCCAACTCCTTTTTGCTAAGACTTTGATATTTATTTAATCTTTCAACAAATGAATCTAAATATGTTTCTAAACATTCTTTAGAATGTAGCCACGTTTCTCTAAAAGAACAAACTTCACAAAGAGGTTCTGGAACAACCCCAGGATTTGAAGTGTTCCTATTTATTGTTTTCCAAGAAATTGAAGCTGCTTTCTTACCACAACGAACACATTTGTTTTTATTCATTGTAGTTTAAAAGAGCTAAAATTTTTTAAAGGTTTTTAATATCTCTATTTCCTTGGGAGCCAAGCCATCCATTCGAGCTTGAACATTTCCAAAAGAGTCTTTGTACTGGATATCATAATGATCTTTATGCTTAGGAGTTAAAACCCTCCTCAAAGGAGCATCAGAATTATTCCAAAATGTCGAAGGCCTTGGATCTCCTTTTTTGTTATTTAAATGATTATCAAAACTCATAGCTTTAAATTTTAAAGTTAGACAATGAAGAACTATTACAAAGTTATTCCATGAATGTTAATTTTATGTTAAATTAATGTTAAGAAATTGTTAAGAAAAGTCTGGAATTGGATGATTCAATGCATGATTAGAAAAAGCTGTTAAAAAACTCAAAGAACAATAATAAAAAGTGCCTAACAATGCATAATAAAACATTGCTTACTTTCTTCTAAAACCAAACCCCTTCTCTAATCATCTTTCCGGGAAATTCAAAATTCCTGCTTCTATTCGCAACGTTTTATATGCAGTACGTTGGTTTTAAATAATCATCCTATTTTAAATTTTCATGGATAAAATAATAGTTTTAGGGATTGAATCAACGGCACATACTTTTGGTGTTGGAATTGTTAAAAAGGGGAAAGTTTTGTCTAATGTTAAACGAAGTTTTACCACGGAAGAAGGAGGCATGATTCCGACAGAAGTTGCAAAACATCATTTTGAAAATAAGAATGAAATTTATTTTGAGGCTTTGGATGAAGCTGAAATTAAAGAAGAAGAGATTGATGTTGTGGCTTTTTCTCAGGGACCTGGTTTAGCCCCGTGTTTATTGGAAGGGATGAATTTTGCTAAGGAGTTATCTGAAAGATTGAATAAACCGATTGTTGGGGTGAATCATTGCGTTGCTCATCTTGAAATTGGTAAAATTACTGGAGCGAAGGACCCTGTTATGCTTTATGCTTCTGGTGCTAACACGCAGGTTATTGCTTATGAGGCTGGAAAGTACAGAGTTTTTGGTGAGACTTTGGACATTGGAGTTGGAAATTTTATTGATAATTTTGCTCGTTATGCTGGAATTGGTTTTCCTGGTGGTCCAGTGATTGAGAAACTTGCCAAAGAAGGAAAAAATTTAGTTGAACTTCCTTATAAGGTTAAAGGAATGGATGTTGCACTTTCGGGGATTTTAACTAATTTGAAACAGAAGTTGGAATCTAAGGGATATAAATTGAGTGATTTGGCTTATTCTTTGCAAGAGGTTGTTTTTGCAATGCTTATTGAAACTGCTGAGAGAGCTTTGGCACATACTGGAAAGAAAGAACTTCTTTTAGGCGGAGGCGTTGCATGTAATTCTCGTTTACAAGAAATGGCTAAAGTAATGTGTGAAGAACGAGGCGCTAAATTCTTTTGTCCTCCTCGAAGTTTACTTGTTGATAATGCGAGTATGATTGCTTTTTTGGGGGAGATTATGTATAAGAAAAAGGCGAATATTTTTTCATCTAAGGAATTGGATAAAGTTGATATTCATCCTCGTGAGAGGACCGATGATGTTGAAGTTATTTGGAAATGAGAAACATTTATAAAGCAATTTTTTCTTTGTAGTCTATCCGATGAGCGTTAGGTGAGGATTTAACGTTCTAAATATTACGATGGCAGACATATATACAATTATTGATAAAGCAAAGAAGACAGGAAAGATAGAAAAGGGAACTAATGAAGTTACTAAAGCGGTCGAGAGAGGTACTGCTAAGTTAGTTGTTTATGCTTCAGATGTTGAGCCTAAGGAAATAGTTCATCACATTCCTTTGTTATGTAAGGAAAAAGATGTTAAGTGTCAAGAAGTAGATAATAAACAAAAATTGGGTATTGCAGCTGGTTTACCTGTTTCTGCCTCTTCGGTAGTTGTTATCGATGCGGGCGATGCTGAGTCAGATATTGCAAGCCTGAAGTAATTCTAAAATGGCAAAGACACAAAAGAAAAAAGAAACTAAACAGCAAGGAAGCAAAGGTGGAGATAAGATTGTTTCAGAGGGAGCTGTCTCTGCGATTGTTGAAGAGTTAGTAGGTAGAACTGGTTTTAGAGGAGAGATTACACAGGTTAAATGTTTGGTTCAGGAAGGAAGAGACGAGGGAAGATCAATGAGAAGGAATGTTAAAGGTCCGATAAGAGTTGGAGATACTTTAATGCTGAGAGAGACAGAAATTGAAGCAAGAAGAGTTAAATCTAAAGTAACAAAGGGAGCGTATTCATAATGGAGAAATTAGAGAATATTGCTGAAGAAGTTAAAAGTATTTTAAATAATTCAAAGGAAAAGGTTGTAGAAGTTAGAGGGCTTTCTGAAAAGGATGCAGATAGCTTGAGATTTGATTATTTTGAAAATTATAATGTTTTAGGAATTACAAAGATTTCTTTAAATGAAGTTGTTAATTCAAAAAATCCAGAGTATACTTTGCATGTTTCAAATTATAGGGGGAATAAAAATGTCTAAGTGTAGTTTATGTGGAAAAGATTATGATTTGCATAAGGGAGTTACATTAGTGAAGAGTGATGGGACTATTAAACATCTTTGTTCTTCTAAGTGTAGAAAAAATTTATTGTTGAATCGAAGAAAGATTAGATGGGTTCCAGGATTTAAGAAAACAAGGAAGTCGTAAAGTAAATCTTTAAAAAAGTTGTTTTCATATAATTTTTATGAAAAGAGGGTTAGTAGTTTTTGTTTTAGTTTTAAGTGTTTTTTTAATTGTGTTAATGAATTCTTTTATACTTGGAGATTCAAATCCTTCTAGCAATAGTGAGTGGCCTATGTTTGGTAGACAATTGAATCATACTAGTTATACTTCTGCTTTGGGAGTTAGCAATATTTCTACAGCAACAGTTAATAAGTTTCTTGTGGGAGATCAAATATCTTCTTCCCCTGCAGTATCTAATGGTTATGTTTATGTTGCTAGTTGGGACAATAAATTTTATCAATTAAATGCTTCAAATGTCACACAAGAAATTGCGCGTTATAATCTTGGTACAGATGTTTATCATTCTTCACCTGCAGTAGCTAATGGTTATGTTTATATTGGTGCTAATGATAATAAATTGTATCAGTTTAATGCTTCAGATGTTTCCCAACTAATCACTACTTTTACTGGAGGGGATACTTTTTATTGGTCTTCACCCGCTGTTAGCGGAGAGTATGTTTATATTGGTTGTGAAGATGGTAAAATTTATCAATTGAATGCTTCAAATGTTTCCCAAGAAGTTTTTAGTTTTACTGCCAGTGCAAGAGTTAGGTCTTCACCTGCAGTAGCTAATGGTTATGTTTATGTAGGTTCAGATTATGTTGATAAATTGTACCAATTGAATGCTTCAAATATTTCTCATGAAATTGCAAGTTATTCAACTGAAGATGATGTTTATACTTCTTCACCTGCAGTAGCTAATGGTTACGTTTATGTTGGAAGTGATGATCGTAAATTATATCAATTAGATGCTTCAAATGTCTCAAATTTAATTGCAAGTTATGAAACAGGAGGAGATGTTAATTCTCCAGCAGTAGCCAATGGTTATGTTTATGTCTCGAGTGAAGATCGTAAATTATATCAATTAGATGCTTCAAATGTCTCAAATTTAATTGCAAGTTATGAAACAGGAGGACAGATTATTAGTTCTCCCGCAGTTACGGATAATTATGTCTATTTTGGAAGCAATGATAAAAAATTGTATCAATTGGACGCTTCGGATGTTTCAAATTTAATTGGAACGTATTCTTTAGGGCTTACACAATCCTCTCCTGCGGTTGCAGGTAATAGCGTCTATATTGGGCGTAATGATTTCGGTAGTGATGATGGGAATGCTTATTTGTTCCAATTTATTAATTATGATTCTGTCGCTCCTTTGATTTCTTTTATTTCTCCTACGCCAACAGATGGTTCTTCTACAGGTAATGATTATGTTACTTTGAATACAACTATAACAGATGATTCAGAAACTTCAGCATGGTTTGATTGGAATAGAAGTTTGGTTGGTTATTGGACAATGGGAGATTATTATAATACAACTGGAATTTATGATAATTCAAGTTATAGTCATTTTGCAGAATTTAAAGGAACTGGTTTTGATAGCTCGAGTATTACAACTGGAAAGAGAGGTTCTGCTTTAGATTTTGATGGTGTTGATGATTATGTTGAAATTGCAGATGATGAAAGTTTAGATTTAACTAATTCTTTTTCAGTGAGTGTATGGGTTAATGCTAATGATATTTTAGGACCTCCTCAAGGAATAATAACCAAGGGTAGTTATTCCTTGAAAGAATACGATGATGATTATATCTTTGAGGTTTTAGGTAATGGAAGTTCTTGGAATAAGTCAGGAGATGTAGGTACTGACCCTTATAGTTTAGCTGTTTATGATGGAAAGTTGTATGTTTCTAATCGTGGCTCAGATGATGTGTATGTTTATGATGGAAGTTCTTGGAGTACAACAGGAGGTGTTGGTACTACTCCTTATGGTTTAGCTGTTTATGATGGTAAATTATATGTTGCTAACTATGGCTCAGATGATGTGTATGTTTATGATGGAAGTTCTTGGAGTACAACAGGAGGT